>DASWVJ010000129.1:0-8037 GCA_036406295.1 Bradyrhizobium sp.
CATGTTGGTGGCCGCGCCGTCCTTGCCGAGCCATACCGCGCGCGAGGCCTCGTCATCCGCCACCATGGTGACGACGGCATCGGCGTCGAGCGCAGCGTCGTTCGGCGAAGCCGCCCATCGCGCGCCGCGCGCGATCAGGCCATCCGCCTTCGCCCTGCTGCGATTCCACACCGCGACCTCAAAGCCCGTATCGAGATAACGGCCGGCCATGCCGTGCCCCATCCGCCCCAAGCCGATGAAGGCGACGCGCGGCATCGGCTAGTCCACGTCCTCGACCGCGCCGGGCCCGGTGCCGAAGGCGCGCTGCGCCAATGTCGCTGCCATGAACTCGTCCAGCTCGCCGTCGAGCACGCCCGTGGTGTCCGAGGTCTGCACGCCCGTGCGCAGGTCTTTCACCATCTGGTAGGGCTGCAGCACGTAGGAGCGGATCTGGTGGCCCCAACCGATATCCGTCTTGGCGGCCTGGTCGGCGGCGGCCTGCTCCTCGCGCTTCTTCAGCTCGATCTCGTAGAGCCGCGCGCGCAGCATGTCCCATGCCTGCGCGCGGTTCTTGTGTTGCGAGCGGCCAGCCTGGCAGACCACCGCAATGCCGGTCGGGATGTGCGTCAGGCGCACCGCGGATTCCGTCTTGTTGACGTGCTGGCCGCCGGCGCCGCCCGAACGCATGGTGTCCGTGCGCACGTCCGACTCCTTGATCTCGATCTTGATGGAGTCGTCGATCACAGGGAAAATCTGCACCGAGGAGAACGAGGTGTGCCGCCGCGCGTTGGAATCGAACGGCGAGATGCGCACCAGGCGGTGCACGCCGGCTTCCGTCTTCAGCCAGCCATAGGCGTTGTGGCCGGAGACCTGGATGGTCGCCGACTTGATGCCGGCCTCTTCGCCCTCGGATTCTTCCAGGAACTCGACCTTGAAGCCGTGGTTTTCGGCCCAGCGCGTGTACATGCGCAGCAGCATCTGCGCCCAGTCCTGGCTCTCGGTACCGCCCGCGCCGGCGTGGACTTCGAGATAGGAATCGAACTTGTCGGCCTCGCCCGAGAGCAGCGCCTCCAGCTCGCGCCGGGAGACTTCCTTCTTCAATTCCTTGAGCGCCTTCTCGGCTTCAGTGACGACGCCCGCGTCGTTCTCCTCCTCGCCGAGCAGGATCATGTCGATATTGTCCTGCAGGTCGCGCTCGACCTTGCCGATGCCGGACAGCGCATCCTCCAGCGAGGTGCGCTCCTGCATCAGCTTCTGGGCTTTCTGGGGGTCGTTCCAGAGATTGGGGTCTTCAGCGAGCTTGTTCAGCTCGGCCAGGCGTGCCGTCGATTTCTCGACGTCAAAGATGCCTCCTCAGCAGCCCGACTGACTGCTTGATCTCTTCGACAAGACGTTCGATTTCCGCGCGCATGATTCTTCCAGCCGCTTGAGGCAATGTTGGCGGGATGTAACCGGGCAAGCCGCCCGACGCAACCGGCTACCACAATCCGCCGGTGCCCGGGCGCATGATGCTACCTGCGTCCGGCGGCGCCATCATCGGACGGCTGGCATCGGGGTCGACGCCAATCGCGGCGTAATTATCCGGCGGCGCCGTGCCGGGCTTGAAGGCCTCGAGGATGGTGCCGCGGCCGTCATAGGACCCGGCGCGCATGCCGCTCTTGGAGTCGACGCGCACCAGCTTGATGCCGGCCGGAACCTTGAACGGAATCGGCGGCTTGTCGGCAAGCGCCAGCTTGAGGAAGTCGCGCGCGATCGGAGCGGCGAGATGGCCGCCGGTGGCGCCCTTGCCGAGGTGGCGCGGCTTGTCATAGCCGAGATAGATGCCGACCACGATGTCCGGCGAGAAGCCGATGAACCAGGCATCCTTTTCGTCGTTGGTGGTGCCAGTCTTGCCGGCAATCGGCTTGCCGACTTCCTTCACGACGGTCGCAGTACCGGCCTGCACCACGCCTTCCATCATCGAGGTGATCTGGTAGGCGGTCATGGAGTCGAGTACCTGCTCGCGGCGATCGACGAGCTGCGGCTCGGCCTGATTCTTCCAGCCGCCCGGCGCATCGCAACCGCGGCATTCGCGCTGGTCGTGCTTGAAGATGGTGTGGCCGTAGCGGTCCTGGATGCGGTCGATCAGGGTCGACTTCACGCGCCGGCCGCCATTGGCGAACATCGAATAGGCCGTGACCATGCGCATGACGGTCGTCTCGCCCGCGCCGAGTGCGTAGGAGAGATAGTTCGGCAGCTCGTCATAGACGCCGAAGCGCTTGGCGTATTCGCCGATCAGGGGCATGCCGATGTCCTGCGCGAGCCGCACCGTCACGGTGTTGAGCGAGCGCTGCAGCGCGACGCGCAGCGTCACCGGACCATAATACTTGCCGGTCGAATAGTTTTCCGGACGCCAGACGCCGGCGCCCTGCCCCTGATCGATTTCGATCGGCGCGTCGACCACCACCGTGGACGGCGTGTAGCCGTTGTCCAGCGCCGTGGAATAGACCAGCGGCTTGAACGAGGAGCCCGGCTGGCGATAGGCCTGGGTGGCGCGGTTGAACTGACTCTGGTCGAAGGAGAAGCCTCCGACCATCGCAAGCACGCGGCCAGTCCAGGGATCCATCACCACCATGGCGCCGGAGACTTCCGGCAGTTGGCGCAAGCGGTACTGTCCTTCGATCTCCTTGCCGTCCTTGCTGAAAAGCGGGTCGACATAGATGACGTCGCCGGGCTGCAGCACGGAAGCGACATTGGTCGGCGTCTTGAAGCGGCTCGGCCCCGAGGCAGGTTTGGCCCATTTGACGCCGTCGAGCGTGACGATGCCGGTCTGGCGGACCTTGCTGACGGCGCCGCCGAGCTCGCGGCCGGGCTGGAAGCCGATCCGCGCCGACTGGTCGCTGGTCTCCAGCACCACCGCCATCCGCCACGGCGAGATGTCCGACAGCGACTTGATGTCGGCCAGCTTCACGCCCCAGTCGCCGGATATGTCGAGCTTCTGCAGCGCGCCACGATAGCCGGTCGCCTCGTCGAAATTGACGAGGCCCGCGACCATGGTCTTGCGCGCCATCACCTGCAGTTTGGGATCGAGCGAGGTACGGACCGAGAGGCCGCCCTCATAGAGCTTCTTCTCGCCGTAGCGCTCGAAGATGTCGCGGCGGACTTCCTCGGCGAAATACTCACCGGCGAAGACATGCGCGGCGTTGGAGCGCGAGACGACGTTGAGGCCTTCCTTGCGCGCCTTGTCGGCGTCGGCCTGCTTGATCCAGCCGTTTTCGAGCAGGCGGTCGACCACATAGTTGCGCCGCTCGATGGCGCGGTCGCGGTTGCGCACCGGATGCAGCGCCGCAGGCGCCTTCGGCAGCGAAGCGAGATAGGAGGCCTCGGCAATGGTCAGCTCGTTCACCGACTTGTCGAAATAGACCAGCGATGCGGCCGCGATGCCGTAGGCGCCCAAGCCAAGGTAGATTTCGTTGAGATACAGTTCGAGGATGCGGTCCTTGGAGTAGGTCCGCTCGATACGCATCGCCAGCAGCGCTTCCTTGATCTTGCGGGTGAACGACACCTCGTTGGTCAGAAGGAAGTTCTTCGCGACCTGTTGCGTGATCGTCGAGGCACCCTGCGGGCGCCTGTTGGAGCCGAAATTCTGCGCGTAGATCACCGCCGCGCGCGCCATGCCGGTAAAGTCGATGCCGCCGTGCTCATAGAAATTCTTGTCTTCGGCAGCGAGGAAGGCGTTGATCACCATCTTTGGAACCGCCTGAATCGGCAAATAGAGGCGGCGCTCCTTGGAATATTCGCCGAGCAGCGAGCCGTCGGACGCGTGAATGCGCGTCATCACCGGCGGTTCATAATCCTGGAGCTGCGAATAGTCGGGCAAATCCTTGGAGAAATGCCAGATCAGGCCGGCGGCGGCCGCGACGCCCACAAGGAACACCACAGTTCCCGCAGCGAACAGGAATCCCAAAAACCGCACGAGCAAGCGCATTATCGATGTTCCGTTTCAACCCTGAGCGCCGCTTTTCCCGGCGATTCCTTCAATTCCTGAACCCGCGCGCCATTCGGCCCTGTCTCGCGCGGCAGATAATACATGGTCTGGCGGGCAAATTTGACTGATTCCGCAAGCCCCTCGGTGGTTTTTATTGGGCTGCGCCTGTGGCCAAACTAGGGCTTACTCCGGCCTCGGGCCGGCCCTTAGTTGGCCCCTGCACTTACCAGGCGTTTGGCCAGAAACGCGTCGATGGCCTGGGACATCGCGCCGACCGTGCGGTTGCGCCAGCTCTCCGACACTAGATGTTCGCGATCACCCTTGTTGGAGACATAGCCGAGTTCGACCAGCACTGACGGCACATCCGGCGCCTTCAGCACCCGGAAGCCGGCCGACTTCAGCGGATGCTTGTGCATCCTGACCGTGGTCTTCATCTCGCCCATCAAGACGCGCGCGAAGCGATTGGAAAATGTCCGGGTTTCCCGCTGCGCCAGGTCGATCAGGATGTCGGCGACGGCGGGCTCCTCGCTCATCGTCACCCCGGCGATGGCATCCGAGCGGTTTTCCGCTTCCGCCAGCCGCTCCGCTTCGGCGTCGGAGGCCTTGTCGGACAGCGTGTAGATGGTGGCGCCCTGCGCATCGCCCTCTTTGCGCGGCAAGGCGTCGGCGTGGATCGATACCAGCAGTGACGCCGACTGGCTGCGCGCGATCCGAACGCGCTCATCGAGCGGAACGAACGTGTCGTCGCTGCGTGTCATCACCACGCGGTATTTGCCCGATTTCTCGATACGGTCGCGCAGCGCAAGGCCGAAGGTCAGGACGAGATTCTTCTCCATGAATTCGCTGCCGCCGGCCTGCGTGCCGTTGTCGGGACCGCCATGGCCGGGATCGATCACGATCACCGGACGATCGTCGGGCGGTTCTGCCGGCTTGGCAGGCGCGGCGGGCGCTGCAGCCGCTTTCGCGTCGGCAATGGCGGGGTGCAGTTCGGGGCGGGATTCCGTTGCCAGCAAATGCATGAAAGTGGTGCGGTCGACCTCCGTCAGCTCCAATACCAGCCGCGACGGCTGGCCGTTGGCAGCTTCCAGCAGATAGGAATTGGCGATCTTGGCCGGTCCCGTCAGATCGATCACGATTCGCGAACCGCCGGGCATGACGAGCCCGTAACGGAACGCCTTGACCAGTCCCCGCCCCGCCGTGCCGACGCCGGCCGGGAGCTGGAAACTGACCTGGGGAATGTCGACCACCACCCGATAGGGATCGGCGAGCACGAAGGCGCGGTGCTGAATCGGCTTGTCGAGATCAAGCACAAGGCGAGTCTGCTTGGCATCACCAGCCAGACGAGCGTCCGATGCGATGGGGAAGTTGGAGATCGCCGCTGGCGCCGGCGCCTGCCCTTCGGCCGCGGCGGCGGGAACCACGCATGCCAATGCTGCGGCGCACAACAGCGCTAGACCCAGCAAAACATGGTGATTTGCGCGGCTCGCCAACGATACTCAGCCTCCGGAGGAGCCCCTCTTACCGCAATAGAACCGCAGGGTTAACGGGACGCTAATGGTCCGGAGGTGAAAAGTGGGAAGTGTTGCACCCCTGCGACGCTCCTTGCACCTAACGTCTAATCCACGTATGTAAATCCTGCTGACGGCTATTTCCCCGGTTGTGTCGCATTCAGCTTCCCGGTGCCGCGCCGGAACCTCCAGACAACGGAGATTTCCAGCGTTTTTCCGCCCCTCCAGAGCCTGCGCCGTGCGCGGCTGACAAGGAGCGGCGGTTTCGAGCCCGAGCGGCGGCCGTCCCAAGGCCACTTTTCTGCTCCAGGGACGGTTTTTGATACGGCGCAGCCGAACATCCAGCCCCCCGGCCGGATGTACGATTCGCCGGCAAGGCGCGTGTTGCGCGCCAGGCCGGGCCGGCAGCGAGCTAGCAGGCGGCATCCTTGCCGCCCCTATTTTTAGACGGGCCGACGCTTGATGCGCCAGACTGTGTTGCCGACCCTGATCCACGAAGCAAACGCACTGCTGTGCCCCGCTTTCGTGCGATTCCGTTCGGCGCGGCGCGCCGGGTTGCGATTTGGCCTTCCCCTAACCCCCGAATCAGGTGGACCGTCGCGTCCCAGGCCAGCGCCGCTTGCGCACGCCATGAAACGCGCCCGCCGCCGTCATGAGTTCCAAGATGCCCAACAAAATGTTGATCGATGCCACCCACCCGGAGGAGACCCGGGTCGTCGTGGTTCGCGGCAATCGAGTCGAAGAGTTTGATTTCGAGACCGCCCAGCGCAAGCAACTGCGCGGCAACATCTATCTCGCCAAAGTCACCCGCGTAGAGCCTTCGCTGCAGGCCGCCTTCATCGAGTATGGCGGCAACCGGCACGGCTTTCTCGCGTTCAGCGAAATCCATCCCGACTATTACCAGATCCCGGTTGCCGACCGTCAGGCGCTGATCGAGGCCGACGAGCGCGCCCATCGCGAGGCCGAGGAGGAGAACGAGAACCGCTCCCACCGCCGCCGCTCACGCCATCGCAACGCGCGCCGCCGCGGCAATGGCGACCGTGTCCGCAGCGAGATCGTCGAGGGCAGCCCAGATGCCGCCCTGCTCGAGCCGCAGGCCGTCGAGGGGCAAGAGCCCCACGGTGGTCAGCCCGAATATGAAGCGCACGAGGCTCATGGCGAGCACCATGAGCATGACGTGCACGATCATGCCCTTGATCACGATCACGCCGGTGATCACGATCACGCAAGCGATCACGATCACGCCAGTGATCATGACCACAGCCACGAGCACCATCACGATCATGACGGCGACGACCATCATGATCACGAACATGCACAGGATGAGCCCGCGCGCGCCGACGACGTAGCCCCTGCGCAGCCCGATCCGGTCGTTGCCGTCGTCGAGGAATCCGTTGCCGCGACCGCGCCCGAGACAAGCGCCGTCACTGAGATCAATATCGAACCCGAGCGCGCCGCCGAAGAACAGGCGCAGGAGAACGTCGCGCATGCCGACGACGCGGTCCATGCCGAGCACGCCGGCACAGAGCCCGCCGAAGCGCATCACGGCGAACTCGCACCCGTAGCGCCGGGGGAGGAACCCGGCGAGGACGATGAGGACGAGGGCGAAGGCGAGGACGCCGAGGAGGAAGTCGTCGAATCCGTCGGCGGCGACGACGTGCTGGAGGAAGTTCCGGAGCGTCCGTTCCGTCCGCGCCGCCAGTACAAGATCCAGGAAGTCATCAAGCGCCGCCAGGTGATGCTGGTGCAGGTGGTGAAGGAAGAGCGCGGCACCAAGGGCGCGGCGCTGACCACCTACCTCTCGCTCGCCGGCCGCTACTCGGTGCTGATGCCGAACACCGCGCGCGGCGGCGGCATCTCGCGCAAGATCACCAACGCGCTCGACCGCAAGAAGCTGAAGGAGATCGCGCAGGACCTGGAAGTGCCGGAAGGCATGGGCGTGATCCTGCGCACGGCCGGCGCGAACCGCACCAAGACGGAAGTGAAGCGCGACTTCGAGTACCTGCTGCGCCTGTGGGAGACGGTGCGCGACTTCACCCTCAAGTCCACCGCGCCGACGCTGGTCTACGAGGAAGGCTCGCTGATCAAGCGGTCGATCCGCGACCTCTACAACAAGGACATCGAGGAGATCCTGGTCGCGGGCGAACAGGGCCACCGCGAAGCGCGCGACTTCATGCGCATGCTGATGCCGAGCCACGCCAAGAACGTGAAGCTCTACCAGGACCCGCAGCCGGTCTTCACCCGCTACGGCATCGAGAGCCAGCTCGACGCGATGTTCACGCCGACCGTGCAGCTTCGCTCCGGCGGCTACATCGTGCTGAACCAGACCGAGGCGCTGGTTGCAATCGACGTGAACTCCGGCCGGGCGACGCGCGAACATCATATCGAGGACACCGCGCTCAAGACCAATCTCGAAGCAGCCGAGGAAGTCGCCCGGCAATTGCGGCTCCGCGATCTCGCGGGCCTCATCGTCATCGACTTCATCGACATGGACGAGAAGCGCAACAACCGCACGGTCGAGCGGCGCCTGAAAGAGGCGCTCAAGCAGGACCGCGCGCGCATCCAGGTCGGGCACATCTCGCA
>DASWVJ010000130.1:0-8219 GCA_036406295.1 Bradyrhizobium sp.
GAGCACCATCAGGCTGAAATATTCAGCCGGACCGAAAGCGATCGCGACGCTGGCGAGTTTTGGCGCGACCAGCATCAAGGCGACGAGCGAGAAGGTGCCGGCGATGAAGGAGCCGAAGGCGGAGATGCCGAGCGCGGGGCCGGCGCGGCCCTGCTTGGCCATCTGGTGGCCGTCGATGCAGGTGACGACGGAAGCGGCCTCGCCGGGAATGTTGACCAGGATCGAGGTGGTCGAGCCGCCATACATCGAGCCGTAATAGATGCCGGCCATCATGATGATGCCGGATTCCGGCGTGCCCGACAGCGTCACGGGCAGGAGCAGCGACATCGCCGAGATCGGGCCGATGCCGGGCAAAACGCCGACCAGCGTGCCGATGAATACGCCGATGAAACAATAGATCAGGTTGACCGGCGCCAGCGCGACGCCGAACCCATGCGCGACATTAACGAGTGTATCCATGGCGCGCGCTCAGCCGATACCGAACATGCCGGACGGCAATTGAATGCCAAGCACATGCTTGAGCAGCCACCACATGCCGGTCGGGACGATCAGCGAGATCGGGATCGCGATCTCCCAGCGCACCGGATCGATCAGCCGCATCAGGAGTATCATCAGCGGTATAGAGGACAGCAGGAAGCCGAGCGGATCGAGCGCGAAGGCAAACGCTGTGAGGCAGACGATCACGATGATCGGCTTGGTCCAGCGCGCATCCTTCCAGCGCGAGCCGAAGGTCGGCCCTCCCTCGGTGACCGCGGCAACGATGATCGTCGCCGCGAATACGCACATCAGGATGCCGGTGTAGAACAGCACATAGCCCGAACCGGGATCGTTGATGGTGCCGAGCTTGAGCTTCAGGCCGGACCGGATCACGAAGATGCCGAGCGCGAGCCCGATCAACCCGCCCCAGAGTTCGGAGTTGTTGAGGCGGAACTTGACATTGCTCTGATCGCTCATCGGACCTCTCTCAGTCGTTCCCCCGACGCTGCGCAGCACCCCAAGCGCGTTTGCGAGCGTCTTCGACTTACCATGGTGGCGCGTGCGGATCCGCAGTCCGCGTGGCGGCATGTGTCCCGGCTTTGCGGCGCAGCGTTACACGTTGCACCGCGTCCGGGACACGAATGCGGCTAGTTCGACTTCTTGGCAAGCCCGAGCGAGTCAATCACCTTGCGTTCGGACTCGGTGACCTCGACGACGAACTTCTTGTAGTCCTCGGTGTTCTTGTAGTTCGGCACCATGTCGTATTTGGCGAGCGTCGCGATCACGGCCGGATCCTCGATCGCCTTCTTGAAGGCGTCGTGCAGCTTGGCGACGATCTTGGGATCCATGCCCTTCGGGCCGGCGATGCCGAACGGCGAGTCATAGACCATGGGATAGCCGAGTTCCTTCAGGGTCGGCGTGTTCGGGTAGTTCGGCGAGCGCGACCCGGTCCACACCATCAGGAGGCGCAGCTTGCCGGCGTCGACCAGCGGCTTCCAGCCGGTGGAGTCCGCCTGCAGCATGGTGTGCTGGCCGAGCACCGCGGCGTTGGTCTCGGCGCCGCCCTTGAACGGGACCTGCGTCAGCTTGATGCCTGCCATCGCTGCGATCTGCTCCATGCCGATATGCAGGGAGGTGCCGGTGCCGGGCGTCGCATAGGTGACCTTGCCGGGATTGGCCTTGGCGTAGTCGATCACGTCCTTCCAGGTCTTGAAGGGTCCTTCCGCGCTCGTCGTCACGCCAAACGTGTAGCCGGTGAGGTGGACAATGTAGGAAAAGTCCTTGGACGGATCCCAGGAGACCTCCTGCATCAGCGGCAGGCGGAACACCGTGATCGGGATTTGCGCGATGGTGTAGCCGTCGGGCTTCGCTCCGGCCGCCATGGTGGCTGGTCCCACCGTGCCGCCGCCGCCGGCCTTGTTGTCGACCGCGATCGGCTGGCCCAGGACCTTGGAGGCGGCCTCGGCGATCGCGCGCATCGAGATATCGGTCGATCCGCCCGCAGGCCAGGGCACGATCAGGGTGATCGGCTTGGTCGGATAGTCCTGCGCGCCGGCGGCTGCCGACACCAGCATGCCGACGGCGGCGAGCGCGATCTTCAAATGGTTGCGTTGAAACATTTCAAAACTCTCCCTCCAGGGCCGGTTAGCGCCGGCACCGATGCTGTTCTCTTTCCTTGCCGGCGATCATTCCTGAAATTGCCGGCGAAGAAAAGCGCGTTGATAGAATGGCTTGTTGCCGAAACGCATGGCGAGGGTCCATGCGACAAAAAGGCTGCGCGAATACCGAGCCACGGAATTTGGACCGCCATGCCTTGCGGCAAGCAGGCCTTTCAGGCCATCATGGCGGCGAGGCGAAAGGATTGTTCCATCCGATTGCCAGTATCGGCATGGCAACGAGGTTTGCCCCCAGAACGCGTATGAGTTCAGCTCCGGACGCCATCAACGCCGCTGTCATCGAGGCCTTTTTCAAAATCCCCGCCTGGCTCGAACGGAGCGAGGCGCTGATCGCTCGCGGACGTTTCCTCGATTGCGATTGCCTGCTTGGCCCTGTGGAGCAGCCCTTTCATGTCGCGATCCGCGCCGGCCGCGTCGTCGATATGACCCCGGCGCCGGTCCTGATGCGCTCGTGGCGATTTTCCTACCGCGCGACGTCGATGGCGTGGGCGCAGTATTGGCAGCCGATGCCGCGGCCGGGCTGGCACGATCTGCTGGCGCTGACCAAGCGCGGGGAGGCGGTGCTGGAGGGCGATTTGCATCCCTTCATGGCCAACCTGCAGTATTTCAAGGACGTGCTGGCGCTGCCGCGGCTGTACGCACGGGCGGCGGCATGAGCGGTCATGCCGGCATGACCGGTCACATCGAGCCCATGGTCGGCCGCTATGTCCACGTCGAGATCGGCGGCGAGATGCACCGGATCTATTTCGAGGAGAATGGCAAGGGCATTCCGCTGGTCTGCCTGCACACCGCAGGCTCCGATAACCGGCAATGGCGCCATCTCCTGGCGGACGAGGAGTTTGCCAGGGATTTTCGCATCATCGCCTTCGATATGCCCTTCCACGGCAAGTCAAACCCGCCGGAAAGCTGGAGCGGCGAGGAATATCGGCTCACCACGGCGCGCTACACCGAAACCATCCGCGCCTTCTGCAAGGCCTTGAGGCTCGAAAAGCCCGTGGTGATGGGCTGCTCGATCGGCGGCCGCATCGTGCTCAATCTCGCGATCGACCATGCTGCCGAATTCCGCGCGCTGATTGGCCTCGAGGCCGCCGACTTCCAGGCGCCGTGGTACGACACCGCATGGCTCAATCGCCCCGACGTGCATGGCGGCGAGGTCTGCGCCGCGCTGGTCTCCGGACTCATTGCTCCGCAGAGCCCCGAAACCGCGCGCCGCGAGACGCTGTGGGCCTACAAGCAGGGCGGGCCAGGGGTGTTCAAGGGCGACCTCCATTTCTACCGGGTGGACGGCGATCTGCGCGGCCGGGTCGCCAGGATCGATACTAAAGTATGCCCGCTCTATCTGCTCACCGGCGAGTATGATTTCTCCTGTATGCCAGAAGACACCAAACGGACCGCAGCGTCGATTCCCGGCGCCCGTGTCACCGTCATGGAAGAGGTCGGCCATTTCCCGATGAGCGAAAATCCGAAGCAGTTTCGCCGCTACATCGCGCCGGTCCTGGGTGAAATCGCCAAGACGGCATCGCTATCCAGCAACCAAGGAGCACACGTATGAAACGCAGCTACATCATTGGCCTCGCGCTCGCCGCCGCCTTCGGCGCAGGCACAGCCAATGCCCAGGAGCTCACCGGCACCCTGAAGAACGTCAAGGAGACCGGCGCGATCACGCTCGGCTTCCGCGACTCCTCGATTCCCTTCTCCTACCTCGACGACAACCAGAAGCCGATCGGCTTCGCGATGGACATCTGCTACAAGATCGTCGATGCCGTGAAGAAGGAGCTCAAGCTCGACAAGCTCGAGGTCAAGCTCAATCCGGTGACCTCGGCGACGCGCATTCCGCTGATGGCGAACGGCACCATCGACCTCGAATGCGGCTCGACCACGAACAACGCCGAGCGGCAGAAGCAGGTGTGGTTCACCAACACCCACTTCCTCACCGCAAGCCGCTACGTCTCGAAGAAGTCGAGCAACATCGGCAAGATCGACGATCTCAAGGGCAAGTCGGTGGTTTCCACCGCCGGCACCACCAACATCAAGCAGCTCACCGAAGCCAACGCCGCGCGTGGTCTGAACATCAACATCATCCCGGCCAAGGACCATGCCGAGGCCTTCCTGATGGTGGAGACCGATCGCGCGGTCGCCTTCGTGATGGATGACATCCTGCTCGCGAGCCTCGTCGCAGGCTCCAAGGCGCCGGGTGACTACGTCATCTCCAAGGATGCATTCTCCAAGCCCGAACCGTACGGCATCATGCTGCGCAAGGACGATGCGGCCTTCAAGAAGGTCGTCGATGCTGCCACCGCTGCGGTGTACACCAGCGGCGAAGGCCAGAAGATCTACGACAAGTGGTTCACCCAGAAGATTCCGCCGAAGGGGCTGAACCTGGCTACACCGATCAGCGCAGAGCTGAAGAATGAATTCGCAAAGCCGTCGGATTCGCCGGACCCGGATTCGTACAAGTAAGTTTACGACCCTCATGGTGAGGAGCGCGAAGCGCGTCTCCGGACGATGCTTCGCATCGCCGGGAGAACCATGAGGCCACAGATGGGCCTCATCCTTCGAGACGCGGCGCAAGCGCCGCTCCTCAGGATGAGGGTCCAGGAGACGCACTGTCCGGCCATTGGAGGAATGGCCGGACATTTGCATGGAGATTTGCCAGATGCGTAAGGGACGCCTCGGCGCGGGGGACCTGTGAACTACAACTGGAACTGGGGCATCTTCTTCGAGCCGAACCCGATGGGGACCGGCACCTATCTCGACATGTTGCTGTCGGGACTGGTGCTGACCATCAAGACGTCGCTGCTCGCCTGGGTCATTGCGCTTATCTGCGGCTCTGTCGTCGGCGTGCTGCGGACGCTGCCATCGAGAGCGGCCTCCTGGATCGGCTTTCTTTATGTCGAGTTCTTCCGCAACATGCCGCTCCTGGTGCAGCTGTTCCTGTGGTTCTTCGTGCTGCCGGAACTGCTGCCGCGCGCGGCAGGTCTCTGGCTGAAGCAACTGCCGAATGCGCCGTTCTGGACGGCCGCGATCGGCGTAGGGCTGTTCATGTCGGCGCGCGTTGCTGTGCAACTCGCCGCCGGCATCTCTTCCCTGCCGCGCGGACAAAAGCAGGCGGCGACCGCACTCGGGCTGACCACGGCGCAGACTTATCGCTATGTGCTGCTGCCGATGGCATTCCGAATCATCCTGCCGCCGCTGACGTCGGAATTCCTCAACACCATCAAGAACACTGCGGTCGCGATCACCATCGGCCTGATCGAGCTGACCGGGCAGGCCCGCTCGATGCAGGAGTTTTCGTTCCAGGTGTTCGAGGCTTTCACCGCCGCAACGGTGATGTATCTCTTGATCAATTTCATCGTCGTCACCGCCATGCGCTTCCTCGAACGCCGGGTCGCGATCCCCGGCTACATCACGGGGAGATAGCGCGATGTTCGGCAGCTTCGACTTCGACGTCATCCGCCGCTCGCTCTCCTATCTCTTCTACGAGGGGATGACATTCACCCTGACCCTGACCGCGCTGTCGGCGCTTGGCGGCCTGATCTTCGGGACGCTGATCGCGCTGATGCGGCTGTCCGGCTATCGGCTGCTTGGCCGCGTCGCCGGGCTCTATGTCGACTTCATGCGCTCGCTGCCGCTGGTGCTGGTGATCTTCTGGTTCTATTTCCTGGTGCCCTATCTCGGGCAATGGCTGACCGGCGCCTCGCGCCCGATCAAGGTAGGCGCGTTCTCCTCCTCGCTCATCACCTTCATCATGTTCGAGGCGGCCTATTTCTCCGAGATCATGCGCGCCGGCATCCAGTCGATCTCGCGCGGGCAGCCGGCGGCGGCGAGCGCGCTCGGCATGACCTACAGCCAGACCATGCGCTACATCGTGTTGCCGCAGGCCTTCCGCAACATGCTGCCGGTTCTGCTGACGCAGACGATCGTGCTGTTCCAGGATACATCTCTGGTCTACGTGCTCTCGATCACCGATTTCCTGGGCGCAGCCAGCAAGGTCGCGCAGCGTGACGGCCGCCTGGTCGAGATGTACCTGTTCGCGGCGCTCGTCTATTTCACCATTTCCTGCATCGCCTCCTGGGGCGTCCGGCGCCTCCAGGCGCGCATTGCCATTGTCCGCTAGCGAGGATCCATGATCGAACTTCGTCATGTCGACAAATGGTACGGGCCCAATTTCCAGGCGCTGAAGGATTGCAGCACCAGCGTCGCCAAGGGCGAGGTGGTGGTGGTCTGCGGCCCTTCTGGCTCCGGCAAGTCTACGCTGATCAAATGCGTCAATGCGCTGGAGCCGATCCAGAGCGGCGAGATCATCCTCGACGGCATCAAGGTCAACGACCCCAAGACCGACCTGCCGAAGCTGCGCTCCCGCGTCGGCATGGTGTTCCAGCATTTCGAGCTGTTTCCGCACTTGAGGATTAACCAGAATCTCTGCCTTGCGCAGGAGAAGGTGCTCGGCCGGCCGCACGAGGAAGCACTTGCCAAGGGCAGGAAGCTGCTGGAGCGGGTAGGGCTGACGGAGCACGCCAATAAATATCCGGCCGAGCTCTCCGGCGGCCAGCAGCAGCGCGTCGCCATTGCACGCGCGCTCGCCATGGACCCGATTGCGATGCTGTTCGACGAGCCCACTTCGGCGCTCGATCCCGAGATGATCAGCGAGGTGCTGGACGTGATGGTCGACCTCGCGCGCGAGGGAATGACCATGATGGTGGTGACCCACGAGATGGGCTTTGCCAGCAAGGTCGCCCACCGCGTCATCTTCATGGACCGCGGCGAGATCGTCGAGGACGCGCTGAAGGAGGACTTTTTCGGCAAGCCCCGCAGCGACCGGGCGCAGAAATTCCTGTCGAAGATCTTGCAGCATTAGCCCCGGCCGTCATTCCGGGGCGATGCGAAGCATCGAACCCGGAATCTCGAGATTCCGGTCTGCGACGCGCCCCGGAATGACGGGGGCGGAGGGTTTATCGGCGTTAACAATTTGCGTATATGGTGCGGCCATCCCGCTTCGCCGCAAGGAGACAAGTCTTGAACCCGATCGCTTACGTCAATGGCGCCTTTGTACCGCTCTCGGAGGCCAAGGTCTCGATTCTCGACCGCGGCTTTCTGTTTGCCGACGGCATCTACGAGGTCGCCGCCGTGCTCGACGGCAAGCTGATCGACAATGCCTCGCATCTGGCGCGGTTGGAGCGCTCGGTCGGCGAGATCGCGCTGGCGCTGCCGGTGAGCCTGGAGCGTATCCAGGAAATCCAGAAGGAGCTGGTCAAGCGCAACAATCTCGTTAACGGCATGGTCTATCTGGAAGTGACGCGCGGCGCCGACACCGGCCGCGACTTCGCCTTTCCGAAGGCGGACGTGAAGCCGACGCTGATCATGTTCACTTCCGTCAAGGACATCGTGAACGCGCCGTCGGCCAAGACCGGCATCGGTGTCATCACCGTGCCCGACATCCGCTGGGCGCGGCGCGACATCAAGAGCGTGGCGCTGCTGGCGCAGGTACTGGCCAAGCAGGCGGCCGCCGAAGCCAATGCAGGTGAGGCCTGGATGGTGGAGGACGGCAAGGTCACCGAAGGCGGCTCGTCGTCCTGCTTCATCCTGACTCAAGACGACGTGATCGTAACGCGGCAGAACGGCAGCGAGATCCTGCCGGGCTGCACCCGCAAGGCGGTCGTGAAGCTCGCCGAGGAGCGTCAGCTCCGCGTCGAGGAGCGCGCCTTCTCCGTCGACGAGGCGCTGGCTGCGAAGGAAGCCTTCATCACCAGCGCCACCGTATTCGTGCAGGCCGTCGTCTCCATTGACGGCAAGAAGGTCGGCAACGGCAAGCCCGGCCCGATGACGGACCGGCTGCGCGAGATCTATGTCGACTTTGCCAAGGCGACCGCCGTCTAGGCCGCCGCCTTCGCCTTCACCGGGTGGACCGCGCGGAAGCCGATGGCGACGCGATTCCATGCGTTGATGGCGCCGATCAGCATGGTGAGGTTGACGGCCTCTGATTCCGAGAACTGCGCCCGCATCGCCTCATAGTCGGCGTCCGGCGCGTGTGTCTCGGATATCAGCGTCAATGCCTCGGTCCAGGCC
>DASWVJ010000131.1:0-8386 GCA_036406295.1 Bradyrhizobium sp.
ATGTAGTCCTTGAAGCGGCCGGGCACCACGGGCCAGGTGGTGTGGACCACGCCAAGCGCGCGGTAGCAGGCTTCCACGGAGTCGAGCACCACGCGGAAGCCGAAGATGTCGGACAATTGCTCGAAGCCGACCGACTTTCGCTCCATCTTGGTCCAGATCGAAAAGGGCTTCTTGCGCCGGCCATAGACATGGGCGACCACGCCGTTCTTCTGCAAATTCTTCTGCAACTGGCTTTCGATCTCGCCGATCAGGTTGCGGTTGCGCTCGGCCAGCGCATCGAGACGCTGCTTGACCACGGCATAGGCTTCCGGATCGAGCGTGCGGAAGGAAAGGTCTTCCAGCTCCTCGCGCATTTCCTGCATGCCCATGCGGCCGGCGAGCGGCGCATAGATGTCGAGCGTCTCCTCCGCGATACGACGGCGCGAGGCCGACGGCACGAACTCCAGCGTGCGCATGTTGTGCAGGCGGTCGGCAAGCTTGATCAGCAGGACGCGGACGTCGTCGGCGATGGCGAGCAGAAGCTTGCGCAGGTTTTCCGCCTGCTTGGCCTCGCGCGAGACCAGCTCCAGCCGCTTCAGCTTGGTCAGGCCCTCCACCAGCGCACCGATCTCGTGGCCGAAGATCTGGTCGATCTCGGCCCGCGTGGCCTCGGTATCCTCGATGGTGTCGTGCAGAAGCGCGGCAACGATGGTGGCGTCGTCGAGCTTGAGGTCGGTGAGGATCGCCGCAACCTCGAGCGGATGGGAGAAATAGGGGTCACCCGAGGCGCGGGTCTGCGCGCCATGTGCCTTCATGGCATAGACATAGGCGCGGTTGAGCAGGTCCTCGTTGGTGTCGGGGTTGTACGATCGGACCTTCTCAACCAGGTCATACTGCCGCATCATGCCGGCGCGCGGCTTGGCCGGACGGGCAGGCGCAATGGCGGGCGCCACCGCAACCTGCTCGGTCGCGGCCTGCATCTGCCGTGATCTGCGACGCCAAAACGCCATCGATTCGCCCTGTCAGCGCGCTCGCTACACACCCGTCATGCGTCGTCCGAGCCGAAATGCACGCAACCGTGCGTAGACGGCCCGACCGCCGTATAAAGAACGCATCCTAACCAGAAAAATGTCAACAAAAGCAAAGGCCCGAACAATTGTCCGGGCCTTTTCGTCAAATTACGGTGCGCTGCGAAGGACTACTCGTCCTCTTCTGGTTGCTCTTCGGGGGGCGCCAGGCCCTCGAGGCCCTTGAGCAGCTCCTCTTCGGTCATGCGCTCGACGGCGACCTCGGTGTCGTCGGCATCGACGCTTGCGCCGGCCGAGCCGATCAGCGGCACGGTGTCGGGCTCGGGCTCGTCGACCTCGACGAATTTCTGCAGGGAATGAACCAGTTCTTCCTTCAAATCCTCGGGGGAAATCGAGGATTCCGCAATTTCGCGCAACGACACGACCGGGTTCTTGTCGTTGTCGCGATCGACGGTGAGCTGCGAGCCCGACGAGATCATGCGCGCGCGATGCGCGGCCAACAGAACCAGGTCGAACCGGTTGTCTACCTTGTCAATGCAGTCTTCCACGGTGACGCGCGCCATCTGCTGTCGCTCCGTTAAATGGGGCCTAAATTGCTGATTGTTCGGGGTTAGTTATAGGCGCCGGTAGGAATACGCAAGGCCAAATTGTGATTTGGTGTTACCGTCCCCGTTCTGCTAACCCAATCAACGGGGCCGAATGGCCGGAGCGTCCAGAGACACGGCGAAGGTGCCGTCCAGGACAAGTTAAAACACTCCTTTGCAGTGTCAAAAGTCTAGGTTTTTCGCCCTCGCCGTACCACAATTGCAGTGGTGACTAGCGAGGGCAAGGATTCACCGAACTTTAGGCGCCTGGCGTAAAACTGCACGCGGCTCTTTGCAGCTGCGCGAAAACGCGTTAACAACTACCAAGCGAGAAGGCTTTGATGTCGACACCCGTTTCAAACAAGATCGCGCTTTTCATCGATGGCGCCAACCTCTACGCCACGGCGAAGACGCTCGGCTTTGATATCGACTACAAGCGCCTGCTCAAGGAATTTCAGGGCCGCGGCACCCTGCTCCGCGCCTTCTATTACACCGCCATCATCGAGGATCAGGAATACTCCTCGATCCGTCCGCTGATCGACTGGCTCGACTACAACGGCTACACCGTCGTCACCAAGGCGACCAAGGAATTCATCGACGCCTCCGGCCGCCGCAAGGTCAAGGGCAACATGGATATCGAGCTCGCGGTCGACGCCATGGAGCTCGCCGAGCACATCGACCAGATGGTGCTGTTCTCCGGCGACGGCGATTTCCGCTCGCTGGTGGAAGCTGTGCAGCGCCGCGGTGTGCGGGTCACCGTGATCTCCACCATCGCCAGCCAGCCGCCGATGATCGCCGACGAGCTGCGCCGCCAGGCCGACGTTTTCACCGACCTCGTGGAATTGCAGTCCAAGCTCGGACGCGATCCCTCCGAGCGCCCCGCCCCACGCGAGCGTGGTGAGCGCGGCGAAGCGCGTCACCACGCGCCGCAATTCCTGCAGCGCGCTACCACCATGGCGCCCCGTGGAGCCGGTGACGACGATTTCGACGACTAGTCCCAGTCCCTCCGCGTCCGAACCCGACAAAAACTGTCCGCTCTGTCCGCGGCTGGCGGCGTTTCGCGCCGAGGCGCGCGCGCGTGAGCCGAAATGGCATAACGCGCCGGTCGCCTCCTTCGGCGATCCCGATGCACGGGTGCTGATCGTCGGTCTTGCGCCGGGGCTGCAGGGCGCCAATCGCACCGGGCGGCCTTTCACCGGCGACTACGCCGGCGATCTGCTCTATTCGACGCTGCTCGAATACGGCTTTGCCAAGGGCACTTATGAGGCACGGCCGGACGATGGGCTATCGCTGGTCGACTGCCGCATCAGCAACGCCGTCCGATGCGTGCCGCCGCAAAACAAGCCGTTGCCGGCGGAGATCAATACCTGCCGGATGTTCCTGGCGGCGACCATAGCGACGATGCAGAAGCTCGCCTGTATCGTGCTGCTCGGACGAGTCGCGCATGATTCGACGCTGAAGGCACTCGGTGTGAAGGCCACAGCGGCGCCCTTTGCGCATGGAGCCGTGCACAAGGCTGGCAACATCCGCCTCCATGACAGCTATCACTGCTCGCGCTACAACACGAACACCGGCGTGCTGACGCCAAAAATGTTCCGCGACGTGTTCGCGCAGGTGCGGAAGGATTTAGGTTGATGCATAGGGTGGGCAAAGCGACCGCGTGCCCACCTTCACGTTCACAGTCGTCGAGTGGAGGTGGGCACGGCGCTTTGCGCCTTTGCCCACCCTACGAATCAGACCGGATTTTCTTTCAGCCATGCCAGGACGTCGCTGGCGTTCCGGTCCGGCGGGAACACCGGGTAGAAGACGTGGGTGATGCGGCCGTCGTCGACGATCAATGCCAGCCGCTTGATCAGCGTAAGGCCTGCCACTTCCATGGTCGGCAGCCGCAACGCCTCGGTCAGTTTCAGCTTCTCGTCCGACAGTACCGGGAACGGCAGATGCAGACGCGAGGCCATCTCGGCCTGATATTCGTTGCTCTGGGTCGAAAGGCCAAACACGTGCCTGGCACCGGCGGCCCTCAGCTCGGCAAAGAGGTCGCGGAACGAACAGGTTTGCGGCGTGCAGCCGCGCGCGCCCGGGATCATGTCCCAGTCGTCGACCAGGCTGATCTTGCCGGGCTCGCCGGTGCGGGGATAGGCGAACACCACTGTCCGGTCCGTAAGCTGCGACAGATCCACCACGGTATCAGTGGTGGCGCGCAGACTGACGGAGGGGATCGCCATGCCCCTCAGATGCGCCGCGCCGCCGTCGTCCGTCGGCGCCGGGATCTTGCTCCAATCGACTTCGAGCAGGTCTTTCTGGTTCATCTCGCCCTTCTCCATCCGCCGTCACTGCGAGGAGTGAATGGCTGCAGCCTCGCCTACCCCCGCGCCCGCATGAGCCGGCCCTTCTCGCGGCCCCAGTCACGCTTCTTCACGGTCTCGCGCTTGTCGTGCAGCTTCTTGCCCTTGGCGACCGCCAGCAGAAGCTTCGCCCGCCCGCGCTCGTTGAAGTAAAGCTTCAGCGGGATCAGCGTCATGCCTTCGCGATCGACCGCGCCCATCAGCTTGTTGATCTGCTTGCGATGGAGCAGCAGCTTTCGCGGGCGCTTCGGCTCGTGATTGAAGCGGTTGCCTTGCAGATATTCCGGGATGTTGGCGTTGATCAGCCAGAGCTCGCCGTCCTTGGAATCGGCGTAGGACTCCGCGATCGTGCTCTTGCCGCTGCGGATCGATTTCACCTCGGTGCCGGTCAGCGCAAGGCCGGCCTCGATCGTGTCCTCGATCGCATAGTTGAAGCGGGCCTTGCGATTTTCGGCGACGACCTTGATCGGGCGTTCGTTCTTCTCAGCCACGTTAGTTCTTTTTCAGGAGATCGCGGATCTCGGTCAGCAGCTCTTCCTGCTTGGTGGGTTTCGGCGGCGCAGCCTCTTCCTTGCGCTTGAGCTGGTTCATGAGGCGGATCACGATGAACAGCACGAAGGCGACAATCAGGAAGTTGAGAGTTAGCGTGAGGAAATTGCCCCAGGCCAGCACGGCGCCCTGTTTTTTCGCATCCGCAAGGTTACCCGCCGTGACCGACTTGGCGAGCGGCGTGAAGTAATTCGAGAAGTCGAGCCCGCCGGTGATGGCGCCGATGATGGGCATGATGACGTCGCCGACCAGCGAATTGACGATCGCGCCGAAGGCCGCACCGATAATGACGCCGACCGCGAGGTCGACGACATTGCCCTTCATCGCAAATTCCCTGAATTCCTTCAGCACGGCGAATCCTCTCCTGCGACGACGGGCCTATTCAGAAGGCGCGATTGCGGCGGCTACTTCGCTTGAAAACGCTCTAGTTGATCAGGCCGGCGTGCACCATGGCGCTGCGCACGGCGACGCGCGTCGCTTCCTGCACCGGCACCATCGGCAGACGCAGCCTCTCGTCCATCTTGCCGAGCAGCGACATCGCATATTTGATCGGCGCCGGGCTGGTCTCCATGAAGAGATTGGTGTGCAGCGGCATCAGCTTGTCGTGAATCTTCAGCGCGGCGGCGACGTCACCCTTCTGCCAGGCGGTGTGGAATTCCGAGCAGAGCCGCGGCGCGACGTTGGAGGTGACGGAGATGCAGCCATGGCCGCCATGGGCCATGTAGCCGATGATGGTGGCATCCTCGCCGGAGAGCTGGTTGAAATCCTCGCCCATCGCCGCGCGCTGCTGCGAGACCCGCACCATGCTGGCGGTGGCGTCCTTGACGCCGGCGATGTTCTTCAATTCCCAAAGCCGCTTCATGGTGTCGACGGACATGTCGATCACCGAGCGCGGCGGGATGTTGTAGATGATGATCGGGATGTTGATGGCGTCGTTGATCGCCTTGAAGTGCTGATACATGCCCTCCTGCGTGGGCTTGTTGTAGTAGGGCGTGACGATCAGCACGGCGCTGGCGCCCGCCTTCTCGGCATGTTGCGACAATTCGACCGCTTCCTTGGTGGAGTTGGAGCCGGCGCCCGCGATGACAGGCACGCGGCCGTTGGCCTCCTCGACGCACCATTCGACCACGCGCTTGTGCT
The DNA here is from genome assembly GCA_036406295.1 of Bradyrhizobium sp. Lineage (GTDB taxonomy): Bacteria > Pseudomonadota > Alphaproteobacteria > Rhizobiales > Xanthobacteraceae > Bradyrhizobium. The sequence goes on from DASWVJ010000131.1 coordinate 5,626, forward strand.
CGTCATGGCTGAGCGTGGGGCTCTCGCCGGTGGTTCCGACCGGGACCAGGCCGTGCGTGCCCTCGGCGATCTGCCAGTTCACCAGCGAGCGGAACGCCGCCTCGTCGAGCGAGCCATTCTTGAAGGGCGTGACCAGAGCGGTGAACGACCCCCTGAATTTTGTCTTGGCTGCCATGGACTTCCTCCAGAACTTGCGCGCGGCAGGTGAACTGAAAGGCAATTCATATCGGGTCTGAAGTCACCGCGAAAGGGCACTGGTGAAGCGGATTCGATATTCGCCGTTGCCGCCCGCGTATTCGGAAAGCCAATGTCAAATCCGAAAACTCCCCTGGTATCCTGGGTTTGGTGGCGCTCCTTCGGCTCCAACATTCGCAAAAAACGGGCTCCCCGAGGCGTTGCGCAAGCTAGAACCGACCACCGCCGGCCCTGTTCCATCGTGCCATAGCCGCGATTTTGCCGCGGTATAGGCGCAGAGAGCATGGGACCCACAGGGGTCTGTTAGTATTTTGTCCACATATTCAATCAAATAGGACACCAAATAGGACTTGGGGCAGGTCAGCTTGAACGATTCGCCACAAAAGAACGCCGTGACACCAACCGTGCGCGCAGCAGCGCTGCGCTCCACTGCCTTGGCGACATGCCTGGCACTGGCAGTGGCGTTCTCGATTCCGGCCGCAGCCGCCCCGAAGATTCCGCTGCCCAAGCCGCGGCCGATCGCGCGCAATGCCGCACCGGCGACGACCGCAGCTATTGCGCCGGCCGCGCCCAAGCAGTCGGACAAGAATACGCAGAAGACCGCCGCGGCCGGACCGCTTCAAATCGCCCACGCGCCGGCCACGGCGCCGCTGGGGCCCTCATCCCGTCCGCCGGCGATGACGGCGCGCAAACCGGTGACGCCTGCGGCAGTTGCCGCGACCTCGGCGACCTCGCAGGCCGACAAGGACGCGCTGGAAAACGTCATCGAGCTCTTGCGCAAGCGCAAGCCTGATGAAGCGAGCCAGACGCTAGCGACGATCTCGGATCCGGTGGCGCGAAAGCTCGGCGAGTGGCTGATCCTGCGTAGCGACAACAACAACGTCACCGTCGAGCGCTACCGTGCCTTCTTATCCGCCAATCCGAGCTGGCCCTCGCAGACTTTCCTGCGCCGGCGGCTCGAGGCCGCGCTCTGGGACGACAAGCGCGAGGATGCTGCGATCTGGTCGTGGTTCGAGAACGAATCGCCGGTCTCGGCAAAGGGCCGGCTGGCGCTGGCCAAAGCGATGATCGCCCGCGGCGACCGCAACAACGCCGAGCGGCTGGTGCGTCAGGCCTGGCGCAACGATGCGATGTCGGAGGACACCGAAAGCAACGCGCTCGACATGTTCGGCGCTTTCGTGACCGCCGGCGACCACAAGGCGCGGATGGACGCCCTGCTCTACGGCACCGAGAACGAGGCAGCCGGCATGCGCGCCGCCAAGCGGCTCGGCTCCGGCCATGTCGCGCTGGCCAAGGCGCGCATCGCCGCCAACCGCAAGGGCGGCAACCTCAGGGAATTGCTCAATGCGGTGCCGCGCGAGCTTCATTCCGATCCGGGTTATCTCTTCGCCAAGATCCAGCTGCTCCGGCGCGAGGAGAAATTCGTCGACGCCGCACAGCTGATGATGAGCGCGCCGAAGGACCCGGGCCGGCTGCACAATCTGGACGAATGGTGGATCGAGCGGCGGCTGCTGGCGCGCAAGATGATCGACGTCAGCGAGTTCCGCACCGCCTACCTGATCGCGCGCGACGCGGCGCTGCCGTCCAAGGACATCTACAAGACCGAGCAGGAATTCACCGCCGGCTGGATCGCGCTGCGCTTCCTCAACGATCCGGCCGTCGCCTCGCAGCACTTTGCCCGCATCGGCGTCGGCAGCGTCAACCCGACGGCGCTTGCGCGCGCCGGCTATTGGCAGGGCCGCGCCGCCGAGGCTGCGGGCCGCGCCCAGGAAGCGCGCGCGGCCTACACCCGCGCCGCCGAGCAATCGACGAGCTATTACGGCCAGCTCGCGCGCGCCAAACTCGGCCTGCCTCAGATCGACCTGAACAAGGCGCCGTCAGCGCGCGGCCGCAGCCCTGAAAGACTCGAGGTCGTGCGCGCGGCGCAATTGCTCTATGAGCTCGACGAAGGCCAGATCGCAGTACCCCTGCTCGCCGACATGGGCGAGAACGGCGACCCCGAGGCGCTGGTTGGGCTTGGCGAAATCGCGGCCCGCTACGCCGATGCGCGCGGCATGCTGCTGATGGGCAAGGCCGCGCTCAACCGCGGCCTGCCGTTCGACTTCTACGCCTATCCCGTGAACGGGATCCCGCCGTTCAAGGCGATCGGCCCCGAGGTGGAGAAGAGCATCGTCTATGCCATCGCCCGCCAGGAAAGCGCCTTCAACCCGTCGGTGGTCTCGCCTGCCCAGGCCTACGGGCTGATGCAGGTGACGCCGGATGCGGCGCGCTATGTCTGCAAGCGGCACGGCGCCACCTACGACCTCGCCCGGCTGAAAAGCGATTCGGTCTATAACGCCGCGCTTGGCGCTGCCGAGCTCGGCGGGCTGCTGGAGGACTACCGCGGCTCCTACATCATGACGTTTGCGGCCTACAATGCCGGCCGCGGCAGCGTGAAGAAGTGGATCGAGCGCTATGGCGATCCGCGCGATCCCAGGGTCGACGCGGTCGACTGGGTCGAACTGATCCCCTTCTCCGAGACCCGCAACTATGTGCAGCGGATCATGGAGAACCTGCAGGTCTACCG
>DASWVJ010000132.1:0-2037 GCA_036406295.1 Bradyrhizobium sp.
GCCCCCACCGGCGGGCCGCCGGGCGGGCGGTGCAGGAAGGTGATGGTGAAATACGCACCCAGCCAGGAGCCCACGGCTGCGAACGCCACATAAATCCAGTTCTCGGTGTAGCTGATCACCGCATAGGAAGAGAGCACATACCAGACGCTGCTCCAGGTTGCCGCCGGCACGCGCTTCTTCGCCACCACGGCGGCGGTGAACATGACATAGACCGCGTCGGTGAGGGCGGTCGCGAGCAGCACGCCGCCCGCGGTGAGGGGATCGATGGCAGCCATTGCAACTCCTTCGGCGGTGGGACATCGTTCGGAAACGGTAGAGCATGGCTGCGAAAAGCGAGCACCTTTCTTCGAAGCAATCATGCACAAAATCGAGTGATGGCAATGCAAAGTCCCCGCGAAATTCTCGCTGACGTCTGGACTTTCGTCGGTGGTGACGCCGCCGCGCTCGATGTGGTGACGTTGACCGGCGAAGAGCCGCAATTGCCGTCATCGTTCCGCGTCGCTGCCGCCGCTCAAGCCAGCATTGCCGCATCGGGGCTTGCCGCAGCGGAAATCTGGAAGCTGCGCAGCGGGCAGGCCCAGAATGTTGCCGTCGACATGCGCCACGCCGTGATCGAATGCCGTTCCGAGCGCTACTTGCGCGTCGACGGCAAGCCGCCGCCACCGGCCTGGGATGCCATCGCCGGAATCTACAGGACCGGCGATAACCGTTTCGTACGATTGCACACTAATTTCCCGCATCACCGCGCCGCCGTCTGCAAGGTGCTCGACTGCAAGGCCGAGCGCGACGATGTTCAGAAAGCGCTGATGCAATGGGACGCCGAAGCCTTCGAGACGGCCGCCTATGCCGCCGGCGGTGTGGTTGCGATGATGCGCACCTATGACGAATGGTCGGCGACGCCGCACGCCAAAGCGCTGGCGCAGCTGCCGCCCATCACAATCGAAAAGATCGGCGAGGCCGCACCAAAGCCCTGGCCCAGGGGTGATCGCCCGCTCGCCGGCATCCGCGTGCTCGACCTGTCGCGTGTCATCGCCGGTCCCGTCGCCGGCCGCACGCTCGCCGCCCACGGCGCCGACGTGATGCTGATCTGTAGGCCGGACCTTCGGGCGATCCCGTGGCTCTCCATCGATAACGGCCGCGGCAAGCTCTCGAGCTTTGTCGAGCTGAAGAGCGAAGAGGGGCGCGCCGCCATGCGCGAGCTGCTGGCGCAGGCCGACATCTTTTCGCAGGGCTACCGGCCGCGCGCGCTTGCAGCTCTCGGCTTTGCGCCGGAGGATGCTGCAAGGATCAATCCCGGTATCATCTATGTCACGCTGTCGGCCTACGGCCATGCCGGCCCGTGGGCGGAGCGGCGCGGTTTTGACTCGCTGGTGCAGACCGCAACCGGCTTCAACCATGCCGAGGGCGAGGCGGCCGGCTTGGACGGGCCAAAGGAGTTGCCGGCGCAAATGCTTGATCACGCCACCGGCTACTTCATGGCATGCGGCGCCATGATCGCCAGGACACGCCAAGCGCGCGAGGGCGGCAGCTGGCACGTCCAGGTGTCACTGGCGCAGACCGGAAGATGGCTATGGAATCTCGGCAGGCTTACTGAAGGACTGAAAACCCCGGAGTTGCCCGGGGATGCAGTCAGGCCTTTTATCGCAGAGATTGCTTCCGGCTTCGGTGCACTGCACGCTGTCAAGCCGTCGGCAATCCTGTCGAAGACGCCCGCCTTCTGGGCGCGTCCATCGATGCCGCTCGGCAGCCATCCGCCTGAATGGCCGTCACGTTAGCCCTATACAAATTTTAACGACCGATTCCGGAGCTTGCGCGTTTTTTTTGGTTGTCTGAAACTGAGTTTGAGCACTATTAGCGGACCAGTGAGGCATTTCGTCGCTGCTGTCATCAAGGAAACGGCCCGGATCGCATGCACGGCGAAATAACCAAGAAAGTACAGGGCCTTAGCAGGCGACAGCAGGTCGTCGGCGCGATCTTGGTCGTGCTCGGAGCGGCTGGCCTCTACGGCTTCCTGCATTTCAGTGGCCCGTCGCGCGG
>DASWVJ010000133.1:0-41131 GCA_036406295.1 Bradyrhizobium sp.
ATGTATTTTGCTGCTGTAGTGCTGTTGATCCTGTCCGGCGTTTTCTACGCGGCCGGTCACCGCGAGCTCGGCGCCTATAGCGCCGACGTTTGCCGCTATGGCGGCATGTTCTGCGACAGTCCGGTCATCGTGCTGGTCGGCGCGGGCCTTGCCGCCGTCTGGGGCAAGTTCGTCAGCATCCGCTAGTTGCGCACCAGATAGAGCGGCGTACGCAGCGTCAGCGTATAGGACGGTTTCGGCACCCAGGCGATCTGCGCGGTCACGCCGAACAGGCGGTTGTCATTGTCGTCCATGCGGTCGAGATCGAGCCGCACGATCGGCTGGGTGAAGGGTTCGAACGGCGTCAGCCTCAGGATCTGTGCACCGCCAAAGGACTGCACGCCGACCCGGCCGGTGAATTTCCAGTTGTTCGGCCACTGATAGTAGCCGCCGACCCAACCCACGATATTGTCGTTGACGCGGGCGAGCGGCGAATCCACGTCAACCTTGGTGTGCTGCACGCCGGCAAGCCACCCCCTGGTCTCGTCTTCATCGAGCGCGTAGCCGAACTCGACGATGTTGTTGAGCGAGGTGACAATGAGCGGCAAGTTCGGCATGGACCGCGTAACGGTCGTTTGCAGCGTCACGGTCGGGAAATATCCGCCGTTCTGCTGATAGATGTCGGCCTGGAAGCCGAGATTCCAGCTCGTGACGTCGAGCGATGACCATCCCGATCCATTGTCCGAGGCGCTGGCGGTGAATCCGCCATAGAGCGAGACGCGGTCACTGACATCGATGGTCAGCGGTACGTCGATCCACGCGTTCTGGCTTGCGGGCGAAGACAGCGTCGGCAGGACCGGCAAGACAGGCGCGGCCGAGGGTGTTGCGGCAGTGATCAGCGCCCTGAGATTCGAGAGCGTCGAAAATGGCGAGAAACTCCCAAGGCCGATCGACAGCGAGTTGGCTGGCACCGTCGCATAGTTTGTTCTCAGGTCGAGATAGAGGTTCGGCGACCACGAGCCGGCGGCGCCATCAGCATCATCCGCGGCGAAGGCCCCACCGCCGCTCATCACCGCAAGGGCCATGATCGCCATACGGCTCACCGCCCGCACCCAGCGATCCCGGACGTCTCGTCCGGCGCGTCCTTCGACCGCACCACCCATCACACCCCCTCAGCCGGACGGACGTTACACCAGTCGAAGGAGCGCATTCAACCAATTGAGCAGGCAAACAAAAAGCCCGCCGCCGTTTTCGGCGCGGGCTCGATGCTTCTCGCGACGTTGGGCAGATGCCACTGATTTGCCCGACGTGTCAAGCCGAAATTTTCGATAATTCAGAACTTGCCTTTCGAGGCGTCCTTGGCGGCCGACATCACGTCGCCGGTAATCTGGCGCATATGCTCGCCGGCATTGGTGAACTGACTGCGCAGGAATTCGGACTGGATGCGCAGAGCTTCCTGCAGATCGGTAGCATGAACCAGCTTGCGGGCGTGTTCAAACGCCGCCTTCATGTTCTGCTCGGTGAAATTCAGCGCCTGCTTCGAGATCTCGCTGCCGGGATTGGGCACCGACGTCATGGACTTGGCGGCGGCATCGAAGAACATGCCGAATGCCTTTTCCGCCTGGTCGATGGTTTTTTCGGCCAGATCGCGCAATTCCGCCGGAACTTCTAATTTCGGTTCAATCATGGTCGTCCTCCGATTTCTCAAGGACGTTACCATATTTCCGGCTACTGTCGTCGGCCGGATTGACGGCGCTCGCGTTCTCGCCAGTCGTCAGTGGCTGGACCCGCGGGAACGTGGCCGGCTGGCCGGCTAGCCGCCCGAGAACTGCGTCGCGATATGAAATGCCAGGAAAAGCGCCGGCACGCTGACAAATCTGAGAACCTGATCCACCGAAAGCATCGTTCGCCCCTTGTCCCCGACGCCGCCCCCACGGCCTTGCGTCAATTCCTCCGCTGCGCCGCGTGCTGATCTGATGTCAGCACCTGGTCGGTGTAGGCTGCGCCCGAGATGGTAAGCAGCGCCAGGATCGAGATGACGGCCAGCGTTTTCATGGCGGCGATGGTCATTTTCGAATGTGGCCAAAAACGTCAGCGCTTGGCGCATTTTTCGGGACGTTCCAGGGGAACTTTGTTGGCGCACCGCGCGGTGCGCGCAGCCAGCAACAGGAGCGCAAGCGAAATTCGTCAATCAATCTCGATGCATCGCGCCAAAACGCGCGACGCCGAATGATGTCGGGATTGTGGCACTACGGTAGCTACCGTATTAATACCGGTATGGTTCGATATCCAGTAGCGGGAAGGCACTGAATACGCTTGGCAGGTTGGTTGCCGTGGCCGGATGCAGGTAGGACCTGTCCAGGTCCTTGAAGCTGGTGACGCCGAGCAGCCCGAGGCAGCGGATCACCTCATCCTCGAGCAGCTCGAGCATGCGGACGACACCCTCCTCGCCCGCCGCCGCCAGCGCCCAGCACTGCAGGCGCCCGATGCCGACCAGATCGGCGCCGGAGGCGATCGCCTTTACGATGTCGGTGCCGCGGCAGAACGAGCCGTCGACCATGATCCTGGCGCGGCCGGCGACGGCATTGACGATCTCCGGCAACACATGCATGGCGCCACGCCCATGGTCGAGCTGGCGCCCGCCGTGGTTGGACACGTAGATCCAGTCGACCCCGTGGTCGAGCGCGATCAGGGCATCCTCGGCAGTGGCGATGCCCTTGATGACCAGCGGTATCCTGAACTTGTCCTTGATCAGCTTCACCGTGCGCCAATCCAGGCTCTTCTGGAAATCGCCGCCGGTCGCACGAATCCGGCTCTCACGCACATAGCGCTTGGCGATATCGCGCTCGCGCCGGCTGTAATGCGCGGTATCGACCGTCAGGCAGAACGCGGCATAGCCGTTGGAGATCGTGCGGCTGACGACATCTTCGACGAAAGCGTCGTCACCTCGAACATAGAGCTGGTAGAAACGCAGCGCGTCAGGTGCGGCTTTCGCCGTTTTCTCTAGCCCCGGCTCGGACACCGAGCTCAGCATGTGCGAGGCGCCGAACCTGCCCGCAGCGCGCGCGACGACAGCGCCGGAGTCGGGATTGAAGATTTCGAGCGCGCCGACCGGTGCCATCACCACCGGCAACCGCAACCTGCGGCCGAACGCTTCGACGGACGCATCGACCTTGGCGACGTTGCGCAGCACGCGCGGGCGGAACGCGATCTCGTCGAGTGACATCCGGTTGCGCCGCAGCGTGGTCTCGGTCTCGGCCGCGCCGACAATGTAGTCCCACGCATTCTGGTTGAGCCGGGCGCGCGCCTTGCGCACGAACTCGTGCAGGTTCTGGAATTCCTCGCCGCTGGCGCCGAGTTCGACATTCCGCTCTGGCCGGACCGGCGTTCCGTCATTCATGTGCTTCGCTCCCTCGTAGCAATCTATTCATCCGCCCCGCGGGTCGGGATCGCCTTGCCGAAAGCGCCGGCTTCGGCAAGCTCGGCGATGCGGCGATCGTCGTAGCCCAGCGTCTTGCGCAGCACATCCTTGGTGTGCTGCCCGAGCAGCGGCGCGGCCACGGGATCGACCGTCGGGGTCAGGCTCATGTTGAGCGGCGTCTCAATGTTTGGCACGGTGCCCGCCGTCGGATGCGGAATGCGGCTGAGCCGATCGCGATCGCGCACCTCAGGTGCATTGAACCCCTCTTCCACCGTGCGCAGATAGCCGACAGGGATATTGGCCTTCTTCATCTTCGCCATCCAGTTCTCGAGCTTGTCGGTGGCGAATATGCCGGCAATGATGGCGCGCAGTTTCTCCTTGTTGGCGGTGCGCGCCTTACGATGGGAAAAGTCGGGGTCGGTGACGAGGTCCGGCCGCTCCAGCACTTCCGTTACCAGGCGGCGGTAGAGCCGGTCGTTGGCGCAGGCCATGTAAAGCGGGCCGTCGGAGGCGCGGTAGACGCCGACCGTCGGCGATCCGTTCGGCGAGTTGCCAAAACGGCCGGGATTGTTGCCGCTGACCAGATAGGCCATGCCGTAGAATCCGGTCATCGCAACCGCGATATCGATCAGCGCAACCTCGACCCGCTGGCCGCGGCCGAGTTTATCGCGCGCCAGTAGCGCCATCAGGATCGCGTTGCACGCGGACATGCCGGTGGCCATATCCACGATCGGCGGCCCGGTGCGCACGGGCTCGCCGTCCGGAAAACCATTGAGCGACATGAACCCGCTTTCGGCCTGCGTGATCGGATCGAAGCCGGGCCGTAGCGCAAAGGCTCCCTTGCGGCCGTAAGCCGAAATCGAGCAATAGATCAGGCGGGGATTGGTCGTGACCACCGAGTCGTAGTCGAGGCCGAACTTCTTCATCACGCCGCCGGAGAAATTCTCCACCACCACGTCCGCTTTCGCAATCAGCGCGCGGGCAACCTCCAGCGCTCTTGGGTTGGTGAAGTCGAGCGCGATGCCGCGCTTGTTGCGGTTCAGGCTGAGGAAGGCTGCGCTCTCGCCGCCGATTTCGGCATGCTCGTAAGCCCGCGTATCGTCGCCCCCATCCGGATTCTCGATCTTGATGACCTCGGCGCCGAAATCCGCCAGCGTTTGGGTGCAGGCCGGACCGGCGACGACCCGGGTGAAATCGACCACCAGCAATCCGTCGAGCGCCGTCGGCTGATCCTTTGCGCGCGGCGTGCGCTCCGGCAGATGCGGTACTGCGGTCATTCAGGCGTTTCCCCCAGTCTGTTGTCCGGCGGCATTGGCGCCGGGTCATCGCTTTGGGGCTTTTTAGCGAAGGCCGCAGGCAAGGCCAAACCCGGATTTTGCAGGGCCGGACCTGTCGCGGGCATAGCTGACCGCGCAACCAGCCAAAGCCGGCTCGGTCACGCGGCCGGATCACATGATAGCCGGCCACACGCGGCGGTCATTCAGGTGGTTGGCGGCTCCAATCGGCTGCCGCTGATCACTGCTGGTTCTTCTGCCAGAACGACAACAGCCCCTGCGAGGCCGAGCCTCCGATCACGCAGGGGATACCGACCGCAACCGCTCCCAGCGCCGCTGCAGACACGCAACCCAGCGCCACCGCACCGACGCCGACCTGGCCCCAGAGGTCGAGATTGCGCCGGGCATCCGAGCCCTTGGACTTCAGGTCTTCGACCGCTGCCACCGCATCGCGGCGTAGCGCGCCGATCTGCACGGTATCGGCCGCCTCGACCACCTCGGCCAGCGGTGCCTTGATCGGCTCCTTCGCGCGCGACAACTCGCTACGCAGCAATTCCCGCAGCTGGGCATCGCGAATGGCGTAGCTCGCCAGCGTGTAGCGCGCCATGCTGCCGACCGTCAGCTTGTCGACGGTGTCGCGGCTCTTGCTCCACGGCAGCATCTCCACAATGCGCTTGACTGGCATCTGCGAGCCGGTCGCAAAATAGTAACCCCACAGCGTGTCGAGCAGATCCTGGCTGCCAGCGAAGCTGATCGTCGTATTGACCTTCTTCTCCTCCTTGGCGAAGGGATTCTTCGTGAATGTGGTCTTCAGCTTGTCCATCACGCCGGGCCTGGTCTCTTCGAGCGGGATTTCGCTGAGGATCGGCAGTTTGCCCGAAAGATACGCATCGATCATGGCACGCCTTGCCGGCATCCGCGGGGCCACGCGGCGCAGCAGGTTGCGCCAGTCCGGATGACCGGAATAGGCGATGGCGCGGACGATCACCCATTCGTCTTCCGGTGCCACGGGAAAGAAGCTTGCAATCAGCTTCTCGGCCTTGGCCGGATTCGAACCTATCGTCCCCGCGATGAAGCCGAGATAGATGCCGGCGTTCTCCGGCTCCTTGAAGGTCTGGGTGTGGAACAGCACCCGCACGGCGGCGGGAACGTGGGCATAGTCCGGCTTGGCCCGGTAATTGTAGATCCACTGCTGCACTACGCCGAGCGATGCGCGCGGGTCGATCTCCGGTACCTTCTCCGCCCATGCCGGCTGAGCAAGCATGATCGAGGCGGCGATGAGAGCTACGTAACGCATGTGATGCTCCTGGCGAGCGTCGGCGGAGATAATGCCAACGTCTCCGGCTACTTGGTTGACGAGACATGAGGCGGGCATTGCGACAATTCTGAGAAAACGCGCATTAAGCCTGGCGTTCAAATTGTGGCGGCCAAATTGTGGCAGGCGACGGCCAGTTCGGCCCGCAACTCTCCCTGAGTCAGACATTCTTTTGCCCCGCGGCGGCAATTGCATCGTAGTCGGATAATCGGGAGTCCGGCAGGGACGTGAGCAACAGACGCAGTATCCATCGCCAGCGCGCGCACCGGCTGCTGGCGATGGGCGGGATAGTGGCGGCCACCATCGTGATGATGTCGATCGCGATGGCCGAAACTACATCGTCGCGCGAGGCCATCGTCGTCGAAGGCAATCGACGCGTCGACGTGGAAACCATCCGCTCCCATTTTCACGCCGCGCCCGGCGGCCGCTACGACGAAGCCTCGCGGGACGCGGCCTTGAAATCACTGATCGCGACCGGCCTGTTCGAGAACGTTTCGATCGACCGAGCCGGCGAAACGCTGGTCGTGCGCGTCACGGAAGCGCCCGTGCTTGCCCGTGTCGCGTTCGAAGGCAACAAGAAGGTCAGGGACTCCGACCTTTCCGCCGCGATCGAGTCCAAGCCGCGCGGCGCGCTGCAGCGCGCCGTCGTGCAATCCGACACGAACCGCATCGTCGAGATCTACCGCCGCGCCGGGCGTGACGAGGTCAGCGTCAAACCCGAGATCATCGACCGCGGCAATGGCAGCGTCGATCTCGTCTATGCAATCACGGAAGGCGTGAAGACGCCGGTGCGGAAGGTCGAATTCACCGGCAATCGCGCTTTCGGCAGCCGGCAGCTCAAGGCGGTCATCAAGACCTCCACTCATTCGTTGCTCAGCTTCCTCACCGGGGGCGACGCCTACGACCCCGATCGCATCGCGCAGGACCGGGAGTTGATCCGCAACTATTATCGCAGCAAGGGCTATGCCGATGCCAGCGTGCCCTCGGCCAGGGCTGAATACGATCCCACAGAGAAGGGATTCACGGTGACCTTCGCGATCGACGAAGGCCCGCTCTACAAGTTTGGCAATGTCAACGTCATCTGCAACATTCCCGGCGTCGATTCCGGTCAATTGTCGCGCCTGACGCTGCTCCGCAACGGCGCTACATTTGACGGCAACGCGCTCGACAAGACCACGGAACGGCTGGCGATCGAGCTCTCGAAGCTTGGCTATCCCTTTGCCCACGCCACGCCGCGTATCACCCGCGACCAGGCTGCGCAGCGCGTCGACATTGCTTTCGTCATCGACCAGGGCCCGCGGACCTATGTCGAGCGCATCGAAATCCACGGCAATTCGCGCACCCGCGATTACGTGATCCGCCGCGAGTTCGATTTCGGCGAGGGCGATGCCTACAACAAGACGCTTATCGACCGCGCCGAGCGCCGCCTGAAGAACCTGAACTACTTCAAGACCGTGAAAATCACGAAACGCCCAGGCTCATCGCCCGACCGCGTCGTGCTCGACGTCGAAGCCGTCGATCAGAAGACCGGTGACATCAATTTTGCCGGTGGCTATTCGACCCAGGACGGCTGGCTCGGCGAAATCAAGGTGAGCGAACGCAACCTCTATGGCACGGGTTACGACGTGAAGGCGTCGGCAACGTTCGGTCAGTACGCGCAGGGCATCAACCTCTCCGCATCGGAACCCTACTTCCTGGGCACGCGGGTCGCAGCCGGCATCGAACTGTTCGGCCGGCAAAGCGAGCCAACGAGCTACCAGTCCTATGGCACCGGAACCTATGGCGCATCCCTGCTGTTCGGCACGCCGCTCACCGAGCAGCTCGGCGTGCAATGGCGCTACTCGCTCTACAACCAGAACATCACGCTGTCGCCGAACTCCAGCGGCCTCATCGCATCGTTGCCGATCCAGCAGGCCGCGGCGGCCGGCCCCGCCTGGGTTTCGCAGGCCGGAACCACCACCACCTTCAGCACGCTCGACAACAACAAGAGCCCAACCAGCGGAATCCGGTCACAGCTCAGCCAGGACATCGCCGGCCTCGGCGGCGACGTGCGATTCCTTCGCACCACCGAGGACGTGCGCTACTATCACCAGCTCAACAGCGACGTTACCGCCATGGTGCGCGGACAAGGCGGCTACATTACTGGCTGGGGCGGGCAGCAAGCGCCGCTCATGAACACATTCTTCGGCGGACCGACCATGGTGCGCGGGTTTTCGCCATATGGGTTTGGCCCGCGCGACCTGACGGCAGGCTCCACGCGGGACAATCTCGGTGGCAGCATGTATTTTGCCACGACTGCAGAGCTGCAGAGCGGCATTCCCGGCGTGCCCGATGAATACGGATTGAAGGCATCCACTTTCGTCGATGCCGGCAGTGTGTTCGGTTACCGCGGCCCGACGGCGTTCTCGGGCCAGTCGATCCTAGTCGCGGACAAGAACATCGTGCGCTCCTCTGTCGGCGTTGGCCTGACCTGGGCCTCACCCTTCGGCGCGCTGACGGTCGACTACGCCGTGCCGCTCAGCAAGGCCGCCTACGACGTCGTGCAACCGCTGCGCTTCAGCGCGGGAGGCTTTTGACGGGCATCAGTGCGGGCGTGGCAAACCCGTAGAACAGCGCAAGCCGGTCAAGGCATTCCTGGAAGCGTCTCGCAAAATAGTCCTTCCAGCGCTGGGTGACCAGGCCGCGGCGTTCGCCGACCTGTTGCATGGTCATGCCCAGGATCAGCACCTCGTGGACCAGTGCGGCGCCGTCTGCGCCGAGCTCGTGCTCGATTCGGTTGAGCCGCACGACGGCGCGGCGCTGCCCTTCCGTGATCGGCTCCCGACCTTGACCGCCGTCGACGTGCTCACGTGCGGGATCAACCGCCCGGGGGCCACGCTCGGCCTTCTCCCAATCGTTCTGGAACGCACGACCACCCCGGTACTGCGCTTCGTCGATCTGATGGTGGGTATGCAACTTTGCCAGGGCATCGCCGCGGGTGGATCGCAAGGCGACAATCTTCTCACCGGGTTCCAGCCCGAGGGGATCGTCTACCTCGATCGCCGACACTTCCGCGTTGAGCGGCAGGTCCTGCGCGCGTCGGTCATATGCATTTGATGGGTCGTGCGGTTTCCGGCGTTTCCTGCGTGCCACTTATTGACGTCCTCTACCTGTTGATTTTCAGACCGTAGCGATGGGTCGGAGCGGTGCGACGCTCGGAACTCGCTCGGCCGGACTGTCGGGGTTACGCGCCAGATGGAAATGCGGCGTGCAATAGCTTGAGTCCTTGCGGCGGGGATGGCCGCAGAAAGTGATGGCCTCGCCCTCCTCTTCCCCGCCGTAGGGATAGCGGCAATCGCCAGCCTCCAGCTCGATCAGTTCGAGATGGCGCGGAGCAACTTCGACACAGCGAACCTGGACTCCTTCGAGCCGCGAGACAGCCGGTCGGCATCGTAAGGGCTTGAGCAGCGCGGACTCATCTTGTCGCGGCCTTGCAACCTGTTGAAATTGCGCCTCTGTCATCCTTGGCGGCGACGTCAACCGTTCGATCTCCGCCAGCCCCATCCGCCTCGCACGCCCCAACGCGGCGCTCCGGGAATAAGCAGTGCCGAACCTCGCATTGACGGCATCCGCGGCGTCCCTATAGGACATCCCACTTGTCACAAATTCCCTCAGCGCCGCGCAATGCGCGGGCGGCCAGCACGCTGGTTCCACCTGTTTCGTTCCTGTTTCCGTTCACCGGCCGCTATCCTTGACGTCTATTACGCTATTCCGAATATTGGGTCAAGCAATTTTTCTGAAAAACGGCATTGATTTCATTATGAAATTCGGAATGTATTGAAAATCGGAAAGGGGAATCGCCATGCTTGACGTCAAAATGATCGAACGGGGACTGAAAAAGACAGGTAAATCCAAGGGCGGACTTGCGGCCGCCATGGGGGTGCGCCCGGGCGCGGTGTCGGAAATCTTCTCGGGGATCAGGCTGATCAAGGCCTCCGAGGTCGAGCCGATCATGGAGTATCTCAGGCTGAACTGGGTGCCGATCATGGGTCGCGTCGGCGCCGGAGCCACGATCGAGCCCGAATATGAGCAGGTGCCGCCCGACGGCCTCGGCGAGGTCGAATTGCCGTTCCCGTGCTACGAGGAGACCATTGCTTTCGAGGTCACCGGCGATTCAATGCTGCCAAAGTACGAAAACGGCGACATTATCGTCGTCTATAGGGACCAGCGCCACCCGGTGTCGTCCTTCTATGGCGAAGAGGCGGTGGTGCGGCTGAAAACCGGGGAGCGCTACCTGAAGACCATCGAGAAGGGTAAATCGCCGACCGTGGTGAACCTCGTCAGCTTCAACGCCAAGGCGATCAACGGGGTGAAGCCGGAATGGATCGGCGAAATCTTCCTCACCCTGCCCCGTGGCCAGATCCAGCGCATGCGCGCCAAGGCCGCCAAGCGGACCAAGAAGGGCGGCCGGTAGCCTGATCGGGGCCCGTCCCGCCGGAACTCCCCTGATTCGCCTTGCCCCCGAACAGCGCCGCATACCACTGCGGCGCTTTTCATTTTCAGAATTCGACACTTGATTTGTTTCCGATTTTCGGCAATAATGGTCGGCAGAGAAAAGCCCACCCTCATAACCGGAAATTGATGCAATACTTCGTTGTAATGATTGACTACGGACGGCGCGGCCGCGAGGCCATCGTCGATCCCGAAATCACCCGGCGCGAAGTCGTGGCCCGGGTCGCCTCAGGTGAATACAGAAATATCAGCTTCATTCACGAGATCGCCGACTCCGCGGTGCAGGACATCACCGCGGACATTCTTTGCGAGGCCGCCCTCCCAGAAGTCGAGGCGGAAGAGATCGATCTGCAAGCGATCTGCTTCGATCATCATCACGATCTGCGCAAGCACTCCGTGGACGAAAGCGAAATACGCGAAGACAGCAACGAATCGATTCGCGGATGAGATGGATCCGATCATCAAAATGATGTGACGAAAGCGTTACCTCGCATCGCGCTTGCAATCAAAATCTTGTCTCGCTTCAGTCGCACGATTTTCATGCGCCCTCGGTAAGAGGCCGTGCAGGAAACGGCAAGCGATCTGTTCGAGGCAACATGAACACCGAGCTCGACTGTGATCTTACCCACGACCAGTGGGAAACGCTGAAAGCGCTTCGTGCGACGGCGCCGGCGGCACGTTCGCTCAGTCGCATCATCATCGAAAGACTGGTCGCGCTCGACCTGGTCTCGACCGGCGGCGGATCGCCGGCCATCACTGCGCGAGGGCGCCGTGTGCTGATCCGGGGCTCGTCGCGGCTCCTGGACGTTGCTGCCTGACAATATCCCGCCCACGACCGCCTTTACGCGGGCGATCAGATATGGCTCAACTTCCCCGTCAAACAACCAACAGGCTCGCCGGCGTCGCCACGCCACAAGAGCTGCCGGGGAGAAAACATGGCTCGCCTGCCCTATCTGGAGGCCGATCAAGTCGCGCCCGAATACCGCGACATGCTCAAGCGCAACACCAATCTGCACAAGCTGCTGGTCAATTCGCCCGACATGGCCCGCGCCTTCAACGGCATCGGCAGTTACATCCGCTTCAAGAGCAAGCTCGACCCGCGCCTGCGCGAGCTTGCGATCCTGCAGGTAGGCTGGCTCGAGCGGTCGGAATACGAGTTCACTCACCATGTGAAGATTGGCAAAGAATTCGGCGTCAGCGATGACGACATTGCCGGTCTGATGGCGGAGACCGACGGCAAGCCGTCGAAACTGGAGCCGCTCGCGAAAGCGATCCTGAAGGGCGCGCGCGAGATGGTGCGGGAGCTGGCGATGTCGGATGCGACCTTCGCCGAGATCAAGCGCGACCTTTCCGACGAGCACATGACCGACCTTGTGCTGACCATCGCCTTCTATTGCGCGGTTGTCCGCGTGCTTGCGACGATGAAGATCGACAACGAACCCTATTACAAAGAGGTACTGCAACAGTACCCGATCCCGGGAGTAGCCTGACATGCGCCTGCAAGATCGCATCGCTATCGTGGTCGGCGCCGGCCAGAGCCCGGGTGAAGGCATCGGCAATGGCCGCGCCACTGCACTGACCTTCGCGCGCGAGGGCGCCAGGGTGCTGTGCGTCGATCACAATCTCGCTTCCGCCCAGGAAACCGTGGATATGATCGCAGCCAAGGGCGGCACGGCGACCGCTTTCAAGGCCGACGTTACGAAGGACGCCGACATCAAGGCCATGGTGGCCGATGCCCATGGCCGCTGGGGCCGGGTTGACGTGCTGCACAATAATGTCGGCGTCAGCCTTTCCGGCGGCGACGCCGAGTTGCTCGCGATCACCGAAGACGCGTTCGACCGCTGCGTGGCGATCAACCTCAAGAGCTGCATCCTCGCGGCCAGACACGTGATTCCGATCATGCGCCAGCAGCGCAGCGGCGCCATCATCAACATCTCCTCGATGGCCGCGATCACGACCTACCCTTACGTCGCCTATAAGGCCACCAAATCGGCGATGATCGCCTTCACCGAGCAGCTTGCCTATCAGAACGCCGAATACGGCATTCGCGCCAATGTCATCCTGCCCGGCCTGATGAACACGCCGATGGCGGTCGATACCCGCGCCCGCGAATTCAAGAAGAGCCGCGCCGAAGTCGAGGCCGAGCGCGACAGCAAGGTGCCGCTGCGCAAGAAGATGGGCACAGCCTGGGACGTCGCCAATGCCGCGTTGTTCCTGGCTTCCGACGAGGCCAGCTTTATCACGGGCGTGACACTGCCAGTGGACGGCGGCGCCAGCGTCCGCCGCGGCTAGAGCACCTCTCCCGGCTTTCGCATCAGGGATTCGCCCGCACGGACCCGCGCGCCTTCCTTCACGTTCTCATCGAACTCGAAATCGCCGGGCGCAAGGATGATGATGGTCGAGCCGTGCTCGAACCAGCCGAGTTCCTCGCCCTTTCGCACCTCCACATCGCAGGGGAAGACCGTCGGGCCCCTGGTCTGTGCGTTGAGGGTGAGGTCGAGGAAATGCAGGCGGATGCTGGCGACCAGAATCGCGGCCACCGGCACCAGGGTCAGCGCCTCGCCGGTGTGCAGCCGCGTTCGAACGACCGCCCGCTCGTTCTTGCAGAACAGCCGCTCCACGCGTTTCAAGGCAATCGGATTGACGTTCCAGGTATCGCCGTGGATCAGGGTGACCCGCGCGATGCAGGCGTCATGTGGGGCATGAAAGCGGTGATACATGCTGGAGGTCAGCCGCAGTGTGATGAAGCGGCCGTTACGGTGCTGCTCCACCAGTTGGGGATCACCGAGCAGGTCGAGCAACGAGTACGGCGCGCCCTTGACCTGAAACAGCTCGGTACCGGCGATCTGGCCGAACGCGCCGACGACGCCGTCGCTGGGGCTGGCCACGACGGCCGGGCGTGGATCAAATGGGCGTAGCCCGGGCTTCAGCTCCCGGGTAAAGCAGTCGTGTAAGCTTTTGAACTCGGTCTTTTTGGCCTCGGACAAATCGAGGTCCGAGAACAGCCGCCAGCAGGCAATCGAGAAATCCCGCACGATCGGGTTCTCGATCTTGCTGAACCAGCCCATGAAGCGGGTGATCGCCGCCCGGGGGATCCGGTTGGTCAGCAGGAAGTTAATGTTTTCCTGCTGGGTGAAGGTGGAGATGAGGCCTTTGACTGTCATGAATCTGTCAGCGGGACTGGTTAGCGCTGTTCGGCATGGATTCACCCACTCTGATTCTCTCCCTATCCACCGCCGCCGGCGCTGCCGCCGCGGCCTTTCCCAAATTGCACGCCCGTCTGGCGCTGTCGCGCGCCAAGCACCGGTCGCTGACCGGGCACTCGAAGATGTCGCGGGCCGTTGCGCGGCTGATCCCGCACTACGAGTTCGAGATCGACGATTTCTTTCGCTCCGACGGCGCGTCGGGGAGCATCGCCACCCAGCGCCAGGACGCCTTCTTCCGGCTCGCCCGCCTCTATGAGGAGCGCTATCCCAAGGGCCGGGCGCTGACGAGCGAAGCCGCTGAGCGCATTTCCGACCTGCAGTTCACCAAGGCCTACCGCGTTCCGTTCCAGTACAGCAGGCTCGTGCAGGAATATCTCGGCACCAGCTCCTTCGTGGCATCCTCGTCCGGCGTCACCGTCACCGACATCGACGGCAATGTGTTCTACGACCTCACGGGCTCCTACGGCGTCAACATCTTTGGCAACGACTTCTACAAGGAGTGCATCGCCAAGGCCGAAGCCCGCGCGCATGAGCTCGGTCCGGTGCTCGGCAGCTACCACCCCGCGGTCGCCGACAATGCAAGACGGCTGTGCGAGATTTCCGGCCTCGACGAGGTGTCCTTCCACATGTCCGGTACCGAAGCCGTCATGCAGGCGGTGCGGCTGGCGCGCTATCACACCAGGCGCTCGCATCTGGTTCGCTTTGCCGGCGCCTATCATGGCTGGTGGGGCGACGTGCAGCCGGGCGTCGGCAATCCGGTCTCGCCGCACGAAACCTATACGCTTGCCGAGATGTCGGAAAAGACGCTGCACGTGCTGCGGACCCGCCGCGACATCGCCTGCGTGCTGGTCAATCCGCTGCAGGCCTTGCATCCCAACAGCAATGCGCCCGGCGATTCCTCGCTGGTCGACAGCTCTCGCACCGGCCAATACGACCGCGCCGCCTATACGGCCTGGCTCAAGGCGCTGCGCGAGGTCTGCACCGAACGCGGCATCGTGCTGATCTTCGACGAGGTCTTCGTCGGCTTCCGTCTCGCCGCCGGCGGCGCTCAGGAATATTTCGGCGTCCGCGCCGACATGGTGACCTACGGCAAGAGCCTCGCGGGAGGCCTTCCGATCGGCGTGGTCTGCGGCCGCAAGGATCTCATGCGCCGCTTCCGCACCGACCGCCCCGCCGACGTCTGCTTTGCACGCGGCACCTTCAATTCGCATCCCTACGTCATGACGGCGATGGATGAATTCCTCACCCGGCTGGCCGATCCCGCCTTCCGCAAGGTCTACGACGGACTGGATGAGCTCTGGAATTCCCGGGCGCAAAAGCTGAACGAGATGATGGCGGCCGCCGACCTGCCTGTCCGCGTCAGCAACCTCTCCTCGATCTGGATGGTCCATTATACCGAGCCGTCCCGCTACAACTGGATGCTTCAATACTATCTGCGCGCCGAAGGGCTGGCTTTGAGCTGGGTCGGCACCGGCCGTCTGATCTTCAGCCTGAACTACAGCGATGTCGACTTTGCCGCGGTGGCCGAACGCATCGTCGCGGCGGCCGGCAAGATGAAAGCGGATGGCTGGTGGTGGCACGATGCCTCGCTGACCAATAAGGGCATCCGCCGCCAGATCCTCAAGGAGATGCTGACAAGAAAACGGCTGCGGTGAACCGCAGCCGTTCTTCAGTCGCACACTTATCTTCACGCGTGCTTGACGTGCTTCTCGAGGCCGGGGTCGATCAACTCGCCCTTCAGCAGGGCCACCGGCGCCTTGTAGTAAAGTTTGAAGTCGTTGAAGGGGTCGGTGATGATCTTGGTCATCCAGACGAGGCCAGTCTCGACATCGCGGATGAAGAACAGGTGCACCGTGCGGAACAGCAGCCCGCCGATGCCGACCACAAGCCAGATCTTGGCAACCTGACGGGTGAAATCGGTAAACGTCGTCCAGGGATCGAACAGACCGAACAAGGTCGGGTCAACGACCAGCACCAGCGGCGACAGCGCCCAGATGGTCATCAGCACGACCTTGCGCTGCAGGTTATAGCCGACCTTGATCTCTTCCTTGTGCTCGTGGGTCGCATGGTTGACGTGGTCATAACCCTTCGGCTCGAAGAAGAAGTGCCCCGCCTGACGCGTGGTCATCGAGACCAGCCATCCGACCAGCCCCGACACCACTGGGTCGATGAACAGCATCACATACGCAAACATGAAGCTGACCGCGCTGACGAAATGGAGGCTCTGGTTGATCCGGCTGTGATGATAATAGCGATGGTCATCCCAGCGCTGGGTTCGCAATTCTTGCAGGAAGTTCTTGATCATCTGGTCTCCCCAAGGGCTTTCATGATTCTTGTACACGGCTTCGATGTACGTCATGTGACATCATCATAATGACATATGACGGTGCCCAGCGGCCCGTGACGCAACAGGCGGGCATCGCCGCCCTGTCAGGCGGCGGCCGCGACGTCGATTTTGCGGAAGCGGACGAGCGAGAAATGGCCGAGCGGCGGCACCAGACGGCGCTCGGCCAGCTCCATTCTCTCGGCACCGGCCAGCCACTTGGCGTAACGCGACCAGGCGAACTCGGCGGTGCGGAAGCCGAGTGGACGGACTACCGGCTGCAGGCGTTGCTCGATGAACCGCCGCATGCCGGAGTCGGCACTCACCCGCGTCAGGATGATCAGTTCGCCGCCGGGACGGAGCACCCGGGCGAACTCGTCTAGCGCGGCTTCCGGATTCGGCACTGCCGTCACGACATACTGCGCCATCACGACGTCGAAGGAATTGTCGGGAAACTCCAGCTTCTCGGCGTCCATCACCGCAAGCCCTTCGACATTCTTGAGGCTGAATTCGGCGACACGCTTCTTCGCTTTTTCCAGCATCGCTTCCGAGATATCCGTGCCGAAGATGCGCAGGTGCGGTGCATATTGCGGCAGGGAGATGCCGGTACCGACGCCGACTTCGAGCACGCGTCCGCCGATGCGGTTGGTCGCGGCAATCGCCGCCTTGCGTCCTTTGCGGAACACACCGCCAAAAACGAGATCGTAGATCGGAGCCCAGCGGTCATAGGCCTGCTCGACCGTTGTGCGGTCGAAGTCGAGTTGCTGCCTGCCGTCAAGCTTGATGATGTCTGCCATGATTAAGTCTGCCTTGTTGACCCAATGTTCGATTAGCCTTGCACCGCGCTTCGGCTGGCGACGCGGCGGACCGGTCGCAGCGAACGGCTCGGCTGCAGCGCCGTCAGATTGCCGAAGAACTGTCGCGCGCTGTTCTCCCAGGAACGCTCGAGCGCGAAATTGCGGCATGTCTCTCGCGACAGGTTGAACGCGCGCAAACAGGCCGCGCGCAGATCATGATCGATCGCGCCGATCGGACGATCGGCAATAACATCGAGCGGCCCGGTGACCGGGAAGGCCGCAACCGGCGTACCGCAAGCCAGTGCCTCGAGTTGGACGACGCCGAAGGTGTCGGTCAGGCTCGAAAAAACGAAGACATCCGCCGCAGCCAGATGCGACGACAAATCCCTGCCCTTCTTCTCGCCGAGGAAGTGGACATCAGGGAATTTACGCTGCAGCTCCGCCTTCTGCGGACCATCGCCGACGACGACCTTGGAGCCCGGCAAATCGAGCGACAGGAAGGCTTCCAGATTCTTCTCAACGGCCACGCGGCCCATGGTCATGAAGATCGGGCGCGGTAGGTCAAGTCTGGCCGGATCATCTGGCCGGAACAGTTCAGTGTTGACGCCGCGCGTCCAGTAGCCGAGCCGCCGAAATCCGCGGCCGGCAAGTTCCCGCCGCAATGAATCGGTTGCGACCATGACCATGGATGAGGCGGAATGAAATTGGCGCATCACGGCGTAACCGAGACCCTCGGGAATGCCGGTGCGGACCGAAACATATTCAGGAAACCGTGTTGTATAGGAGGTCGTGAAAGCAAGCTTGTGGCCGCGGCAGTAGGCTCGTACGGCCCAGCCGATCGGCCCCTCCGTCGCAATATGGATCGCATCGGGCGAGACCGCCTCGATCCGGCGCGCAATCTCGCGCCGCCTCGGCAGCGCGACCCGCAGGCCCGGATAGGTTGGGACCGGCATGGAAGGAAAGCCTTCCGGGGTCAAAAATTCGATTTCGGCGCCAAGTACGGATGCGCTATTGGCTAGTGAAGTGAGCGTCCGGACGACGCCGTTAACCTGTGGATGCCAGGCGTCGGTCGCGATCAATACGGGCATGTCTAGAGCCTTGGGATTTGCATTTGATTCTTAGTCCCAAGGTTCGGACATTGATATTTCAGGCGTGTGACGTCATGCACATGTCAGGTTCTTTTCCGGTCCCTTAACCCGCCTTTTTCGTGTAACGTGACAGAACGATGTCAGAGGCAGACGACAATTCCCGGGTTGCCCGCCGGCGGCGGAAGCGAAAAAGCTACGCGCTTCTGGTCCTCGCAGCAGGCATCTTTCTGTTCGGTGCCGCAGCGAGCACGCTTTACCTTTTCCTGCGGCCGACCACCCTTCGCATCGCCGTTGGCCCGCCCAACAGCGACGATCAGAAGCTGGTTCAGACGCTCGCCCAGATCTTTGCCCGGGAACGCAGTTCGATCAGACTGACGCCGATCACGACGGAAGGATCGGTTGAAAGCATCGCGATGTTCGCGGCCGGCAAGACTGACCTTGCGGTTGCACGCGGCGATCTGGGCCTGCCGGCCAACGCCGAGTCCGTCATCATCCTGCGCAAGAATGTCGTCGTGTTGTGGGTGCCCTCCGGGTTGCCGGCAAAGGGCTCGAAGCGACACCCCACCCCGAAGATCAAGTCGATCGACGAACTCGCCGGCCATCGCGTCGGCGTCATCGGCCGGACGCAAGCCAATGTCACCTTGCTGCGGGTGATCCTCACCGAATCCGGCGTCAACGCCGACAAGGTCACCGTGACACAGTTCGCCGTCAACCAGATTGCCGAGATGGCCCGTGATATGACACTCGATGCGTTCATGACAGTCGGTCCGCTCGACAGCAAGATCACCAGAGACGCCATCGCTGCGACGGCCGCCAGCCGCGGCGAACCGAAATTCCTGCCGATCGATGTTTCGGAAACAATTGCCAAGAAGCACCCGCTCTACGAATCCGAGGAAATTCCCGCCAGCATCTTCAGCTCATCGCCAGCGCGCCCTGAAGACAAGGTTGATACCGTCAGCGTCAATCACCTGATCATCGCACAGCACTCGCTCTCGGACACGAAGGTCGGCGGCTTCGCCCGGCAGGTATTCAACGTCCGGCAGCAGCTCGCGAGGGAATTGCCAAACGCGCCGAAGATCGAGAAGCCGGACACCGACAAGGATGCCGCACTGCCCGCGCACGAGGGTGCGGCGGCCTATTTCGACGGCAACGAGCGCACCTTCCTCGAGAAATACACCGACTATATCTGGGGCATCATTCTCGTGCTGTCAGGCCTTGGATCGGCGGGCGCATGGCTGCGGCATTACTGGAGGCATGACGAGCGCGAGGCATACGAGAACCATCGCGACGATCTTCTCGACCTGATTTCCAAAGCGCGCCAGGCGGAGACGCCGCAAGCGCTGTCGGCCATGCAGTACCGAGCCGACGAGGTGTTGCGCGAGGCGCTCGAATGTTTCGAGGACGGAGCAATCGAGGAAGGCGACCTGTCCGCCATCGGGCTCGCGCTCGAACAGTTTCACCGTGCCGTGACGGACCGTCGGATGGCGCTGGGCGCCGAAGCTCCCGACCTGCCGCGCGTGCGGGCGATGTGAAGGAGCGCTGCGCAGAATACCATGGGCATCGAGACCGAAATCAAGTTTGAAGTCTCCCCCGGCGACCTGCAAAAACTTGCAGCCTCGCGTAATCTTCGCCCCAGCGACGGCCAGCTCGCCGAGCATGAGCATCTCGTCTCGACCTATTTCGATACCCCCAATCATCTGCTCAAACGCCACGGCATCTCGTTGCGCGTCAGACAGGCCGGCAAGAAGCGCATTCAGACCATCAAGACGGCGGCCAACGGCGTGGCAGTCGAACGTGGCGAATGGGAAAAGCGCATCGACGGTGACGGGCCGGATCTGCGCGCGGCGCGCGGCACACCGCTGCAGCGGTTGGTGTCGAAGCGACTAAAGCGCAACCTCGATGCAGTGTTCTCGACCCATGTCCATCGCACGCTGGTGCCGCTGCGTCCCGGCAACAGCCGGGTCGAGCTCGCGCTCGATGAAGGACATATCCGCGCCGGGCTCTATTCCAGCCCGCTTGCGGAAGTCGAGCTCGAACTGAAGAGCGGCTCGATCGGCGATCTCTTCAAGACCGCTCGCATGGTTGCGCAGCTCGTCCCGGCGCGACTTGCGCTGAAGGCCAAGTCGCAGCAGGGCTACGACCTGATCACGGATCAGCCGACGGCGGCGGTGACGGCGGCAAAGATCATCCTGCCTCCGAAGGCCACTCTGGCTGCCGCCTTTCAGGTGATCGGCCGCTCCACCCTGCATCATATCGCCGCCAACGAGCCGGCTGTATTGGCCGGCCTGCCCGAGGGCGTGCACCAGATGCGGGTCGGGGTGCGCCGCTTGCGGGCAGCTCTATGGGTCTTCTCGGATCTGCTTCGTAGCAAGCAGACCGAATCGATCAAGAGCGACCTCAAATGGCTCGCCGACAAGCTCGGACCGGTGCGAGATCTCGACGTTTTCCTGGCGACCCGCGTCAAGCACCTCGAAACGGCCGATCCGCCGATCGCGGGCCTTGGCGACCTCGTTGCCGAACTCGAGTACAAGCGGGCGGTGGCTGCTGAAGCTGCAAAAGCCGCCATTGCCAGTGCGCGGTATCGGTTGTTGATCCTCAATACACTCGAATGGGTCGAGGACGGTGCGTGGCTGAAACTCCGGCCCATACTCCGCGAGCAGAGGATCAAGCCGTTTGCCGCCCAGCTGTTCGACCGCCGTATCGCAAAGGCGAAGAAGCGCGCCAAAGCGATCAGTGAGCTCAGCGTCCGTGATCGGCACAAGCTGCGCATCGCCATGAAGAAGCTGCGCTACAGCATCCATTTCTTCGAAAGCCTGTTCGACGGTCACGCCAGCAGGAAAGCACTTACCAGCTATAAGGATTGCCTCGGTAGCCTGCAGGACAGTCTCGGCGCCCTCAACGACATTGCAGTGCACCAGAGGATGGTGACCCGCTTCAGGAATAACATCGAGAACCGGAAGGCAGAACCGGTGGCCTTCGCCGCAGGAGCCGTGGTCGGCACCGAACGCGGCGAGACGGAAAAACTGCTGGCTGCAGCCGAAAGGGCCGCCCACAAGCTGCGCAAAGCCAAGACATTCTGGCACTAGCCAATCGGCTGGAAAATGCCGGCAATTCCGCTAGTCTTCCTGACCTTGGAGGATACGCGATGAATGAAGCAACCGGCATCCGGACCTCAACCGATTATCCGATCCCTGTGCAAATGAAGGCTTGGGTGCTTGGCGGCCCGGACGAGCTCTTCCTGCGTGACAAGCCGGTGCCCATGCCGGGACGTGCCGAGGTGCTGGTCCGTATCGATGCCGTGGCGATCTGCGCGACAGATCTCGAAATCATTCACTCCGGCTCGCCTGCCAGCATTTTGGGCGGTCTGCCTTTCAACAAGAACTTTACACCGGGCCATGAATATATGGGCACGGTAGTCGCGCTCGGCCCCGATGTGGATGAATTCAAAATCGGCGAGCGCATCAGCGTGGAAATCCATGCCGGCTGCGGTCAATGCAAGCGCTGCCGCCAGGGCATGTACACGTCATGCCTCAATTACGGCAAGCCGGAGAAAGGCCACCGCGCCAACGGCTTCACCACCGACGGTGGCTTTGCCGAATACGCGGTCAACCACATCAACACGCTGGCGCGCGTCCCCGACACCATGAGCGATGCCGAGGCGACCCTGGTCGTCACCGCCGGCACCTCCATGTACGGCTTGACCGAACTGGGCGGGCTGGTGGCCGGCGAAAGCGTGGTCGTGATCGGCCCAGGTCCGATTGGTCTATTGGCGGTTGCGGTTGCCAAGGCGATCGGCGCGAGCCCGGTGATCCTGACGGGAACACGCCACAAGCGTCTTGCCATCGGCAAGGAGCTTGGTGCCGACCGCACGATCAATATTAACGAGGAAGACGCCGTCGCCGTCGTCAAGGAACTCACCGGCGGGATCGGCGCCGACTATGTCGTCGAATGCGCAGGCACCGAACCGACGATTGATCAGGCCATCCGCATGACCAATCGCGGCGGCAAGATTTGCCTCGCGGCGTTCCCGCATGAACGCGTCACGCTTGATATCGCACAGCTCGCCAAGAACAACATCTATCTCTACGGCATTCGCGGCGAAGGCCGCAGCGCCACCCGCCGTGCCATGGCCCTGATGGCGGAAAAGCGTTTCGATGCGACCAAGATCCACACGCATACGTTCGCGCTGGCAGACCTGCCGACGGCGCTGCGTTATGCACGCGAACGGATCGACGACGCCATCAAGGTGGTTGTCACCAACCGTCAGGTTGCCGCGGTCGCCAGCGCGGCGGAATAGCCAGGCCTCGGGGCCATGGTTGGCGCGGCCCTATCAACCGGTCACGCGGCGCCACCGAGATAAAGCCGCTTGACGATGTCGTTGCCCCTCAATTCGTCGACAGAACCGGCAGCCACCACGATCTCGCCGTGGACGATGATGTAGCCGCGGCTGGCGATCCGGATCGCCTGATTGAAGTTTTGCTCCGCCATGAGGACAGTCAGACCGAGGTTCTGGTTGAGCTCGCCGATCTTGGCGATGGTCTGCGAGACCAGCAGCGGTGATAGCCCCACCGACGGCTCATCGACCAGCAGCAGGCGCGGCGAGGACATCAGCGCGCGGGCAATCGCCAGCATCTGTTGCTGCCCGCCCGACATGGTGCCGGCGAGCTGGCCCTGCCGTTCCCTGAGCGCGGGAAACGTCTCGAACGCCAACGCCAGATTGTGGTCGATATTGCGCCGTGCCGCCTTGCGGAAGGCGCCGAGCATCAGGTTCTCCAGCACGGTCAGCCTCGGAAACAGCCGCCGCCCTTCGGGAACCATCGCGACGCCAAGGCCGACGATGTCCTCAGCCGACATCCTGGACAGATCGTTCGCCACGCCATCGATCGTCAGCGAAATGCTGCCGCGCCGCGGCCGGACCAGGCCCGCGATGCATTTCATCAGCGTACTCTTGCCGTTGCCGTTGGTACCGAGCAGGGCCACGGTCTCGCCGGCCTCGACATGAAGCGAAACGCCGCGCAACGCCTTCACGGCGCCATAACCAGCATCGAGATCGTTGATGGCAAGGCTAAGTGCCAAGATAGGCCTCCTGCACGCGCTGGTTGGCCATGACCTCGGATGGCGTGCCGATCGCGATGATACGGCCGGCGTCAAGGCACATCACACGATCAGAAAACCTCATCACCGCTTGCATGATATGTTCGATCATGATGATCGTGATGTGCTGGCTCGCGAGACTCATCAGAAGATCGAGGACCTCGTCGACCTCCGAGCTGGAAAGCCCGGCCATCGCCTCGTCGGAGATCAGGAGTTTTGGATGCGTCGCCATCGCACGCGCAAGCTCCATCTTGCGCAGTTCAACCTGGCTGAGCTGCGTGGCCGAGGCGTTGGCTTTCGATGCCAGACCCATCTGGGTCAGGATCGACATCATGGTATCGCGCCGCTGCGCCACCGAAATATGCTCATGCGCGGCAAAGTCGAGCGCGACCATGAGATTCTCGGCGACCGTCATGCTCCTGAACGGCCGCGGAATCTGGAAGCTGCGCGCAATGCCACGGCGCGTACGCATATGCGGCTGCAGCGGCGTGATATCCTCGTCACGGAACATGACCGTGCCGGGTTCGGTGCGGAGCGCGCCGGAAATGCAGTTGATCAGCGTGGTCTTTCCCGAACCGTTCGGGCCGATCAGGCCGAACCGCTCTCCCGGAGGAATCTCGACGCTGACATTGTCGAGCGCGACGAAGCCGCCGAAGCGCTTTGTAAGCGAAACGATCCGCAGCAGGGGAGTCCGGACTTCGGCAGGCGTCATGCCCCACCCTCCTTGCGGTCGCGGCGCAACTTGCGGATCAGTCCAATGATGCCCTCCGGCGCGCCTACCACGAACAGCACCAGCATGACGCCGAGCACCAGCACATTTACTTCCGAAGAGATGGTGACGGTCAGCAATTGCTGCGTCGTGCTCAGCAGGATGGCGCCGATGACCGGGCCGGACCAATGCGCGGTTCCGCCGATCAACGACATCGCGAGCGTCGAGACGGAATAGTTGAGATTGAATGCAGATGCGGGATCCGCATATTGCAGGTACATCGCCGCAGGAGCACCGACGGCACACAGCAGCGCTCCCGAGATGACGCACGCGAGCAGTTTCAGCCGCAGCGTCGGCACGCCCGAACATTCGGCTGCGAGCTCGTCATCTTTGAGCGCCTGCAGACCGCGGCCGATCCATGAATTCTGGATGTAACGCGAGATCGCAACCGCCAGCACCACGAGTAGCGCCTGGATGAAGAACAGCATCTGCACATAATTGTCGAACGGCGGCGTCACCGGCGGCCGCTGGATCTGGATGCCCGCGGCCCCGCCGACATAGCGCCAATTGGTGACCGCCGTTTCGATGATGATCGTCAATGCAATAGTGGCGATCGAGAAGAAGATGCCTTGCATGCGAAGCGTCAGGAGTCCGAGCGCAAATCCCATCAGCGCACCAATAGCGGCAGCGGTGGCGATCTGCACGAGAAGCGGCGCGCCAAAAGCCTTGACCAGGAATACCGAGGTATAGACCCCGACGCCGAAGAACGCGCTGGTGCCGAAATTCACATAGCCGGCATAGCCGCCGAGGATGCTCCATGCCACGGCAAGCGCGATGAACTGCAGGATCACGTAGCCGGCAAAGAATGGATACTGATTGCCGACGACCTTCGTCATGACAAAGGCGGCGACGAGAAAGGCCACCGCTCCGATCCAGAAAGCGATCCCGTTACGCTTCATGATCGCCTTCCGAACAGGCCCTGCGGGCGCACGGCAAGCACGCCGAGCAGCATCGCAAAGGAAATCGCCGGGGCCCAGGAGGCGCCGAACATGGTGAGCACGATGGACTCGGCAACGCCGAGGATGATCGCGGCGACCAGCGTGCCGCTCATGCTGCCAAGCCCCGCCATGACAACGACGCAGAATGTGCGCCCGATATAGGCGCGGTCGAGCGTCGGATCGACGGGAGCAACGATGATCAGCAAGGCGCCCGCAACCCCCAGCACCGCAGTGGCGATGCCGAATGCCCATTGCTTGATTCGGACCGGGTTCGTGCCCATCAGCCGCAGCGCTTCCTGGTCCTGCGCAACAGCGCGGATCGCACGCCCCATGAACGTCCGCGACAGATACAGTGTCAGCAATATGGTCAGCACCGCAGCGACGACGAAGGCGACCAGCAACCGATACGGAATCCTGAAGTCACCGAGCCGCAAGGCCTTGCCGATATAGCTGGCGGTGACCGAGCGCTGGTCCACGCCGAATTGCAGAATGATCAGCACCTCGATGATGAAGGCGACGCCGAAGAAGAAGGCAATGCCGCGCACGCCGGCGTCGCTGCCGCGCCTCTCGAACGTTTCGTAGTAAAGGCGATAGGCGCCAAGGCCGAATACGAAGAGCAGCGGGGTAATCAGCAGCCCCGCCACCAGCGGATCGATGGCGTAGTGCTCGTTGAGGAAGTACACCCCGTAGGACGCCAGCACCAGAAACGCCGGATGCGCCACATGGGGAACGTCGAGCAGGCCGAACGAAACGGACAATCCGAGGCTGACCGCGCCATAGAAGCAGCCGAGCAGCACCCCGATCACCACCGCATCGAGCAGCAGGTCCATTGAAAACAATTGAGGTCCCCCTTGACCCGGCTTGAGCTGCTTCTTCCCCGATCGGCAGATGCCGGATCCATTGCCTGTCCGGGATCATTTGTCGTGATCCCGAACAGCCGCACATTGTCCGGAGTTACTTCCGGGCAGCCTCGAACGGAGCAACAAGCTCGCCCGACTTCAAATTCTCCGGGAACAGGATCACCTGCTTGCCCGAGCTGCGGAACTGCTCGATGTTCTTATCCACCACGCCGCGGAACTGGGCCTGCAGCACTGCGGTTTCCTTGCGCTCGCCGTCCGCCGAGAACGCGATCGGACCGACGATAGTCTTATGCGTGTTCTCGCGCAGATATTTTGCGAGGCCTTTTTGATCGAGCGATTTCGTCGCGTTGATGGCCTGCTCGACGAGCTGGCCACTGGCGTAGCCGAACGGCGCGAGATAATAGCCAAGCGGATCGACTTTGGCTTCAACGGCCCGCTTCGTGTACTTCTCGAAGAACTCCTTGGTTCCGTCGAAATACATGCTCTTTTCCGGAAGCCATGAGTTGTAGTTGACGACGCCATTGAGCAGCGAGCCCATGTTCTCCATGACCGAGCCGAACTGCAGGCCGACCATGCCGCCGCCGAACAGCTTGACGTTATCGCCGACGCCGATCTCGTTCACAGCCCGCAGGATGCCCGCCGAATCCGGCGGATAGGACGCGACATAGACGATGTCGGGCTTGGTCGCCTTGAGTGCGCGGATGATGCTCGAGAATTCCACCGTATTGGGCGGATAGGCTTGGTCGAACACGATCGGCAGATTGCGTTTCCCTGCAACCTCCCTCGCGGTCTTCGCCAAGTTCTGGGCGAATTCCTGGTCAGCCGTCAGAAGCGCCATGGACTTGCCGCCGGCCTTCTGGCCAATGTCGAGGAACGACGAGGCCCAGCTGTCCGGCGGCCCCCACGGTGCATTGTTGAACCACATGTCGTGGCCGACCTTGCTGTTGACCTGGAACGAGAAGTTGCCGATCAGCAGCAGGCCGCGCTGCTTGACCATCGGCATGATCGGCGCCGTCGGCACGGTCGCATAGGGCGCGAACAGCAGGTCTACCTTGTCGACGTCGATCAGCTTCGAATAGATCGCCGGCGTTTCCGAGGCGCTAGACTTGTCGTCATAGACAACAAGTTCGACCTTGCGGCCGAGCAGCCCGCCCTTGGCGTTGACGTCGTCGCGCCAGATCTCGATCCCGAGCAGCGAAGGCTTACCGCCGCCGGCAAGGCCGCCGGTTTGCGGCATGCTCATGCCGATCCGGATCGGCGGCTGCTGCGCGTGCAGCAGGTTGATGCCAAGTGGTGAGGCGGCAAGTGCCGCACCGGCACTTGCGGTTGCGAGCAGGCGGCGGCGGGAAATCGATTCGGATTTGGAAACCTTCTTCGACATTGGCTCTCTTCCTCCCCTATTGCTGTTTGGCGTGATTGTAATTGGTTTTGCCGGTGGCGTCCCTCGTCAGATTCGTCCCAGGGCCGTGAGGATAACCTGAGGCGTCAGCGGAATCTCCGTAACTATGGTCGCAAACGGCTTTAGCGCATCGTTGACCGCATTGGTGACGGCTGCCGCAGCCCCCGCCGTTCCGGCCTCTCCCGCGCCCTTGGCGCCGAGTTCGGATTCGCGTGTCGGCGAGACGACATGGCCGACGTCGATGTCGGGCATCTCGCCGGACATCGGCACCAGGTAGTCCGCCATGTTGGCGTTGGTCAGCTGCCCACGCTCGTCATAGATGCACTTCTCGAACAGCGCGGCGCCCAGCCCCTGCACCACGCCGCCCCTGATCTGCTCGTCGACCAGTTGCGGGTTGATGATGGTGCCGCAATCTTCGACCACCCAATGCTTCAACAGCTTGACGAAGCCCGTATCGGTGTCGACTTCGACCCAGGCCGCCTGGACGCCATTGGTGAAGGCGAAGGGATATTCGCGCGGCACGAAGTGTTTCGTCGCCATCAACTCGGGCTGGATGCCCGGCGGCAACGTATCGGGGCGGAAATAGACAATGCGCGCCAGCTCACTCAGCTCGATGCGCGGCGCTCCATCGCTGACATTGACGACCGCATCATTGACGATGTCGAGCTCGGCAGGGTTCGACTGCAGGATCACGGCCGCAACCTCGAGAATGTTCTTGCGCAGGATCTTCGTCGCCTGCAGCGCAGCCTCGCCGCCGATGCCGGCCCCGCGCGAGGCCCAGGTTCCGCCGCCATAGGGCGTCACGTCCGTATCGCCGAGAATGACGCGCACGCGATCCATGGAGACGCCGAGGACACTGCCGACGATTTGCGCCGTCAGTGCCTCCGAGCCTTGCCCCTGCTCCGTGATGCTGGTCTGGCAGATCACCGAACCCTGTGCGTCCAGCCGCACCGCCACGCCGTCCTGCGACGAAATCTTCGCGCCGCCAACGCCGTAGAATGCCGCGCTGGGATTGGTCACCTCGATAAAGCTGGCGATACCGATGCCGCGATGGATGCCCTTCTTGCGCAGCGCCGCCTGCTCGGTGCGCAAGGCATCGTAGCCCATCATCTCGACGATCTTTGTCAGGGACGCATGGTGCGACAATTGCTCGAACCGCAGGCCCGATGGCGAGACGCAGGGATAGGCATCGTCCGCGATCAGGTTGCGGCGACGGATTTCGACCGGATCCATCCCGATCTTCATGGCCGCGAGATCAACCAGCCCCTCCGTGACCGAGCAGGCGATGGGATGACCGACCGCGCGGTACTGGCACATGACATTCTTGTTTTGGAAGACGACGCGCGCCCGCGCACGATAGTTCTTGCTGGTGTAGGGCCCGCCGACGAGATTGACGACCTGATTGGCCTCGATCGCGCTGGTGCGCGGATACATCGAATAGGGCCCGATGCCGGTAAGATTGTCGATCTCGAACGCGGTGATCGTGCCGTCGCGCTTGACGCCGATCTTGCCCTTGCAGCGATGATCGCGGGCATGGATGTCGGTGTTGAAGCTTTCAACCCGATCGGCTACGAACTTGATCGGCCGGCGCAGCAGCTTTGACAGCGCATAGGTCGCCATCTCGTCGGCATAGATGTGAACCTTGATGCCGAAGGAGCCGCCGACGTCCTTGCAGACGACGCGCACCTGGGATTCCCGCAAGCCCAGATGCAGCGCCGCGATGTTCTGCACCATGTGCGGCGCCTGCGTGCCCTGGTAGATGGTGAGCCGCGCCTCTCCGGCATTCCAGTCGGCAACGACGGCGCGCGGCTCCAGCGTCACGCCGGTGTGGCGGCCGAAGATGAATTCGGCTTCTACCGCCGCATCGGACTCGGTGAAGGCCTGCTCCACGGCGCCGGCATCATGAATGCGTTCAAACGCCAGATTGTCGCCAAGCGAGGCATGGATGATTGACGTCGCCGGATCGAGCGCGGTGCGCACGTCGGTTACGGCCTCGAGCTCCTGATATTCGACCGCAACATGCTCGGCGGCATCCTCCGCCTGCGCGCGGCTCGTGGCGACAATGGCGGCCACGGCCTCGCCCTGCCAGCAGACGCGGTCGACGGCGATCGCCGATTGTGGCGCGGATTTCAGTCCCTTGAGGTGCGAGAGCACACCAACCCACGGCGTGATGACGGCGGCAAGCTCCTTGCCGGTGACGATGGCGATCACGCCCGGCATTCGCCTTGCCGCCGCCGCATCGATGCTCACGATCCTGGCGTGCGCATGCGGCGAACGCAGGAACACAACGTGCGCCATCCGCGGCAGCTCCATGTCGCTGACGTAAGTTCCACGTCCCTGCAGCAGCCGGTCGAGATTCGGCCGCGGCACGGTCTTGCCGATATACGAATTCGGCCGGTCGAGCACCGACAGCGTTTCCGGACTGACACGGATCGAGCTCATACCTTCAGCTCCATCCGGGCACGCGCGACATTTTCGACCGCGTCGATGATGGCTTGATAGCCGGTGCAACGGCAGTAATTGCCGGCGAGATGTTCACGAATCTGTTCGCGAGCGGGCTTGTGATTGTGTCGCAACAGGTCCTGCGCCGCCATCAGCATGCCCGGCGTGCAGAAGCCGCACTGCAGCGCATTGCGGTCGCGGAAAGCGGCCTGCAGGTCGACAATCTCGCCGGAATCGGACAGTCCCTCGATCGTCTCGACCGTAGCGCCGTTCACCTGCACCGCCAGCATCAGGCAGGAGCGCACGATCTCGCCGCCGACGCGCACCGTGCAGGCTCCGCACACGCCGTGCTCGCAGCCCACATGGGTACCTGTGAGCTTCAGATGCTCGCGCAGGAAGTCCGCCAGGTTCAGCCGCGGCAAGACATGCGCCTCGACGCGCTCGCCATTGACCGTGAGCGAGATCAACGCTGGTGCGGTCACGCACTTCCTCCGGCTTGCAGGTCGGGGCGGTTCAACAGTGTCGCCGCGCACCGCGCCAGCAACACCTTTGCGAGATGGCGGCGCATCGCGGGAGTGGCTTGCTGGTCCTCGTGCGGATCGAGTTCATCCGAAAGCGCGGCTGCGGCCTCGGCCAGCAGCGCCGGCGTGACCGCAACGCTCGTGAGCTTCGCCGCCGCTTTTGCGAGAACCGGCGTATCGCCGACCGCGAAATAGCCGAGCCGGAGATCGCCGAACCCGTCTCCCTGCAGCACCGCCTGCGCCGCGAGGCCGACGATCGCATAGTCGCCGTGCCGCCGCGCGAACTCCTGGAAGAAGTGCGCCGCGCCATTGCGCGCCGCCGGTAGTTCGACCGCTACCAGCAGATCCAGCGGCGTGAGTTTCGTCTCATAAATCCCGGTGAAGAATTCTTGCGCAGCAATCCGCCGCTCCCCGGCTGGGCTCCGAACCACCATGGTTGCGTCCAGCGCCAGCATGCAGGCTGGCAATTCGGACGCAGGATCGGCCTGCGCGAGGCTGCCGCCAATGGTGCCGCGGTTGCGAATGGCGGGATGCGCCACATGCGCCACTGCAGCCGCCAGCAGCGGAGCGTGCGCGGCGATTTCCGATGATTTCAGGAGATCGGCGTGCCGTGTCAGTGCACCGATGACGAGTGTCCCGCCCCTCACCGCGATCCCGCGCAATTCCCTGAGGTCGCCGATATCGACGATCAGTTCCGGCGAGACCAGCCGCAGGTTCATCGCGGGGATCAGGCTCTGCCCGCCCGACAGCACCTTCGCTTTCTCGCCATGCACGGCAAGCAGTTCCAGCGCATTGGCAACGCTGGTCGCGCGTGCGTAGGCGAAAGCCGAGGCTTTCATTCAGGCGAGCCCTCCCCCCGGCCCTGCTTTTCCGCATTTTGAGGGGATTAGAGGGTGTGACTTTTCAAAGGTCAAGCTGCTTGATCTTGCAGCCTTTTCGACTTTCAGGGCTTGCCTTGTCCGGTTTGGCGACGCACGCTGCCGCTAATAAAAAATGGCCGCCCTGGGGAAGCGCAGAAATCATGAAACTCGGGTTCTTCACGATGCCGATCCATCCTCTGGAAAAGGATTGGCGGCAATCCCTGAAGGAGGACCGGGAAGCCTTCCTTTTGGCGGACGAGCTGGGGTTTTCTGAAGCCTATGTCGGCGAGCACGTCTCCGATAAGGCCGAAAACATCACCTCTTGCGTCGCCTTCATCGCCTGGCTTGCGGCCGCCACCAAGCAGATCAGGCTCGGCACCGGCACGGTCAACATGCCGAACAGCCATCCAGCCTCGGTGGCTGCCTCCATCGCCATGCTCGATCATATGCTCGACGGCCGGCTGATTTTTGGCATCAGTCCCGGAGGCCTGCTGTCGGACGCCGAACTGTTCGGCAATCTCGACGCCGATCGCAATGCCATGTTCCTGGAGGCGATCAACCAGGTGCTGGCGATCTGGGAGGGCAAGCCGCCCTACAATCTCGCCGGCAAGTACTGGAACATCTCGGTCGAGAAGACCCTGATCGAGGATATCGGCCAGGGGTTTATCGCAAAGCCGTTGCAGCGCCCCCATCCGCCGATCGTGGTGACCGCGGTGGCGCCCTTCTCAAAGGGCGTTGCCGAAGCCGCCGCGCGCGGCTGGGACCCGATTTCCGCCAACTTCCTGATGCCGGCCTGGGTGAAGAGCCATTGGCCGAAATATGTCGAGGGCTGCGAGCGCGCCGGCCGTCCCGCCGATCCCGCCAATTGGCGCGTGGCGAAAAGCGTGTTCGTCGCCACGGACGCCGCGACGGCCAAGGCTTACGCCACCGATCCCAATGGGCCTTATGTCTATTACTACCGCTCGCTCTTCACCAAGCTCAAGAAAGGCGGCCGCATCGAGTTGTTCAAGACCCGCCGCGACCAGCCCGACGACGAGGTCACGCTGGAGTCGATCTGCGACAGGCTGATCATCCACGGCACGCCGGATAGCGTCGCCGACCAGTTGCTTGCGTTCCAGGAAGAGGTCGGCACTTTCGGCACGCTGCTCTATGCCGGCAAGGATTGGCGGGACCGCGAGCTCGGTCGCCGTTCGATGATCCTGATGGCCGAGCAGGTATTGCCCCGCGTGAATGCGGCGCGCGGCGGCCGCTATTTGCCCTCACCAGGCACGAACTTGCCGAAGCCGCCGCGCGCGAACAGCAGCGGCTCCTGTCCGGTGTAGGAATAGGCCTCGACCGCACCGAGAAAAATGATGTGATCGCCGCCATAATAGCGGTTCACCGCGCGGCATTGAAACTGGGCGACGCTGCCGGCAATGATCGGGGCATCGCCCAGCCCTGGCTTCCATTCCACGCCGGCGAACTTCTCGCCGGATGATTTGGCAAACTGCATGGCCAACGCCTGCTGCGGCACGCCAAGCACGTTGACCGCGAAATGGCTGGCATTCTGGAACACCGGCAAGCCCTGCGAGAACATGCCGAGACTCCACAGCACCAGCGGCGGGTTCAGCGATACCGAGGCGAAGGAGTTGCAGGTCACGCCATAGGGCTTGCCATCGGCGGCCATCGCCGTGACGATGGTGACGCCGGTGCCGAAGGTGCCCAGCGCATTGCGGAAATCGCGCGGATCGATCGGCGAGTTGTCTGTGGCAAACTCATTGGCTGGATCGGCCGGATGCTTTGGAAGGTCGGACATCCGGCGGCCTCAGAGCGTCAGATTCTCGGAAGGTAGCCCAAGTGCCACCCGCCCGTAGTTGGTGCCCGCCGCATCGAAGTTGAAGGCGAGGTGCGAGTTGACCGCGTGCGCATCGCGGAACTGGCGCTGCAGCGTACCCGACGTGAACAGGCTGCGTGCGCCGCTCGCAGTGAACAGCAGTGACACCGCCTCGGTGCAGAGGTTGACGGAAAAGGCGCCGTCGCGGCGCAGCCGGGTCTTGTCGGCAATATCGGGAACATGGCCGCGCCGCGCATCGGCCATGGCGTTGATACAGTTGGTGCGCATCAGCAGCCGCGCAGTGTCAACCTTGACGGAAGCTTCCGCGATCTTGATTTGCGTCGTCTGCATGTCGCCGAGCTTGGCGCGGTTGTAGGTCGAGGCGCGATGCCGTGCGAGCTGGACGTAGTCGTCGAGGCAGGCTTGCGCATTGCCGAGCCCGACCCCCGACAGCACGTAGGGGAACAGGGAAAATACCGGCAGCGCATACAGAGGATTCGGATTGACTGCGCTGCCCGGGGTGGGGCCGCCCGTGAGATCGCTCACCGCGATCGACATATGATCGGCGACGAAAGCGCCGTTCACCTTCACGTCATTGGAGCCGGTGCCGCACAGGCCCGTCGCGTTCCAGGTGTCATTGATCTTGTAGTCACTCCGGTTGAGCAGGAAGATCCGGTACTCGATACCATCGGCCTCGTCATCGGTCTCGACCACGCTGGCGAGCATGTTCCATTCGCAGGACTCCACGCCCGACGAAAACGGCCAGTGGCCGGAGAGCGTGTAGCCGCCCTTGGCCTTGCGGGCGCGGCCGGCGGGAAAGATGAAGGACGACGCGATAAGCGCATTGACGTCCTGCTTCCACACCGCGTCCTGCGCGCGCGGATCGAACATGCCGAGCATCCAGTGATGGCTGGAGAGGTTGGCGAAATTCCACGCCACCGAGGCGTCCGCCTGGCCGAGCGCGTCAGCGCAGTCGATTAGCGCGACATAGTCAAGCTCCGCCCCGCCGACGCGCTTCGGCTGCAGGATCCGGAACAGGCCGGCGTCGTGCAAGGCGCGCTCCGTCTCGGGAGGCACGCGGCGCAGCGCCTCGGTCCGGGGTGCGCGCTCGCGCAGTTCCGGGATCAGCGCGCGGGCGCGGGCAACCATGTCGGCATGGCCGTCAGCACCCTGTCCCGAGACCAGGCGCACGTCGGGCTTGCGGGGGATTCCGGCCATGCTCACATCCTCGACTGGCCGCACTCTGCCGCCGGTCTTCCTTCATTTAACTCGCGCAGCTCAGCCCTTCAAGCCGCGCTCAGACCCGCTCGATGACGATCGCCGGCGCCATGCCGCCGGCCGCACACATCGTCACCAGGCCGCGCTTGAGGTCGCGCCGCTCCAGCTCGTCCAGCACGGTGCCGATCAGGATCGATCCGGTCGCGCCGATAGGATGGCCAAGCGCGATCGACCCGCCATTGACGTTGACCTTGTCGCGATCGAGCTTGAGGTCGCGGATGTATTTTTCCGCAACCACGGCGAAGGCCTCGTTGATCTCGAACAGGTCGATATCATCGATAGTCAGCCCCGCCTTCGCCAGCACCTTGCGCGTCGCAGGCACCGGCGCGTTCAGCATCAAGGTCGGCGAGTCCCCCATATTGGCGATCGCCACCACGCGGGCGCGCGGCTTCAGGCCGTGCTTCTTCGCATACTCAGGGGAAGCCAGCAGGATCGCCGCGGAGCCATCGACGACCCCTGAGGAATTGCCGGCATGATGCACGAAGTCGATGTCGAGGTCCGGATACTTGTCCAGGATCAGCTTGCGGTAGGTCGTGCCCTTGTCGTCAAGCGCATAGTCGGCAATGGCAGGGAATGCCGGCTTGAGCTGCGACAACGCTTCCATCGTGGTCTGCGGTCGCGGGTATTCTTCCCGATCAAGCGCAAGCGTGCCGTCCTCGCGATAGACTGGCACGAGGCTCTTCTTGAAATGGCCGCCCTTGATCGCGGCGTCGGCCCGCTTCTGGCTTTCCAGCCCGAGCGCATCGACGTCCTGCCGCGAGATGCCTTCCATAGTCGCGATCGCATCGGCGCAGACGCCCTGATGCGATTGCGGATGCCGCGCGCGGAGGCGAAGATTTCCCGCATCCATCATCATCGGGCCGCCGCCGCGACGCCCCTCCATCGACATCATCTCGCAGCCGCCGGCGATGATGAGGTCCTCGGAGCCCGCCATGATGGAATTGGCGGCCATGTTGACGCTGGTGATGCCCGAACCGCAGAACCGG
This sequence comes from Bradyrhizobium sp., assembly GCA_036406295.1. Classification (GTDB taxonomy): domain Bacteria; phylum Pseudomonadota; class Alphaproteobacteria; order Rhizobiales; family Xanthobacteraceae; genus Bradyrhizobium. The sequence goes on from DASWVJ010000133.1 coordinate 34,855, forward strand.
TCGAGCGTCACGGCGCTCGCGCGCACGTCATAGCCGGCATCGAGCGCCGACATGCGTCCGAGATCGCCGCTTTGGGTCGAAACCTGGGCGCTGCAGCCCCAGACGATGTCGTCGACATCTGCGGTGTTGATGCCGGTGCGCTCGGCGAGCGCACGGAGCACGGTGGCGCCAAGCTGCTGCGGATGGATGCCCGACAGCGCGCCCTTGCCAGCCTTGCCGATGCCGCGCGGGGTTCTGCATGCGTCGATGATCAGTGCCTCAGGCATGATGCGTTCCTCTGAAATTCGCTGGTTGGCGGCATTTGCCGCCCGGCGTCGGCCCAAGTCAATTCGCGCGGCCACAGGCCAGGGCAAAATCTCATGCAATATCGCTCGACGTAGCGGCTCAACGCAATTTCCCGAAGAAATCCCGCACCTCCCGCTCGAACAGGTCGGGCTGCTCGAACGCCGCGAAATGGCCGCCTTTGGGCATCTCACTCCAGTGCGTGATGTTGATGTAGCTTGCCTCCATCCACTTGCGCACGGGCGTCACGATCTCCTTGGGGAACACGGCAACGCCGGTCGGCACTTTGACGGTGTGCGCCGTCCGCCGCTTCGGCCCAAAGCTTTCCCAATAGAGCCGCGCCGACGACGCAGCGCTCGCGGTGATCCAGTAGAGCATCACATTGTCGAGCAACTCGTCGCGGCTGAAGATGTTCTCGGGATACCCGTTGCAATCGGTCCAGGCCCAGAATTTTTCCAGGATCCACGCCGCCTGCCCGCTCGGCGAATCCGTCAGCGCGTAGCCAAGCGTCTGCGGCCGGGTGGACTGTTGCTTGGAATAACCGGAATCCCAGTCGGCATAATGCTTGATGCCCTCAAGCGCCCGCACCTCTTCCGGCGTTGGCTGCTCGCCGACATTGGGCCGCGTTGCCATCGCGAGCGTGATGTGGATGCCGGCGCAATGATCCGCATCCTGCGCACCGAGCGAGGTGGTCACGGCCGAACCCCAGTCGCCGCCCTGCGCGCCGTATCGCGTATAACCAAGCCGATCCATCAGCACAGCCCAGGCCTGCGCGATGCGATCGACGCCCCATCCCGTTGTTGCGGGCTTGCCGGAGAAGCCAAAACCCGGCAGCGAGGGACACACGACATGGAACGCATCAACCGCGTTGCCGCCAAAGGCAACGGGATCGACCAGCGGCTCGATCACCTTGTGGAATTCCACCACCGAGCCCGGCCAGCCATGGGTGATGATCAGCGGCATCGCTAGCGGATGCGGCGAACGGACATGGATGAAGTGAATGCCGAGCCCGTCGATATCGGTCGTGAACTGCGCGAAGCGGTTGAGCAACGCCTCGCGATTGCGCCACTCATACTGCTCGGCCCAGTAACCGCAGACCTCCTTGATCCATTTCAGCGGCGCGCCCTGGCTCCAGTCGTCGACCAGCTCGGCCTCCGGCCAGCGCGTGTTGCGCAGCCGCGATTTCAGATCATCGAGAACTGCATCCGGAACCGCGATGCGAAACGGGCTGACAGCACTCATGCACGCGCGCCCTCTAATTCTCGGCCTTCAACATCGCAAGGATGCGATCGGCTTCGGTACGCCAATCGGAGCTGCGAGCGAATTCCCTGGTACCCCGCGCACCGAACAGTCCATCATCGGCGAGATCGGCGATCCAGGCCTGGCGCTCCGCGGTGCCTTGTGCGGACCATGGCGTGAGCCCGGCCTCGCGCACGGTCTCGGCGACTTCGCGTACTTCTTCGGCGCGCCTTCGGCCGTGCTCGATCACGCGCTGGAAGAAGTAGGCGCCCTGCTTTTCCCAATCGATGCCGGGAAAGGTCTCCTTGAGCGAAGCGAGCACCGCATCCTCGACGCCATAGGCGCGCGCGGTGGTAAAACTTTCGATCACCATCGCCTCCAGTCCCTTGATCATGATGCTGCGGCACATCTTGACCGCGGAGGCCACGCCGAGCTGATCGCTCGAGACCTTGGCATCGAAGCCGAGCGCGACCAGCAGCGGCGCTAGCTCCCTTGCCCCGCCGCCTCCGAGCAGCAGCGGCACCTTGATGCGATAGGGCGGCACCGAGGTCATGACCGCCCCTTCGACATAACGGCCATGAGCGCCATCGATCAGCGCCGCGGCGCGCTGCTTGGCGCCGGGCGAGGCCGAATTGAAGTCGAGATACCAGGTGCCCTGCCGGATGGCGGGCGCGCAGGCTTCCGCGACGCCAACCGCCTGGCTCGCGGTGACCGCGGAAATGATCAGGTCGGCTTGTCCCGCGAGATCGGCATGCGACCCGGCGAGCTGAACGCCAATCTCCGCCGCATGTTCGCGTAACGGCCCGGCGCGGTCGTCATCGAGCTTGATGTCATAGGCGGCAACCGCATTGCCCGCCTTGCGCAGATCTTCGGCGAGGATGCGGCCGACCTCGCCATAGCCGACGAGCCCGACTTTCCAGCTTTTGGGATTACCAGACATTTCTTCTGCGCGCCTCCGACGTTTCGCGGCGAAGCGTAGCCGCATTGGCCGGCAAGATCGAGCGCGGAGCTATGCGGCCAGCACGCGGCAAATCTTCAGCGCATCCGCAGCGACCGCATCGACGTTGCGCGCATAGCCGCTCCTGATCCATTCCTTGGCGATCTGCACCACGCCGCCGACCACCCCGGCGCGCACCAGCTCGCCCGGATTCGGCTTGATGTCGCTGTCGGGCGCCATCATGCGCGCCAGCACTTCGCCGAACTGCGGCAGCAGCGCGCCCCATACCGCGTCCACCGCGGGACCAACGCGCGCAATCTCGATCACGAACAGCCGGGCGCCGTCCGGATCGTCCTTCAGCATCTGGTAGTAGGCGCGCAGCACGGCATGGCCGCGTTCCTCGGCGGGGCCGCGATGTTCCTTGCGGACCCTCTCCAGGCAACTGAAGACCCGTCGCGATACGGTGTCGAAGGCGGCGACCAGCAACGCCTCGCTGTTGGCAAAGGACTCATAGAAGTAACGCTCGGTGAGGCCGGCGGCCTCGCAGACCGCTTTCACCGTGGTGTTGCGATAGCCAAGCTCACCATAGGCGCGGATCGCCCCCTCGATCAGCCGCTCGCGCCGGACCAGCCGGCGCTCCTCGGCCGACAATCCTGCGTAATTCCTTGCCCGCGCTGTCGTCATGATCTTCCCAAATGGACTTCCAAGGTAAGTTGCTTGACATGGCATTTTGTCAGATGCTTTAATCTGACAATACCACGTGTCAGAAAACAACACCAAAATATAGCGAGACACGCTTAGCCTGATTGCTCAAGGGAGTGAACCTATGCAGGAGCATGTGTCCGAGCGAACCCTGGCGGACGCGTCCAACGTCACTCCCTTCAAGCCGCCAGCGCAAGCCGATTTCGACGTCATCATCGTCGGCGCGGGCCTGTCCGGCATCGGCGCAGCGTACCACCTGCAGCGCGACTGCCCGAAGAAATCCTTCGTCATCCTGGAAGGCCGCGACGCGCTCGGCGGCACCTGGGACCTGTTTCGCTATCCCGGCATCCGCTCCGATTCCGACATGAACACGCTCGGCTTCCGCTTCCGCCCCTGGCGCGGCGAGAAGGCGATCGCCGACGGCCCTTCCATCCTCACCTATCTGAACGACACCGCGCGCGAATACGGCATTGACCGCAAGATCCGCTACCATCACAAGGTCAAGCGCGCCTCTTGGTCGAGCGCAGAGGCGCGCTGGACACTCGATGTCGAGGGCCCTGATGGTGAGATGCTCACCTTCACCTGCAACTTCCTGCAGATGTGCAGCGGCTACTACGACTACGACGCCGGCTACATGCCGGGCTGGCCGGGCATGGAGCGCTTCAGGGGCCAGACCGTCCATCCGCAGAAATGGCCCGAAGATCTCGACTATGCGGGTAAGCGCGTCGTGGTGATCGGCAGCGGCGCCACCGCCGTGACGCTGGTACCCGCGATGGCCGAGACGGCCGCGCATGTCACCATGCTGCAGCGCTCGCCGACCTATATGGTTTCGCGCCCGGCCAAGGACGTGATCGCCAACTGGCTCCGCGCCAGACTCCCGGACAAGCTGGCCTATGGCCTGACGCGCTGGAAGAACATCCTGCTGCAGATGTACTTCTACAATCTGGCGCGCAAGAAGCCAGAAGGCGCCAAGAAGCGGCTGATCGAGATGGCCAAGGCCGAGCTCGGCGACGGCTTCGACTTGGAGAAGGATTTCACGCCGCGCTACAATCCGTGGGACCAGCGGCTTTGCCTCTTGCCTGACGGCGACATGTTCAAGGTGATCCGCGAGGGCAAGGCTTCCGTCGTCACCGACGAGATCGAGACCTTTACCGAGACCGGCATCAAGCTGAAGTCCGGCCAGGTGCTGCCGGCCGACATCATTGTCACCGCGACGGGCCTCGTGATGCGACTGATGGGCGGCGCAGAGATCGTCGTCGACGGCAAGGTCGCCAATCCCGGCACGACGCTGAGCTACAAGGGCATGATGTTCTCCGACATCCCCAACCTCGCCTCCACCTTCGGCTACACCAACGCCTCCTGGACGCTGAAGGCGGATCTTACCGCCGAATACATGTGCCGCATCCTCAACAAGATGGATCGCGGCGGTTATGCCTATTGTACGCCGCGCAATGTCGATCCCGAGGTGATCCCGGATGCGACGCCGCCGCTCTCTTCCGGCTACATGCAGCGCGCCAAGGACGTGCTGCCCAAGCAGGGATCGAAGCGGCCGTGGAAGCTGTACCAGAACTACGCCAAGGACATGCTGGCGCTCCGCTTCGGCAACGTCGACGACGGTGTCCTGATCTTCAGCAAGAAAGAGCAGCCGGCCGCCGAGCGCCTGCGCGCGTAAGCCGCGGTCGTGGCGCGCGGACGGCAAGACTAGACTGAGTTCAACTCTCGAAGGGGGTTCGTCATGGCTATCCTTCTCTGGCTGATCCTGCTCTTTGCCGTCATTGTCGCCGGCCTCGTCTGGTTCACCGCCAACACCGCCAAGCGTGTCGAGGCCCTGCTGCCGCCGCGCGGTCAGTTCATGGACATCGATGGCCAGCGCATCCACTACGTCGACACCGGCGGCACGAAACCTGCGATCGTGATGATCCACGGGCTCGGCGGCAATCTCCTGCATTTCTCCTACGCGATGGCCGACAAGCTCGCGAACGACTTCCGCGTCATCCTCGTCGACCGCCCTGGCGCCGGCTATTCGACCCGCCCGGAGGACGCACCGGCAACGCTGACCGCGCAGGCGAAGACGATCGCGACCCTGATCCGGCGGCTCGAACTGAAGCAGCCGCTCGTGGTCGGGCATTCGCTCGGCGGCGCGCTGTCGCTGGCAATTGCGCTCGATCATCCCGACTGCGCCGGCGCCCTGGCGCTGCTTGCACCGCTGACCCATGCCGTCGAGTCGGCGCCCGACGTGTTCAAGGGGCTGGAAATCCCCTCCCCACTCATGCGCAAAGCCGTCGCATGGACGGTGGCAACGCCGCTCGGCATCCGCCGCGGGCCGAAACTGCTGGCGGAAGTTTTTGCGCCTGAAGCTGCTCCCGCCGATTTCCCGATGCGCGGCGGCGGATTGCTGGGTCTGCGACCCAGCGCCTTCTACGCCACCTCCTCCGACATGATGGCGGTGAGCGACGTACTGCCCGGCTACATGGCACGCTACAAGAGCCTCAGCCTTCCCATGGCCATGCTGTATGGCAAGGGCGATCGCCTGCTCGACTATCGCGCGCAAGGCGAGGCGATGAAGATGGTCTGCCCCGCGCTCGATCTCGAACTGGTGGAAGGCGGTCACATGCTGCCGATGACGCAAGCCGACCGCTGCGCCGCGCTGGTGCGGCGCGTAGCGGAGCGGCAGCAGCAAGTGCAGGCAGCGTGAGGAGTTAGGGCGCGGATAGTGCGCCACCGTCATTGCGAAGCACCCGGTCGGCGCGAAGCGCCGCCGGATGACAGGCTCCGCGAAGCAATCCATGCATCCGCTTGCGGCGACATGGATTGCTTTGTCGCTTTCGCTCCTCGCAATGACGGGGATAGACATACGTTCTCATTCCCGCGACACGGTTTAGCCCGGGCTGTGCGAATTCGTTGCTCCCTCTTGGTCAGAGGGCGCAGGGAAAGCCGGGCGCTGACTGCGCCCGCAGCCCCGTGTGCGAGAGTAGTGATAGGATGCACACGGATTTGACAGGTACAGCCGAGACATCCCGGCTTTCCCCGCGCAATGGTTTACGGCTTATACGTACTCTTGTGTCCGCAAAATTTGCCAGAATGTGCGAACGGGCGGTCCTGACCGACCGCCCGTCG
>DASWVJ010000134.1:0-4327 GCA_036406295.1 Bradyrhizobium sp.
AGGCCTTTTGGCTTGACGTTGCCCCCCTTGGCTGGCCACAACCAGCCGCCTCCTGGAAGCTTTAGGGACTTGAGCCGTGTCCGACCTCGCAACGCTTGAAAAATCCATCCTTGAGCAGATCGCCGCCGCCGGTGACGAAGCAGCGCTGGAAGCCGTCCGCGTCGCTTCGCTGGGCAGGAAAGGCTCGATCTCCGCGCTGCTCGGCATGCTGGGCAAGATGTCGCCGGATGAGCGCAGGACGCAAGGCGCGGCCATCAACTCGGCCAAGGACAGGGTGACGGAAGCGCTCGCCGCGCGGCGCGATATCCTCAAATCCGCGGCGCTCGATGCTCGCCTGGCATCGGAGACGATCGACGTCACGCTGCCGCTGCGCGACGCACCGGCCGAGACCGGCCGCATCCATCCGCTCAGCCAGGTCTGGGATGAGCTGACGACCATCTTCGCCGACATGGGATTTTCGGTCGCCGAGGGGCCCGACATCGAGACCGACGACTACAACTTCACCAAGCTGAATTTCCCGGAAGGCCACCCGGCACGGGAGATGCACGACACCTTCTTCTTCAATCCGAAGGACGACGGTTCGCGCATGCTGCTGCGTACCCACACCTCGCCGGTGCAGGTGCGCACGATGCTCTCCCAGAAGCCGCCGATCCGCGTGATCTGCCCGGGCCGCACCTACCGCATCGATTCGGACGCGACCCACACCCCGCAATTCCATCAGGTCGAGGGCCTCGTCATCGACAAGGAATCGCATCTCGGCCACCTCAAGTGGATCCTGCACGAGTTCTGCAAGGCGTTCTTCGAGGTCGACCACATCAACATGCGCTTCCGCCCCTCGTTCTTCCCCTTCACCGAGCCGTCGCTGGAAGTCGACATTCAGTGCCGGCGCGACAAGGGCGAGATTCGCTTCGGCGAGGGCGAGGACTGGCTGGAGATTCTCGGCTGCGGCATGGTGCATCCGAACGTGCTGCGCGCCTGCGGCATCGACCCTGATGTCTACCAGGGCTTTGCCTGGGGCATGGGTATCGATCGCATCGCCATGTTGAAATACGGCATGTCGGACCTGCGCCAGCTGTTTGACAGCGACGTGCGCTGGCTGTCGCATTACGGCTTCAGGCCGCTCGACGTGCCGACGCTGGCGGGAGGCCTGAGCTCGTGAATCTGAGCGCCGTCCCGGAAAAATATCGCGGCCTGCGGTCGTTCGCGTTCGGCGACGGGCCGCAGCTCGCCGACGAGCTCCTCGAGCTCGTCATCCGGGGCGTCAAGACCGCGACCTGCAGCACCGAGGACGAGCCGAATACGTCGACACCGGGCGAGCGCTGGATCGTGCTCGACGGGCGTGGCGAGCCGTGCTGCGTCATCGAATCGACGGAAGTAACCTATCGCCGCTTCGGCGAAGTCGATGCCGCCTTTGCCTACGAGGAGGGCGAAGGTGACCGCAGCCTCGACTTCTGGCGCAGCGCGCATCGCAATTATTTCGGCCGGCAAGGCAAGTTTCGCGAAGACATGATGCTGATGTGCGAACGCTTCCGCCTGGTCGAGGTTTTTGCACCCGCGGGACAAACCTCATGAACGGGATTCACGAGGCGGGCACGGCTGCGCTCCCTCTCCCGCTTGCGGGGGAGGGTTGGGGTGGGGGTCTCTCCGTATCGGAGGTGTCGATGGCCGAACCCAAGAGTCCCACGTGGAAAGTTTCTTCCAGGCTGCGTTCCAACGCACGTGCCTTACGCAGGAATTCGACCGATGCCGAGCGCATTCTTTGGTCTGAACTGCGCGGCCATCGGCTGAACGGCGCTGGCTTCCGCCGTCAGGTACCAATCGAAAACTACGTCGCCGATTTCATCCGTCATGCAGCAAAGCTGGTAATCGAGATCGATGGCGGACAGCATTTTTCCGATCAGGCTGAGCGAGCAGACGCGGCACGCTCGGCCGTGATCGAAGCAAAGGGATTCATGGTCCTTCGCTTCACCAATCACGACGTGATGAAGAACCGCAAAGGCGTTCTCGAAACAATTGCCGCTGCCGTTGCGGAGAGAGCCCCCACCCTAACCCTCCCCCGCAAGCGGGGGAGGGGACAAGAGAAGCAATCCCAATGAAATTCACGCTCTCCTGGCTGAAGGAACATCTCGACACCGACGAGCCGCTGGAAAAGCTCGCCGACAAGCTCACCATGATCGGGCTCGAGGTCGAGAGCATCGAGGATAAGGCCAAGGCGCTGGCGCCATTCTCCATCGCCCGCGTCATCTCGGCCGAGCAGCATCCCAATGCCGATCGCCTGCGCGTCTGCATGGTCGATACCGGCGACGGCGGCGCGCCGGTGCAGGTGGTGTGCGGTGCGCCGAATGCGCGTGCGGGATTGATCAGCGTGTTCTCGCCGCCCGGCACCTATATTCCCGGCAAGAACATCACGCTTGGCGTCGGCACCATCAGAGGCGTCGAGAGCCGCGGCATGCTGTGCTCGGCGGCCGAGCTGCAAATCTCCGACGACCATGACGGCATCATGGAGCTGCCAGCGGATGCGCCGGTCGGCAAGGGCTATGCCGAATGGGCCGGCCTCGGCGATCCCGTGCTCGAGATCAACCTGACGCCGAACCGGCAGGACTGCGCCAGCGTGCATGGCATCGCGCGCGATCTGTTCGCCGCCGACATGGGCAAGTTCAACGACCCAGCCATCAAGCCGGTGAAGGGCGAATTCCCCTGCCCGGTTCAGGTCAAGGTCGAGGATGCCACGCTGTGCCCAGGCTTCGCGCTGCGGCTGGTGCGCGGCGTCAAGAACGGGCCGTCGCCGGAATGGCTGCAGAAGCGGCTGACCTCGATCGGGCTCAGGCCTATCAACGCTCTGGTCGATATCACCAACTTCATGACCTTCGATCGCGGTCGTCCGCTGCATGTGTTCGATGCGAAGAAGGTAGAGGGCAATCTCACCGTGCGCCGGGCGCGCGCGGGCGAGAGCCTGCTCGCGCTCGACGGCCGCACCTACAACCTCGATCCCTCGATCTGCGTCATCGCCGACGAGCACGGTGTCGAATCGCTTGCCGGCATCATGGGCGGCGAAACGTCGGGCTGCGACGAGAACACCACCGACGTGCTGATCGAATCGGCGCTGTGGAACGAGATCAACATCGCCCAGACCGGGCGCAAGCTCGGCATCAATTCCGACGCACGCTACCGCTTCGAGCGCGGCGTCGATCCGGCCTTCATGGTGCCTGGGCTCGAACTCGCCACCCAGCTCGTGATGGAGATGTGCGGCGGCACATCATCGGAGAACATCGTGGTCGGCGACCGCTACGGCGAGGATCGCGTGATCGACTTCCCGCTGAGCGAGGTGAAGCGGCTGGCCGGTCTCGAGGTGCCGCTGGTCGAGTCGAGGCTCATCCTGACCCGGCTCGGATTCATGGTCGCCGGCAATGGCCCCGTGGTGAAGGTGGCGGTGCCGTCCTGGCGCACCGACGTGCACGGCAAGGCTGACATCGTCGAGGAGATCGTTCGCATCTACGGCGTCGACAAGGTGCCGGAAACGCCGTTCGGCCGCGGCGAGGAGCCGCGCAAATCCGTGCTCACGCCGATGCAGTTGCGCACCCGCCGCGCCCGGCGCGCGCTGGCGGCGCGCGGCATGGTCGAGGCCGTAACGTGGTCGTTCATCTCAAGGCCGGCGGCGGTATTGTTCGGCGGCGGGCAGGCGGAGCTCGCGCTCGCCAATCCGATTGCCTACGATCTGTCCGACATGCGGCCGAGCCTGCTGCCCGGCCTGATCGCGGCCTCGCAGGCCAACATCAATCGCGGCTCGTCCGATGTCGCGCTGTTCGAGGTCGGCCAGCTCTTCAGGGGCGACAAGCCCGAGAACCAGTTGATGGCCGCTTCCGGCGTGCGTCATGGCTTTGCATCGTCCACGGGGCTCGGCCGGCACTGGTCAGGCACGGCGGCTGCCGACGCGCTCGATGCCAAGGCCGACGCATTCGCCGTGCTGGCGGCGGCCGGTGCGCCGATGCAGGCGCTGCAGATCGTGCCCGGCGGCGCCAGCTGGCTGCATCCCGGCCGTTCCGGCACCATCCAGATCGGCCCGCAGAACGTGCTCGGCTATTTCGGCGAGCTGCATCCGAGCGCGCTTGAAGCGCTCGGCGCTGACGGTCCGCTGATGGCGTTCGAGGTGATCCTCGACCGCATTCCCGAAGGCAAGCAGAAGGCGACGCGCGCCAAGCCGGTGCTCGAGCTCTCCGCGTTCCAGCCGGTGTCGCGCGACTTCGCCTTCATCGTCGACCGCAAGGTGAAGGCCGGCGATCTCGTGCGTGCCGCGCAGGGCGTCGACAAGAAGCTGATCACGGGCGTG
>DASWVJ010000135.1:0-7291 GCA_036406295.1 Bradyrhizobium sp.
GGCGCGATCGCGCCCTGGGCCAAATCGTCCTCGCCCTATTATCTGCAGACGCTGACGGCGCTGGCAAAACACTACAAGTTCACGCTCGACACGCCGTGGAAGGACCTGACCAAGAAGGTGCAGGCGGTCTTGCTGACCGGCTCCGGCGAGGACGCCATCAAGTTCTCCTATGAAGACGGCGTGCGCTCGTACGACACCAAGAAGCCGTTCGAGGGCGTGATCACCAATCTCGAGCGCCGCTACCGCGAGACCGAAAGCGAGTGGGCGCGCGAGGAACTGGCGAAGTATTTCTCCGACGTGCCCTGCGCCGGCTGCCATGGCCACCGCCTTAAGCCGGAAGCGCTGTGCGTCAAGATCGGCGGCAAGCATATCGGCGAGATCGCCGAGCTCTCGGTCAAGCGCGCCGGCGAATGGTTCGAAAGCGTGCCGGCGGCGCTGAACGCCCAGCAGAACGAGATCGCCGCCCGCGTGCTCAAGGAAATCCGTGAACGCCTCACCTTCCTGATCGACGTCGGCCTCAATTACCTGACGCTGTCGCGCTCGTCGGGCACGCTGTCCGGCGGCGAGAGCCAGCGCATCCGCCTCGCCTCGCAGATCGGCTCGGGTCTGACCGGCGTGCTCTACGTGCTGGACGAGCCGTCGATCGGCCTGCACCAGCGCGACAATGCGCGCCTGCTCGATACGCTGAAGCGGCTGCGCGACCTCGGCAACACCGTGATCGTGGTCGAGCACGACGAGGACGCCATTCGTCTGGCCGACTACGTGCTCGACATCGGTCCCGGCGCCGGCATGCATGGCGGCAATATCGTCGCACAGGGCACGCCCGCCGACATCATGCGCAATCCGAAATCGCTCACCGGCAAATATCTCACCGGCGAGTTGGCGGTCGATATCCCCGATCGGCGTCCGCCGAACCATCGCCGCACCCTCAAGGTGGTGAACGCGCGCGGCAATAACCTCAAGAATGTCACGGCGGAGATTCCGCTCGGCCTGTTCACCTGCGTCACCGGCGTGTCCGGCGGCGGCAAGTCGACGCTTTTGATCGACACGCTTTATCGCGCCATTGCCCGCAAACTCAATGGCGCCAGCGAAGGCGCCGCGCCCCACGACCGCATCGAGGGCCTCGAGCACATCGACAAGATCATCGACATCGACCAGTCGCCGATCGGCCGCACCCCGCGCTCCAACCCTGCGACCTATACCGGCGCCTTCACGCCGATCCGCGAATGGTTCGCCGGCCTCCCCGAAGCCAAGGCGCGCGGCTACGAGCCCGGCCGCTTCTCCTTCAACGTCAAGGGCGGCCGCTGCGAGGCCTGCCAGGGCGACGGCGTCATCAAGATCGAGATGCACTTCCTGCCCGACGTCTACGTCACCTGCGACACTTGCAAGGGCAAGCGCTACAACCGCGAAACGCTGGAAGTCCTGTTCAAGGGCAAGAGCATCGCCGACGTGCTCGACATGACGGTCGAGGAAGCCGCCGAGTTCTTCAAGGCCGTCCCGCGCGTGCGCGACACATTCCAGACGCTGCACCGCGTCGGCCTCGACTACATCCACGTCGGCCAGCAGGCGACCACCTTGTCGGGCGGCGAAGCCCAGCGAGTCAAACTGGCAAAAGAGCTGTCAAAGCGCGCCACCGGCCGCACGCTCTATATCCTGGACGAGCCGACCACCGGCCTGCACTTCCACGACGTCAAGAAGCTGCTGGAGGTGCTGCACGAACTGGTCGCCCAGGGCAACACGGTGGTGGTGATCGAGCACAATCTCGAAGTCATCAAGACCGCCGACTGGGTCATCGACCTCGGCCCCGAAGGCGGCGACGGCGGCGGCGAGATCGTCGCCTGGGGCACGCCGGAAGACATCATGAAGGCGCCGCGCAGCTACACGGGCAAGTTTCTGGCGCCGGTGCTGAGGAAGGTGGAAGGCAAGCCGCGGAAGGCAAGCGGAGCGATCGAGGCGGCGGAGTAGGGTTGGATTGTCCGCTCTTAGGGTAGAGCAAGACGTGACCTAGCCAGTCGGAAACGTCCGCAAATATATGCAGCGCGACGCGGCCGGCTCGGCGAAGGCCGACCGCGTCGGAGTTAAGGATCAAGTCTCGCCGCCGGCGAAGATATCCTTCTTGATGACCGCGTGAACGCCCCAGTTTCCATCTACCACTTGGGTGATGCCGAAGTCGACGCCGATCGTGATCAAAGAGATCGCTTCATCCTCGGTCAGCTTCTTGGTCGTCATCAGGAATTTGCGCATCTTCCGGAACGCATCGCGCAAGGCAAGGTCAACGGAAGATTTCGAGTAAATGTCCGACTGTGCCTTGTCTCCCAATTCGGTGAGATAGTTGGCGAAGCTGAAGCCGTGCACCAGCCACTCATCCTTGGTTTCCAGCATCGGATAGTCCAGAGCTTCGAGAGCTGTACCGACGAGATCGGCCTTCTTGTGCAGGATGATCTGGAAGGTGCCATTCAATGAGCATTCGATTGCCGTACCGCACAGCTCTGAATCTCCCTGAGAGGCATGGGAATCGCCGACCGATAACAGGCCACCTTCGACAGCAACCGGATAATACATCGTGGCGCCCTTGCCGATGCGCCAATTGTCAATGTTGCCGCCGGTATAGCTCGGCGGAATCGAGTCGACGATATCAGCTTCCTTGGGCGCCAAGCCGATCACGCCGAAGTGCGGACGTATCGGAATGCGCACATTCTTCAAGATGCCATGGTTTTCCTTGATCGTAGAGTGATCGACCGGAACGCCGGGATAGTCGATGGTTTTGTGGACTACGCCGGAGGGGTCCGTCTGTGGAGTCCATCGGAAATTGTAGACGGCCTTCGCCCAGTTACGTTCGCCTGTGGCGTCGACTTCGTAGATCGTGACTACTTCGCGCGGCTTTGGCTCAGTGAGCAGGTCCTTATAGTGAAAGCCCCACCATGCGGCCGCGTTGCTACCGAAAGCCTTTCCGGGATATTGCGGATTAGCGCAAGGGCGAGGCGTGACGTCGATAATGCGCAACTCGATCACGTCACCCTCCTGGGCGCCGCGTATGTAGACCGGGCCGGTGCAGATGTGCACGCCAAGGCCCTCGCCTGCGCCCCGCCCAAACAGCGAAGCATCCATCGGTCCTGCGCCGCGTCTGTTTACGCCCTTCTTCTCCTTGGTCCACAGGAACACGCTTTCCGCGCCGGGATCGCCCTTCACCATGCGCTCGGCGTCGTCATTGGCATGGTGGGTCAATGCCTCGATGGTGATGAAGTCGCCGGAATCGATCTCCACCTGCGGCTTTAACTTCTTGCTGAAATAGCCCCAATGCACTGTGTCGGCATTCGCCGGCAAATGGTGATAGGACCGCTTAGCTGGTTGGTTTCTCTCGGCGGCAGCCGCCATCTGCGGAGTCACCAAAGAAATGCCGCCCGCGGTCATCGCCGCCGCGCCGCCGGCCGCGGCGAAGCTGGACCTCAAGAACGAGCGGCGTTCCCGATCGAGCGTTTCCTTGAACTTGCGGTGGTGCAATTCGAATTCCGGACAGTTCTTGTCGTCACCCGCGCACATTGGATCTCTCCTGGTTTGAACGAGCGTTTCATGCACACTTCATCCGATCGCAGTTCATCGGAACAGACAAACCGGCGCATCATTCAACTTGAATGTTGCACCACGAATATCGCGTCAACCGCTTAACGAAGCCAAGGGTTAGATATACGACTCTCGCCTATTGCTTGAGCAATGCGCGCTCAAACTTTGAGAAGCACGGGCATTGTTTGAGCACAATAAATCTTAGCACTGGTGGGCTCTGAAGATCGCAAAAAATGGCACGTAAGGCGGATAGCGACAGCGTAATCCGCCGCTTCCTTCGCGGCGCAATACGCTTCGCTATTGCGCCCTACAGCACTCGACACCTGGCAATACTGTGGCGCGGATACCTACTCCCTGGCCCTCGACGGCACGCCGGCCGATGGCTGGCTCTTGCTTCTGGCGCCTTTCAGGAAAATTAGGATTTCCACTTCACCTTTCGCAACTGACGCCCGACCGCTAACCGCGTACTCTCCCAAGGCCGCCATGCGACTTCGCCAGTTTGCTTCCTGCATCCTGATGCTCATTGCCCTTCCGGCTTCGGCCGCGGCGGAGCCGCAAGGCTTCACGCCCTGGACCATGCCGGAGGTCAGCGCATTGCCCCGCGATGCCCGCGGCGAGTTGATCCGGAATGGCCGCGACCTGATGCTGGCGACCTATGCCCATGTCGGTCCCGACGTGGCCGATGCCGCAAAACGGTTCGCCGGCAACAACCTCGCCTGCACCAACTGCCACTTGTCGGGCGGAACGAAGAAGTTCGGCCTGCCGCTGTTCGGCATCTATGGCGACTTTCCTGCCTACAGCGCGCGGACCGGCGGCCCGATCAGCATCGAGGGCCGCATCAACGACTGCATGACCCGCAGCATGAACGGCCGCGCCATGCCCAATGATGCGCCGGAGATGCGCGCCCTTGTGGCCTATGTCGAATTCCTGTCCACCGGCGTGCCGGCGGGCCAGCAACTGCCGGGCCTTGGCGCCGGCAAGATGAAGGAGCTGACACGCGCGGCCGACCCCGAACGAGGCCGCGCCGTCTATGTCCGCTCCTGCGCCGCCTGCCACAACACCGACGGCTCCGGCATTCTCAGGGACCCAGGCGCGCCACAACTCGGCTACATGATGCCGCCACTGTGGGGGCCTGCGAGTTACAATGACGGAGCCGGCATGGCGCGCCTGATCAATTTTGCCAACTTCGTTCACTTCAACATGCCGCACGGCGCCGACTACCTGAATCCACAACTGACGGCGGAGCAGGCATGGGACGTTGCAGCCTATGTGCTGTCGCAGCCGCGGCCCAAGCGCGCCGGCCTTGAGAAGGATTTTCCCGACCTGCTCAACAAGCCCGTGGATGCGCCCTATGGGCCTTATGCGGATGGGTTCAGCGAGAAGCAGCACAAATACGGGCCGTTCGGCCCGATCCGCGACGCGATCAAGCGCCTGAAATCCGCCGGCAATCGGAAACCGTGAAGCGGGGCGCGATGCCTTACTCGCTCGTCATCTTCGACCTCGACGGCACACTGGCCGACAGCTTCCCCTGGTTCCTGCGCAACGTGAACGACGTTGCCGATCGCTTTGGCTTCCGTCGGATTGCGGATGGCGAACTTGAGTCGCTGCGCCATGCCGGCTCGCGTGAAATCCTCAGGCGGATGGAAATCCCGCTGTGGAAGCTGCCCGCAATCTCGCGGCATATGCGGCGGATGAAGACCGCAGACCTCGCCGGCATTCCCCTCTTCCAGGGCGCCGAGGCGATGCTGCGGACACTACGCGACGGCGGGCTCACGCTGGCGCTGGTCAGCTCCGACCACGAGGCCAATGCGCGGCAACAACTCGGCAAGACCGCGCATCTGTTCTCGTATTTCGATTGCGGCGCTTCGCTGTTCGGCAAGGCCACAAAATTCCGCCGCGTCGTGAAGCGCGCCGGCACGACCCCGGCGCAGGCGATCTCGATCGGCGACGAAGTCCGCGACATCGAGGCGGCACGTGCCGCCGGCATTGCCTGCGGCGCCGTGATGTGGGGCGTTGCCGCGCCGAATGCACTTCGCGCGCTCGGGCCTGACCTGGTGTTCGAGCGGATGGAAGATATAGCAGCTCACTTGATTGCCGCGGATCGTAGGGCAGACTAGTTAGCGTCCCGTTCTCGGTCGCTCGGCATTACGATGGCGAAAGCGTAATCCGCCGAGGCCGCCGGCTACTGCAACCTGTAGCCAGCCTTGCGGCGGATACGGATAACGATGTCGAGCCGGGAAATCTCGTGGCCGGGCAGCGCCGCCGGCATTTGCTCGACCGCGAGGCGTTCGGGCACGTCGATCAGGGTGTCCTCGCCTTCCAGGTAAAAATGCGGATGCGCGCTGGTATCGGTGTCAAAGAAACATCGCGAACCGTCAGGTCCGACCCGGCGCAGCAGGCCAGCCTGTGTGAACTGGTTCAACGTGTTGTAGACGGTCGCAAGGGAAAGCTGCATGCCGGCCGCCGCAGCCTCGGCATAGAGCGACTCCGCCGTAACATGCCGATGTGCGCCTGCAAATAACAGTCGGCCTATAATCATGCGCTGCCGCGTCGGCCTCAGGCAGCATTTGCGCAGCAATTCCTGGACGTCGCCGACCGGGCAATCAGGGCAGCCCTCCCCGCAGGCGGCTTCCATCTGGGCGCCGTCCAGTTCCTCTGTTGAAATGGTGGTCTCAAGGACGTCCATGGCCGCCGGTTTGTGTGCTTAACTGGCGGATTTGATCCCGGAAATCCGCTGGCGTCTTTGACGGGGATCAAACAGCGCGACAGCGGCCGGAAGCCCCCGGTAATCCTGTCGATCTGCGCGCAGGCTTAGGAACGCTTTTTTCGGTCAAGCGTCGTCTTTCTGCCTTCGGCTCGAGACCCCCCAAAAGCCCCGGCCGGAGGAAAACCTGTACCACCCAGGTTGGCGGCCTCGGTACCCGCAAAAGTCCGGGGCCGCTTACTCTCTTTCGTGGCCCCAAGGACACATGCGCCATGTTCCTCGCCGTGGAACGGCATTTGTAATGCCGCGCGATGGTGGGGATACCGTAGGGTTGTTCAACCCGGGCTGGGGGCATTTCGATCGCGATTTGATATTGCGGGATCCCGGGCGGCCGCCGGATCTTCATGGGTCCGGCGGTCATTCTATTTTCAGGACAGACGCGGCTCACGCGCCCGCGATGGCGCCTTCAACAAATCCTCTCGGGTCCTGGCAGAACTCGCGCATCACCCTGAAATGATCGGTCTCTTCCACGGTGACCGGCTCCAGCGCGTACTTCGTGAGCCGCAGCAGCCGCGCATTGGGATAGGCCATCAGCATCGGCGAGTGCGTGGCCATCACCACCTGGCAAATTTTGGAGTTCTCCATCCGCTGCAGCAGCTTCAGGAATTCGATCTGTCGCGCCGGCGACAGCGCGGATTCCGGCTCGTCGAAGATGAAGATGCCCTGCTTCTGGCAACGCTCCTCGAAGAAGCGCATGAAACCCTCGCCGTGAGAATGGGAAAGGAAGTCCGCATAGGGGCTGCTGACTTCATCCAGATATCGCGCGACAGAGAAGAAGCTCTCGGCGCGGAAGAACCAGCCAGTGGTGATCTTGGGCAGCCAACTCGCACGCAGCGCATCCGACAACTGCCCTCCGCTCTCCTCGATTGAATTGGAATAATCGACCGGCCGATAGCCCTTGCCGCCGCCGGCATCATCGTAACCGGCGAGCGCAGCGATTCCTTCGAGCAGCGTCGATTTGCCGGC
>DASWVJ010000136.1:0-4323 GCA_036406295.1 Bradyrhizobium sp.
ATGGTCTTGATCAGGTCGAGCTTGTAGGTGAGGTAGGGCGCGTTGGTGTCGTTCATCACAATGCGTTGCCGGCACAATGTCGCCCGGAAAGCTCCGTTGGCGTGAAAAAGGACAACTCCATTATGACGGAGTTGCCCCGGCCGGAACAGCGCAAGCTGATGTTTGCCGACCTCAGCTCAGGAAGGATTCCGCAAGTGCGACCCAATATGCCGCGCCGACTGGCAGGTTGCGATCGTCGAAGTCGTATTGCGGATGGTGCACCATCGGCGTGTCGCCGTTGCCGATGAAGCAGTAGGTACCCGGCTTGCGCTGCGCGAAGAAGGCGAAATCCTCGCTGCCCATGAAGCGGGGGCCATCGGTGACGACCTTGTCGGCACCCAGCAGGTCCTTCGCCACCGTGGCCGCGAACGCGGTCTGCGCGGCATCGTTCACCAGCACGGCGCCCGGCGTGCCTTCGCGGATCTGCCAGCTTACGCCGTAGCAATCCGCCTGTGCGGCAGTGATCGAGCGCACCTTGCCGAGCACCAGCGCGCGCGTCTCGGGGCGGCTCGAGCGGATGCTCAGGCGCAGCAGCGCGGACTGCGGGATGACGTTGCCGGCGTCGCCGGCGAGGAACGCGCCGACCGACACCACCGCGGAATCGAGCGGTGCGACGTTGCGGGACGTGATCGTCTGCAACGCCATCACCAGTGATGCGCCGGCGACGACCGGGTCGATGCTGCGCTCGGGCATCGAGCCGTGGCTGCCCTTGCCGGTGAGTTCGATTTCCCAGTTGTCGACCGCCGCCATCACCGGGCCGGTGGTGAAGTAGATCTTCCCCAGTTCGAGGCCCGGCATGTTGTGCATGCCGAACACCGCGTCGATCGGGAAGCGCTCGAACAGGCCGTCCTCTATCATCGCCAGCGCGCCGCCCATGACTTCCTCGGCCGGCTGGAAGATCAGGCGCACGGTGCCGTTGAAGTTGCGGGTGCGCGCCAAGTGTTGCGCCGCGCCCAGCAGCATCGCACTGTGCCCGTCATGGCCGCAGGTGTGCGAACGGCCCGGGACGGTGCTGGAGTGGTCGCCGGCCGCCTGCTCGTTCACCGGCAGGGCGTCGATATCGGCACGCAGGCCGACCGCCTTCGTGCCGTCGCCGGCCGTCAGCGAAGCGACGATGCCGGTCTTGCCGATGCCGGTGGCGACTTCGTAACCCCATGAATGGAGGAGGCCGGCGATGTATTCGGCGGTGTGCCGCTCCTCGAATGCCAGTTCGGGATAGCGGTGCATGTGATGGCGCCAGCCGGTGATCTGTTTCTGATCGTTGACGAGTTCTTGCAGCAGCGTGTTCATGTGCTCACCTCTGTGGGAGGAAGGGGGCGGCTTGCCCGCATCCCGTTTGTGAGGTCGTGCCAGGCGGGGACCGGGGAGGGGTTGGGGGAGAAGTCCCCGCCTGCACGAAACCGGTGCGGTGCTCGGTTGTTGTCAGTTCTTCCTGGCGGCCGGCACGCAGATCAGCACGGAGATGATCGCGATGACGCAGGCCACGACGCCGGTCATGATTCCGCCGAACGCAGCGCTCGCGAGTGCCGTGGGGTTGGCAGAGATCAGCGTGCCGTACACCACCGTCGCGATCGCCAGGCCGAAGCTGCCGCCGAGCGAGCTCGCCATCTTGTAGATGCCCGACGCTGCGCCGGCCTTCTCCGGGGGCGCTTCGCCGACCGCGATGTTGGTCGAAGGCGTGGCCGAGACGCCGAAACCGAGACCCATCAGCGCGAGGCCGACCGCCACCAGCACGAGATACAGGGTGCCGTCGATGAAGGTCAGGGCCTGCATGCCGATACCGACCGCGGCGAGCGTGCAACCGACGACCATCGGGCTGCGTGCGCCGAACTTGCGGCCGATCTTCTCGCCGACGCGGATCATCACGAGCGTCGCGGCGGTGTAGCCGAGGGTGAGCATGCCGGCGTCGAACGGGGAGAGGCCGCGTCCCTGCTGCAGGTAGGTCATCAGGATCATCAGGCTGCCGAGCGTAGAGTTCAGCATGAAGTTCGAGATCACCGCGCCGTTGTAGGAGCGGCGCTTGAGCAGCGACAGATCGACCAGCGGCGACTTGCGGTGCTTCTCGTACACCGCGAAGGCGAACAGCACGGTGAAGGATGCGATGAAGCCGCCGACGATAAGGATGTCGGTCCAGCCCAGCGAGCGGCCCTTGGTGATGCTCACATTCAGCGTAAGCAGGCCCACCACCAGCAGGACGAGCCCGATGAAATCGAAACGCTGGTCGCGCGGCCCGTGCTCGTTCTTGCTTTCCGGCGTTTCAGCCATCGCATACAGCGCGATCAGTGCGACCGGGATCACGAGCCAGAAGGCCCAGCGCCAGCCGAGATAGGAGGCGACCGCGCCCCCGAAGAGATTGCACAGTCCGCCGCCGCCCCAGGACGAGATCGACCAAAAGCTCAGTGCGCGCAGACGCTCCGGGCCGGTGTAGTAGGCATTCACGAGCGCGAGGGTAGAGGGCATGATCATCGCGGCGGCGATACCCTGAAGCGCGCGGCCCACCGTCAGGATCGTGGTGTTTTCGGCGACGCCGCACACCGCGGCGCCGATCATCGCGACCACGAGGCCGGCGCGGGCGACCCTGACGCGTCCGATCTTGTCGGCGATACTGCCGGCCGGGACGATGAACACCCCCGACATCAGGGCGGTGATGCTGATCGGCAGGCCGAGTTCGTCGGCGGAGATGCCGAAGGCGCTGCTGATGGTCGGCACCAGGGCCGTGATTGCGAGTGCAAAGAGCCAATACGTCGATACCCCGAGGCACATCCCGAGGATCAGGCGATTGGTACCCCGATAGCCCGATACGGCAGCATCGGCCGAAATCGTGGTTGTGGCTAGCGCGTTGGACATGATGCTCACCTCTAGTTTTTGGGAGACTCGATTCGCCGGCGATGCTTCCGACGGATGGCGTGGAAGGTCAGTCGGTGCTCTGTTGTCGAAGATGCGGTTGCACTCTTCAACAGTTGAAAAACTAAACTATATAGTTGCTACGGGCAACTAAAAGTGAAGCACTGTTGACGAATGTCAAAAGTCGTCGGGGAGATGAGCGGAGCAGATCGCCGTTGCGGAGACGCGATTGCGCGCCACACCCGCCCCGCTGTTCGAGCGGGGCAAGTGTGGCAAGGGAGTCGTCAGACGTGCGGTTCCGGCGGCGTCGCGGATGCCGGCCTGACTTTGCCTGAGCGTTGCGGCGCCCGCCATGGACGTGGCAGTGGATTGCAACCGTCCGCCTCGAGCTTGCCGAAGGCCGCCGCCAGGGCTTCGACGAGCTCAGCCCGAACGGTATTGGGGTGCCGGGTCGAGGGACGCGAGGGCGGCCCGGTCGAGGGCGGATCGCGATCGTTGGCGGCAGCAGACGCGGCTCATGCCGCTTCGAAGTGCTCCAGCATCAGCTGCAGGCTGGTGACGCCGTTGTATTCGTTCGGTGCGAGGCGGAACGCCGCCCGGATCTGTTGCGGTGCGCCCTCGGCGAAATTGAAGCGGATGCCGTCGAAGCGCACGTTGTTCTTCGACAGTTGCAGCTTGAGATGCTTGTCCTTGAGCAGGCGCTGGTTGTCGACGCGGAACACGTCGTCGAACAGCGGTGCCGGAAAACCCTGGCCCCAGATGTCCTGCTCGATCAGCCGTGCGGCTTCCAGGCTCATGTAGCCGGTTTCAAGCGGCCCGTCCGTGTCCAGCGTGCGGGTCAAGTCCGCGGGTTCCACGAGTGACTGCACCGCTTCCTCGAACACGCGCTGGAAGCGGTCGTAGTCCGCCTCGCGGATCGTCAGGCCCGCGGCCATGGAATGCCCGCCGAAGCGCAGGATCAGGTCGGGGTGCTGCTTGCTCACCAGATCGAGGGCGTCGCGCAGGTGCAGGTTCTGGATCGAGCGCCCCGAGCCCTTCAACTCACCCTCGTCGCCGCGCGCGAAGGCGATGACCGGGCGGTGCAACCGTTCCTTGATCCGGCCGGCGACGATGCCGATCACACCCTGGTGCCAGTCCGGCTCGAACAGGCTGACGGTCGCACAATTGCCGGGATCGAAATCCGCCAGCCGCACGAGTGCCCCTTCCTGCATGTCCTGCTCGATGCTGCGCCGTTCGCGGTTGAGTCGATCGAGCTCCTGCGCGATGTTGAACGCGCGGCCCATATCGTCCGTGACCAGGCATTCGATGCCGAGGCTCATGTCCGACAGGCGGCCGGCGGCGTTCAGGCGCGGGCCGAGCCCGAATCCCATGTCGAAGGTGCTCGCGCGCAAAGCGTCGCGTCCGGCGACGGAGAACAGCGCGCGGATGCCGGGCTGCATG
>DASWVJ010000137.1:0-4995 GCA_036406295.1 Bradyrhizobium sp.
GCACGGTACCGCTCGGAGCCGGAGACCGGTGAAGGAACGGAGCAGCTTGCCAAGCGCGCCAAGGAAGCCGAGCATGCGCGCGACGAGGCGACGGACAAGTACCATCACTACGAATATGCGTCCGCGATGTTCCAGATCGCCATCGTGCTGGCGTCGGCCACCATCATCACCGGCATGATATGGCTGGCCTGGGCATCGGGGCTGCTGATGCTGGGGGGAATCGTGATGACCTGGGCCGGCTTGTTCTGGCCGCATCTGCTGCACGCGCTGCATTTGCATTGAATACAACTGTCATGCCCCGCGCATGCGGGGGCATCCAGTACGCCGGGCTCTATCGGCTCAAATACCGACGTCTCTGGAATACTGGGTCGCCCGGTCAAGCCGGGCGATGACGACGCAGTGAGTGGAGAAGCTACCGCGCCTCGTGGACGCTGCGGCGGAAACGCTGGATCAGGCGCAGCGTCCGCGCCGACCAGCCCGCGCCGTCGCCGCGCAATATCTCGCGGATGCGCTGCTTGATCGGCGCGACCAGGGCTTTTGCCTTCTCGCGGATCATCAGGATGAACTCGTAGACCACCTCGAACCAGCGCATCTCCAGCAGCTTGTCGCGCGTCACGTCGAAGATGAAGGCGGTGATGCCGACGCCGGCGAATTTCGCAAATAAAAGGGTGAAGACCGCCGTCAGCCAGTATTCATGCGCGAGCAACCAGATCCCCACCAGCTTCAGCGGGAACAGCGGAATGACCGGGACGGCGAAGACGATCAGCGTCATCGCGGGCGAGAGCGAATCGACACGATCAGCCAGCCACTGCTTGAACTCGCGCAGCGGAATCCAGGCGACGATCTTCGCGACGATGGGCTCGAGATGATCCCACAGCCATGCCTCGATCAGGAAGATGATCGCAAGTAAAACCCAGAACGGCTGAAGCAGGCGGCGCATCATCTACTTGGTCCCGTCGGCTCAGGTTACCCCAAACCGGCCCCGGGGTCACATATGGATCGCGCGCTTGCCTACCGCAAGCGCGGCTTCCTTGATGGCTTCGGAACGGGTCGGATGGGCGTGGCAGGTACGCGCCAGATCCTCGGCCGAACCGCCGAATTCCATCAAAACAGCCGCTTCATGAATCATTTCGCCCGCTTCACGGCCGACAATATGCACGCCGAGCACGCGATCGGTCTTCGCATCTGCGAGGATCTTCACAAAGCCTTCCGTGGTCTGGTTGACCTTGGAACGGCCATTGGCGGTGAAGGGGAATTTTCCTGATGTGTAGGCGATGCCGGCCTGTTTCAGCTCTTCCTCAGTCTTGCCGACGGAAGAAACCTCCGGCGTGGTATACACAACACCTGGAATGACATCGTAATTCACATGGCCGGCCTGGCCGGCGAGAATTTCCGCGCAGGCCACGCCCTCATCCTCGGCCTTGTGCGCGAGCATGGGACCGGCGACGACATCGCCGATGGCGTAGATGCCTTTCACGCTGGTCGCGAAATGCTGATCGATCTGCACGCGGCCGCGATTGTCGAGCGCGACGCCGGCTTCCTTGAGCCCAAGACCCTCGGTGTAGGGCACGCGGCCGATACAGACCAGCACGACGTCGGCCTCCAGCGATTCCACCGCTCCGCCTGCGGCCGGCTCGATGCTCGCCTTCAGCGTCTTGCCCGAGGTGTCGACCGCGGTGACCTTGGCGCCGAGCTTGAACCTGAAGCCCTGCTTTTCGAGGATGCGCTGGAATTGCTTTGCGACCTCGCCATCCATGCCCGGCAGGATGCGGTCGAGGAATTCGACGACGGTGACCTCGGAGCCGAGGCGGTGCCAGACCGAGCCGAGCTCGAGCCCGATCACGCCGGCGCCGACGATCAGAAGTTTTCCCGGCACCTTCTCCAGCGACAGCGCCCCGGTCGAGGACACGATGCGCTTTTCATCGATGTCGATGCCCTTCAGCCGCGCGATGTCGGAGCCGGTAGCGATCACGATGTTCTTCGTCTCCACCGTCTGCGCCTTGCCGGTGCTGCCGGTGACCTCGACCTTGCCGGCGCCAAGGATTTTTCCCCTGCCCATCAGCACATCGATCTTGTTCTTCTTCATCAGGAATTCGACGCCCTTGACGTTGCCGTCGATGCCCTGCTGCTTGAAGTCCATCATCGAGGGCAAATCGAGTTTCGGTGCGGAAACGGAAACGCCCATCTTGGCAAAGGAGTGCGCGGCCTCCTCGAACATTTCGGAGGCATGCAGCAGCGCCTTCGAGGGCATGCAGCCGACATTGAGGCAGGTGCCGCCGAGGGTCGGATTCTTCTCGACCACGGCGACCTTCATGCCGAGCTGCGCCGCGCGCACTGCGCAGACGTAGCCGCCGGGTCCGGTGCCGATGATGACGAGATCGTAAGCCATGATGGAAGTCCTGTAGCTAAGGTGAGGTGGTTAGCGCCCGCCCGCGACGTCGAGAATGGCTGACGTCACGTAGGAAGCCTCGTCCGAGATCAGCCAGACGATGGCGTTGGCGATTTCTTCCGCGGTGCCGACGCGCTTCATCGGCACCATGGGCGCAAGCCGATGCGCGCGATCGGGCTCGCCGCCGGAGGCGTGAATTTCGGTATCGATCAGGCCGGGCCGGATCGCGGCGACGCGGATGCCTTCGCCCGCAACCTCGTGCCCCAGCCCGATCGTGAACGAATCGACCGCGCCCTTGGAAGCGGCGTAATCGACATAGGTATTGGGCGAGCCGAGGCGCGAGGCGACCGAGGAGAGGTTGACGATGACGCCGCCCTTGCCGCCCCGCCGGGTCGACATCCGCTTCACCGCCTCGCGCGCGCACAAAATGCTGCCGGTGACGTTGACCGCCATCATGCGCTGGATGCGTTCGGCCGACATGTCCTCAACCCGCACCGAGGGACCGACAATACCGGCGTTGTTGACCAGCGCGCCGAGCGTGCCGAACGCGTCGGCCGCCTTGAACAGCGCCAGGATGTCCTTCTCATGGGCGACATCGCATTGGACCGCGATAGCCTTGCCGTTCTTGCGCTCGATCTGGGCTACGACCTCATCCGCCGCAGCCTTGTTGCTGGCGTAGCCGACAACGATGCGGTAGCCGCGCTCGGCGGCGGCGATCGCGGCAGCACGACCGATGCCGCGGCTGCCGCCGGTGATGACAATAACCTTGTCCGTCAATTTCGTCCCCGATCGTTGCATCCATTCGCGAAAACTCCGGCCGTAAGGCCGGAGTTCAGGAGAGACGAGACCCTCAAAGGTCCAGCACCAGACGCGCCGGATCTTCCAGGCTCTCCTTGACGCGCACCAGGAAGGTGACGGCTTCCTTGCCGTCGATAACGCGGTGATCGTAGGACAGCGCCAGATACATCATCGGCCGCACCTCGATCTTGCCGCCGATCACCATCGGGCGCTCCTGGATCTTGTGCATGCCAAGGATGCCGGATTGCGGCGCGTTGAGGATCGGCGTCGACATCAGCGAGCCGTAGATGCCACCGTTGGTGATGGTGAAGGTGCCGCCCTGCATCTCGTCGATCTTGAGCTGGCCGTCGCGAGCGCGGCGCCCGAAATCGGCGATCGACTTCTCGATCTCGGCGATCGACTTGTGGTCGCAGTCGCGCACCACCGGCACGACCAGACCCTTGTCGGTGCCGACCGCGATGCCGACGTGGTAGTAGTTCTTGTAAATCAGGTCGGTGCCGTCGATCTCGGCGTTGACGGCGGGAATGTCCTTCAGCGCCTGCACGCAGGCCTTGGTGAAGAAGCCCATGAAGCCCAGCTTCGAGCCATGCTTCTTCTCGAACACGTCCTTGTACTGCGAACGCAGCGCCATGACGTTGGTCATGTCGACCTCGTTGAAGGTGGTCAGCATCGCCGCCGTGTTCTGCACGTCCTTCAGGCGGCGCGCGATGGTCTGGCGCAGCCGGGTCATCTTCACGCGCTCTTCGCGCGCGGCATCATCCGCAGGTGAGGGGCTGCGCATCTGCACGGCTGCGGCCGGCTGACTAACCGGCGTCGGGGCAGACGCCGCCCTCTCGATCGCGGCGAGCATGTCGCCCTTGGTGACGCGGCCGTCCTTGCCGGAGCCGGGCACGGTGGAGGCATCGACGCCGCTTTCGGCGGAAAGCTTTCGCACCGAGGGCGCGAGCGGGGCATCGGCCGGTGCCGCCTTGGGCGCTGCAGGCGCAGGCGCCGGTGGCGGAGGAGAAGCCGCGGGCTTGGCAGCAGCCGGCGCGGCGGCTGGCTTTGCAGCCGCTGCGCCGTCGTTGATCTGGCCGAGCAGCGCGCCGACCGCGACGGTCTCGCCGTCCTTGGCGATAATTTCGCCGAGCACGCCGGCGGAGGGCGCGGGCACCTCGATAGTGACCTTGTCGGTCTCGAGCTCAACCAGCGGCTCGTCCACCGCCACGGCATCGCCGGCCTTCTTGAACCAGCGGCCGATGGTGGCCTCGGTCACGGATTCACCGAGCGTCGGAACGCGAATTTCAGTCATGGTCTTTCCTCAATACCCTTCAGCATCATGTGAGCCATCATCGCCCGCGAAAGCGGGCGGTCCAGTACGCCGAGACACCAGTAATGACGGCGGAGCCGCGGCGTAGTGGATGTCCCGCCTGCGCGGGGCATGACGGTTAGTTCAAAGCCTCGTCGAGCAGCGCCTTGAGCTGCGCCACATGCTTGGACATCAGGCCGGTGGCGGTCGCAGCCGAAGCCGCCCGCCCGGCGTAGCGCGGACGGCGGTTCGCCGCCTGAATCTGGTTCAACACCCATTCGAGATAGGGCTCGATGAAGTGCCACGCACCCATGTTGCGCGGCTCTTCCTGACACCAGACGAACTCGGCGCCCTTGAAGCGGGACAGCTCGAGCACCAGCGCCTTCAGCGGCACCGGATAGAGCTGCTCGATGCGCAGCAGATAGATGTCGTCGATGCCGCGCTTCTCGCGCTCCTCATAGAGGTCGTAATAGACCTTGCCCGAGCAGAGCACGACACGGCGGATCTGGCCGTCAGCCTT
>DASWVJ010000138.1:0-9742 GCA_036406295.1 Bradyrhizobium sp.
ACCTTGATGAACGAGCTCTCCAAGGCGGCGACGCGCGCGAGCAGACTCGAAGCGCAGTTTGTCGAAAAGTCGCGCGAGCTCGACATGATCCGGCAATCGCTGTCACAGTCGGAAGAGCGCGCGCGGACCGACAGCCTGACCGGATTGCCGAACCGCCGTGCGCTGGAGGAATTCTTCCGTACCGCGCAGGCACAAGCCATGGAGCAGGGCGCTCCGCTCAGCGCATTCCTGATCGACATCGATCACTTCAAGAAATTCAATGACAGTTATGGACATGGTGTCGGCGACCAGGTGTTGCGCCTGGTGGCGAAGGCGCTCCGTGAGCGCGTGCGCGAACACGACCTGGCGGCTCGCTACGGCGGCGAGGAGATGATCGCCATCCTGCCGGGTGCGGATCTTTCGATCTGCACGGCGACCGCCGAGCGCATCCGCAATGCGCTGGCCGATTGCAAGATCACCCGCCGCTCCACCGGCGAGGAGCTGCCCGGCATCACCGTGTCGATCGGGGTCGGCCAGTTCCAGTTCGGCGAGTCCATGGAAGACCTGGTCGACCGCTGCGACCGCGCGCTCTACGAGGCCAAGAAGCGTGGCCGCAATTGCGTCGTGACGGAGCAGGAGATCGAGCCCGAGCGAGCGGTGGGGTGACGCGCCGCCCCCGGCACGTCGTTGCCACATAAACCGATGTCATATCCCGCGGGGTATCCACTACCTTCGCAGCCCATCGTTCAATCACTGACGTATGGCTCGGTGATCGCGGAAAGCTACCCTGCCAGCGCTATGCCGGCCTCGTCGACCAGCAGCACAAAGCCATGCTCGACCACGGTGTTGCGGCCGCGATGTTTTGCCGCGTAGAGGGCGGCATCGGCGGCTTCGATGAGGTCGCCGGGGCGCTGGTTGTCGCCAGGCAGCGTGCAGGCGACGCCGATGGAGACGGTGACGGTCTTGTGGCTCGAGGTGGCGTGCGGCAACTCGAGGCCCTGGATGGTGGCGCGTACGGTCTCGCCGACTTCCATGGCGCGCAGCGCACTGGTGCTCGGCAGGAGCAGGCAGAATTCCTCGCCGCCGTAGCGTGCGGCAAAGCCCATATTGTCGGCGGCGATGCCGGCCAGCGTCTCGCCGAGCCTTGTCAGGCAGGCGTCGCCCTCGGGGTGACCATAGGTGTCGTTGTAGAGCTTGAAATGATCGACGTCGATCATCAGCAGCGACAGTTCGCTGCCATATTGCTGCGCCTTCATCCACTCGAAATCGAGCCGGCTCTGGAAGCCGCGGCGGTTGGCGAGTCCGGACAGCATGTCGATGGAGGCCATCACGGTGAGGCGATCGTTGGTCGCCAGCATCTCGCGCTCGCGCTGGCTGAGGCGCGCTGCCATCGCGTTGAAGGCGCGCGCGAGCGGCACGAACTCGGAAGGCACACGGTTGCGTGCGACGCGCGCCGACCAGTCGCCCTCGCCGAAGCGTTTGGCCATGCCGGTCATCATCTCGATCGGCTCGATGATCAGTTTTTCCGCGCCGACCAGCGCGCCGAGCAGTACGAACAGGCAGACCAGGGCGAACTGCAGATAGGCGGTTCGGATCTCACGATTGATCGCGGCGGTCACCTTGCTCTCGTCGACGCTCATCACCAGCCGCGCCTCCGTGCCCGGTATGCGCATGAAGCTAAGGTTGCGCCTGGCACCGTCCGCGGCCGTGAAAGACAGCGAGCCTTCCGGCGCATCGGAGAGGAGCGCCTTGTCGGCAATGGCGGCCATCAGCGGAAGCGTATCGATGGAGCGGCCGCCCAAACCGGCAAGATCGTCGGGCGCGGCGAGAATGGTGCCCATGCCGTCGATCATGACGGCGGTGAAGCCGGAGTGGCCGGAAAGCCGCGTCATGCTCTTCGACATCCAGTCCAGCGTGACACCGGCGACGATGACGGAATCCTGCTCGGGATTGATGGCGGATACGGGGTAGGCCGCCATCACCATCGGTATGTCGGTCTTCTTGGCGATCAGAAAATCGCTGAAGACGAAATCGCGGCTCTCTCGCGCCTTCTTGAAGTAAGGCCGGTCACTGATGTCAAGCCCGACCGGCGCATTCAACACCGAGCATTGCACGCGCCCGTCGGCACCCACCGCCATGACATTGCGGATCCAGGGCAGGTTGAGCGGAAGGCTCACACGCATCAGGTCGCAGCTGCGACCGATACCGCCGGCGGCGCGGATATAGGCGGTTGATTTCAGGACGGTCGCGACCGATTCAACCACCTCACGCTGGGTATCGGCGGTGCGCTCGGCGAGATCGCGAAACTCCTGGGTCACCTGCACGAGCTGCTTGCCGCGCGCCGCTTCCAGCGAGCGGGCGCGTTCCAGCATCAACGGAGCAACCAGCAGGAGCGCGAGCAGCGCAAGCCGCACGCGGATTCCCAAAACCTTCTTGAGTTTGACCCTGTTGCGGCCGAAAGTGATGCGCGACATCTTGGTCCCTACCCCCGGACAGGTTAAAGGCAAGGGATCAAAAAGCCCTTCCCGAACTTGGTAAAATTCAAGCAAACCCGCCAAGCTGCGGGACCGTGAGCGAGACCATGGTGAGTGAAACGCCCGCAGTAGCCGCGCCTTTACCAAACGGCCTTGCCGCCGTGGAGCAGGAGATCGCGCGCGCCTGCAGGGAATTTGGCCGCGATCGCGCCTCGGTGACGCTAATCGCGGTGTCCAAGACATTTGGCGCCGATGCGATTGCGCCCATAATTGCGGGTGGACAGCGCGTGTTCGGCGAAAACCGCGTCCAGGAGGCGAAAGCGAAATGGCCGGCGCTGATAGCCGGCCATCCCGGTCTCGTGCTGCATCTGATCGGTCCGCTGCAGTCCAACAAGGCAAAGGAGGCGGTAGCGCTGTTCGGTGCCATCCATTCGGTGGACCGTCCCAGCATTTGCGAAGCGTTAGCCAAGGAAATCAAATCCCAGGGCCGTCGCCCGCAACTGTTCGTGCAGATCAATACCGGCGAGGAGTCGCAGAAGGCGGGCGTCGCGCCGCAGGATGCCGATGCTTTTATCGCCGCTTGTCGCGACAAATACGGGCTGGATATTTCGGGGTTGATGTGCATCCCGCCGGTTGATCAGGCGCCGGCGCCGCATTTTGCGCTGACGGCGAAGATCGCGGCGCGCAATGGCTTGAAGAATCTCTCGATGGGCATGAGCGCCGACTTCGCCACCGCGATTCAATTGGGCGCGACGCATGTGCGCGTGGGCTCGGCGATTTTCGGGCATCGGGGCTGAGGGAATCGGCCGCCGCCGTCGCCAAGGGCAATGCCACCGGCGGGTCACATCCGTCGAGACGCGCGTCCCGCACTCCTCGGGATGAGAGTCCAATGGCGGTAATAACGACCTAGCTAAATCCCACCGACACCTTGCCCAGGACGCCGAAATCCGCTGCGCAGAAATCGCCGGCCTGAATCGGCAGCGGCTTGTGGCAGGTGCCGGTGGTGACTACGCGGCCCGCCTTCAGGTTGATGCCGAGCTGGCGCAGTTCGTTGGCGAGCCAGGTGAGCGCGATGCGGGGATCGCCGAGCACGTTCTTGCCGTGGCCGATGAACTTTTCGCCGCGCATGGTGATGACGGGCCGGTGCTCGATCAGATCCATCGAGCGCCAGTCGGCCGTCGTCGCCGGTCCCAGGACGAAGAGATGGGCGCAGCCATTGTCGGCGATCAGCTGCGCTTCGCCGGCGCCGACGAAATCGGCAAAACGCGAATCCGGAATCTCGATTGCGGGATGCAGCGTGTCGACGGCATCCAGCACCTGCTGCATGCCGTAAGGCGTCGAGCGCGCCGGCAAATCCACGCGCATGCGGAAGGCGAACTCCGGCTCGGCGACGCGCATTTCGTTGCCGGCCATCGACGCCGTGCCGCCGTCCGGAATCACGGTCTCGGCCAGAATCCGTCCGGCCATGGGGCCGGCGACATTGATGTGCTTCTGCCCGGCCTCGCTGGTGGCGGCGATCTTCCAGCCGAACAAATGAGTGGTGGAGTAGCGCTCGATCGCGGCCTGGATCGCGTAGCCGTCGGCACGGTTCAGCGGGCGCTGTGCCTGTTCGAGCGCGGCGAGCTTGGTGCCGGCACGCCAGTGTTCATGCAGCGTCTGCGACGCTGCGGCAATCTGATCTCGTTCCATGAAATGTCCCCGAAATGTGCTTCATCCAATCACGATCCGCGTCTGCGGACCCATCCTTCGCAATAATCGCAACATGGCCGAACGCGTCATCGAAACACATCCTGCGGTCGGCGAGAAGTTGGCGCGCGCCAGATGCAGAAACACGGCGCTGCCGCGGCCGGCAATTCGCGGGCTCGTGTTGTGGTCGATCTCGACGATGAAATCGTAGAGGTGATCCTCGCGCGTCAGCCGGTCGCCGCTCGCGCCACGAGCAAGACGAATCGCCTGATTATAATGGCGGTCGGCCGGGTCTTCGCACCAGGCATCGTCGGGGCGGATCGGCCGCACCGGCAGAAAGGTTTGCGGGCGGACGTGGCGGTCGGCGCGCCACCACAGCCGCCGGGGACGAAACACGCCGCGGGGGGTGCCGCCGTCGCCCTCGCGCTTGTTAGCCTTGATGCCGCCACGTCCGAGCGCGACAGGTATGCTGTGGCCTGCCGCCGTCAACCAGCCGCGGCGTGGGTCGCCGGCCGAGCGGTGAACGCGGATCATCGAGACCGGCCGATCACGCACATCTGTCCCATAAGTGATTGAAATACCAGGAATTTCCATGCGAATCGACAAGTCCCCGGTTGCCAGTTTGGGGCAAATTGCTCTAATTCACGCCGTTCGCACACAATGATCGAAAAAGGCAGGGGAATCTGGAGTAGACTGGCCCCTGGCTTGAGAATCTGTAACAGCCCCTTACGTCAACACGAATTGGTTTCTGACCAACCGGCTCTTCTAGTTGCGTAACGGTCCAGGCCTCCCCCGCTTGCGACCGCTGCCTGCCGCCTCAAGGATCGTACCGATGCCCAATGCCCGCAAGATATTGATTGTGGATGACGACACCGATTTGCGCGACACGCTGGTCGAGCAGTTGTCGCTGCATGACGAGTTCGAAGCTTCCGCCGTCGATACCGGCGCCAAAGGAGCCACCGCCGCCAAGAACGATGCGCCCGACCTCGTGCTGATGGACGTGGGGTTGCCCGATACCGATGGTCGCGAAGTGGTGCGCTCCCTGCGCAAGGGCGGCTTCAAGGCACCGATCATCATGCTGACCGGGCACGATACCGATTCGGACACCATTCTCGGTCTCGAATCCGGTGCCAATGACTATGTCGCAAAGCCGTTCCGCTTTGCCGTGCTGCTGGCGCGGATCCGCGCCCAGCTCCGCCAGCATGAGGCAAGCGAGGACGCGGTGTTCTCGGTCGGCCCCTACAGCTTCCGTCCCGGCTCCAAAATGCTCACCGCGGCGAATGCGCGCAAAGTTCGCCTGACCGAAAAGGAAACGGCGATCCTGCGCTTCCTCTACCGCGCCGGCCAGCAGCCGGTGTCGCGTGAGACGCTGCTGCAGGAAGTCTGGGGCTACAATTCCGGCGTCACCACCCACACGCTGGAAACCCACATCTACCGGCTGCGCCAGAAGATTGAAAAAGATGCGGCTAACCCCGAGATCCTGGTGACGGAAGCCGGTGGCTACAAGCTGGTGCCGTGATACGATTCGTGTGAGACGAATCGTATCCCACAAGTTTTGTTTTGAGCATGATATTGCCTGAAAACCGATTTCCCGCTTTTCGGGATCATGCTCTGCGATGACCGGCCCGCATGTCGATCGAGGATGATGTAGCCCTGCTCGAGCGCGTTCCGACCCTGCGTCTTCTGGGTTCGGCATCCCTGCGCATGCTCGCGATCGGCGGCGAACAACGGAATTTCGGCCGCGGCGACGTGCTGTTCAATGCGGGCGAGGAGGCGGATGCCGGCTTTGTCGTGCAGCGCGGCGCGTTCCGCATTGACGACGGCGCTTCTGCGGAAATGGTCGCCGGGCCCGGTGCGCTGATCGGCGAACTTGCGCTGGTGGTGGCGATGAAGCGGCCCTCGACCGCGGTGGCACTCGACAATTCCTCGGTGATACGGATCGCGCGCAGCCTGTTCCAGCGTGTACTGGAAAGCGATCCCGCCGCCGCGCACCGCCTGCGCGATGAGTTCGCCACCCGCACCAGCCAGATCGCCAGCGATATCCTGATGGCGGGCGGGAAGCTGAGCACGTAGCTGTCGTCCGCGAAGCCGCCACGTAATCCTCATGGTGAGGCGCCCGAAGGGCGTCTCGCACCATGAGGCCCTGGTCTCGCCTGCGCGCCACCCTTCACGGCGCTGACGCGCCTCCCCAGGATGAGGGCGTGACTCGCGGCAGCGGGACTACACCTCCAGCACCGCCGTCACGGGCACATGATCCGACGGGCGCTCCCAGCCGCGGGCGTCGCGCAGGATGCGGAAGTCGGCGACCTTGTCCTTGAGTGCGCGCGACACCCAGATGTGGTCCAGCCTGCGGCCGCGATCGCCGGCGGTCCAGTC
This sequence comes from Bradyrhizobium sp., assembly GCA_036406295.1. Classification (GTDB taxonomy): domain Bacteria; phylum Pseudomonadota; class Alphaproteobacteria; order Rhizobiales; family Xanthobacteraceae; genus Bradyrhizobium. The sequence goes on from DASWVJ010000138.1 coordinate 6,516, forward strand.
CGCGGCGCGGTAGCTCCACCAGGTGTAGACCTTTTCGGAGAGCGGAATGCGCTCGCGCGCGACGTCGAACCATTCGCCGTGCATCTGCGCGGCAAGCAGCTTTTCCGTTTCGATCGGCGTGTGCGACACCACCTTGAGCAGCTGCCTGTGCGACCAGACGTCGTTCTCATGCGGCGCCACGTTGAGATCGCCGACCAGGATATGGCGGTCGTCGCCGCGCGGATGCAACGGCTCGCAGGCCTTCATCTCGTCGAGGAATTGCAGCTTGTGGCCGAATTTCGGGTTGAGCGTGGGATCGGGAATGTCGCCGCCGGCCGGCACGTAAAAATTATGCAGCACCAGCGGCTTTGCGATCTGCGCCTTCTCGCCGAACGACACCGAGATGTGGCGGGAATCGATCTTGTCGCAGAAGGTTCGGATATCGGTGCTCTCGAACGGCAGCTTCGAGATGATGGCGACGCCGTGATAGCCCTTCTGCCCGTTCAGCGCGACATGCTCATAGCCAAGCCGCTTGAACCGCCTGCGCGGAAAGGCGTCGTCGATGCATTTCGTCTCTTGCAGGCACAGCACGTCCGGCCGCACCGCCTTGAGAAATTTGGCGACGAGGTCGATGCGCAGCCGCACCGAATTGATGTTCCAGGTTGTCAGGGAGAAACGCATGGGGGGTGATGTAACAGGAATCTCTCCGCGTCATGGCCGGGCTTGACCCGGCCATCCACGGCTTTTTTCCTGCATTGTAAGACGTGGATGCCCGGGACAAGCCCGGGCATGACGATATGCAGTGGATGAGATGGCGGGCAGACCTACTACCCCGGCGGAGTCGCGTAGTTGGTGAAGTCGATCTTGAACAGGCCGGGATCGACCTTTCGGCTCGCGTCGAGATTGTAGACCGCGACCGTGGTGTCATAGCCCTGCGGGTCGGTGACGGTCCACTGCTTGAGCTGGCCGTCCTTGGCGCCGACCATCAGCATCAGGCGGCTGGTGCCGATCAGCGCCTGCTTCTCCTCGATGGTGACGCTGATGAAGACGTCATCGGCGGTGACTCTGACGACGTTGGTGTCCTTCAACAGGTCGATGCGATCGGAGAGCAGGAAGCGCAACGGAGTCTGCGACAGCGGATAGATGTCCTGGGTCGCCAGCTTGCGGTCGCGCACCGCCAGCGAAGAGCCGTCGGCGATGATCGCGATCGGCGTCGGCGGATCGTATTCGAAGCGTACCTTGCCGGGCTTTTGGATGAAGAAATCGCCTTTGGTCTTGCTGCCGTCGGGGCCGACCTGCACGAAATTGCCGCTCAGCTGCTGCAGCGACGACAGATAACTCGAGACCTTCGCGGCCTGCGCCTTCTGGTTCGCGTCAAACGTCGCAAAGATGCTGGCCGGCACGTTGCGGCGCGGATCGGGGATGACCGGCGTCGGCGGCTGTTGCTGTGTTGCGCCCGTGGTCATTGGCGGCCTTTCCGAGCCGCTCATCTGGTTGTGCGCATTGTCGCGATCGCGCGACTTCGGCGCGGGCTTGGGCATCGGAACGGTCTCCGCGGGAGACGCTGTGACGGAGCCTGCAAGCGAGGCCGCGATCAGCAGCGCCAGCGCGCGGATGGTGTTTGGCTGTTTTGTCATGCGAACTTCTGGACTTCCGTTCAACGCGTCATCCCGCTGAGTTTGCCGGCCACTTTTACCGCGATTTGGGTATGGTGAGATATCGTTTTTCCGTGAAATTTGCCGCAAAGCGGCCCTTTATCAGTAACCACCGCCTTCTTCGTCACCGACGAGGATCTCGCGTTTTCCGGCATGATTCGCCGGCCCCACAATGCCTTCGAGTTCCATGCGCTCCATCAGCGAGGCCGCGCGGTTATAGCCGATCTGCAGGCGGCGCTGGATGTAGGAGGTAGACGCCTTCTGGTCGCGCTTGACGATGGCGACTGCCTGCTGGAACAGGTCGCCGCCCTCGCCGCCCATGCCAGTGGCGTCGAACACCGCGCCGTCCTCGTCGGTCGCCTCTTCCGCGGTGACCGCTTCGAGATATTCCGGCGCGCCCTGCGTCTTGAGATGGCGCACGACTTTCTCGACTTCCTCGTCGGAAGCAAACGGGCCGTGCACGCGGCTGATGCGGCCGCCGCCGGCCATGTAAAGCATGTCGCCCTGGCCGAGCAGCTGCTCAGCGCCCATCTCACCCAGAATGGTGCGGCTGTCGATCTTCGAGGTGACCTGGAAGGCGATGCGGGTCGGGAAGTTGGCCTTGATGGTGCCGGTGATGACGTCGACCGACGGACGCTGGGTGGCGAGAATGACGTGCAGGCCGGCGGCGCGCGCCATCTGTGCGAGGCGCTGCACCGCGCCTTCGATGTCCTTGCCGGCGACCATCATCAGGTCGGCCATTTCGTCGACGATGATGACGATATAGGGCAGCGGATCGAGCTCGAGCTTCTCCTCCTCGTAGATCGCCTTGCCGGTCTCCTTGTCGAAGCCGGTATGTACGGTGCGCGTCAGCTCTTCGCCCTTGCCCCTGGCTTCGACGAGGCGCGCGTTGTAGCCGTCGATGTTGCGCACGCCCAGCTTGGCCATCTTCTTGTAGCGCTCTTCCATCTCGCGCACCGCCCATTTCAGCGCGACCACCGCCTTCTTGGGATCGGTGACGACGGGCGTGAGAAGATGCGGGATGCCGTCATAGACGGAGAGCTCGAGCATCTTGGGATCGACCATGATCAGGCGGCACTGCTCCGGCCGCAGCCGGTAGACCAGGCTGAGGATCATGGTGTTGATGGCGACCGATTTGCCGGAGCCGGTGGTGCCGGCGATCAGCATGTGCGGCGTGCGGGCCAGATCAATGATAACCGGCTCGCCGCCGATGGTCTTGCCCAGACACAGCGGCAGCTTCGCCACGGTCTCGGCGCTTTCCTTCGCAGTCAGCAACTCGCGCAGATAGACCTTCTCGCGATGCGCGTTCGGCAATTCGATGCCGATGGCATTGCGGCCGGGCACGACGGCGACGCGCGCCGACAGCGCGCTCATCGAGCGGGCGATGTCGTCGGCAAGGCCAATGACGCGCGACGACTTGATGCCTGGGGCCGGCTCGAGCTCATACAGCGTGACCACAGGACCGGGGCTGGCTTTCACGATCTCGCCGCGTACGCCGAAATCCCCGAGCACGCCTTCGAGCGCGCGCGAGTTGGCCTCAAGCTCCGCCTTGCTGAGCGGCTGCCGGTCGGACGCCTTCGGGGCGGCGAGCAC
>DASWVJ010000139.1:0-13398 GCA_036406295.1 Bradyrhizobium sp.
GCTGGACACCATGGTCGACCTTGCCCGGGAAGGCATGACCATGCTGGTGGTCACCCACGAGATGGGATTTGCGCGGGAAGTCGCCAACCGCGTCGTGTTTATGGACGCGGGGCAAGTGATCGAGTCCAACACGCCGCAGGAGTTTTTCGCAAATCCGCAGCACGCGCGAACGAAGCTGGTCCTCAGCCAGATCCTGCGGCATTAGCGAGACTTCATCCTTCGAGACGCACGCTGGCGCGTGCTCCTCAGCATGAGGTCCAGGAGTGGTGAATGTGGCGCCAGATCCTCATGGTGAGGAGCGCGGCAACGCCGCGCGTCTCGAACCATAAGAGGCCGCCGGTCGAGCCGACGCGAGGCTTGCTCACACCTTCTCGAACGGCACGTCGATCTTGGTGCGCTTCTCCAGCCATGCCGGCACGGGGAGATTCTTCGAGCGCATGAAGTCCGGATTGAACAGCTTGGAGTGATAGCGATTGCCGGAGTCGGCGAGAATGGTGACGATGGTCTTGCCGGGGCCGAGCTGCTTTGCCAGACGGATCGCGCCCGCGACATTGATGCCGGTGGAACCGCCGAGGCAGAGTCCCTCATGTTCCAACAGGTCGTAGATCACCGGCACGGCTTCCTCATCCGGAATGAGAAACGCGTCGTCGACCTTGGCTTCCTTGATCACGGGCGTCACGCGCCCGAGTCCGATGCCTTCGGTGATGGAGCCGCCGGGCGTCGACTTGGCGGCGCCGTTCTTGAACAGCTCGTACATTGCCGCTCCGTGCGGATCGGCGCAGCCGATGACGATGTCCTTGTTCTTCGACTTCAGGAACGAGCTGGTGCCGGCCAGTGTGCCGCCGGTGCCGACCGAGCAGATGAAGCCGTCGACCTTGCCGCCAGTCTGCTCCCAGATTTCCGGCCCCGTGGATTCGAAATGCGCCTTGGCATTGTCGAGATTGTTCCATTGATCGGCGAACAGCACGCCGTTCGGCTCGTTCTTGCGCAGCTGATCGGCGAGCCGCCTGCCGACATGCTGGTAGTTGTTGGGATTGGAAAAGGGCAGCGCGGGGACCTCGACGAGCTCGGCGCCACACAGCCGCAGCATGTCCTTCTTTTCCTGGCTCTGCGTATTGGGAATGATAATCAGCGTGCGATAGCCGCGCGCGCTCGCCACCACTGCAAGCCCGATGCCGGTATTGCCGGCGGTCGATTCCACGACGAGTCCGCCGGGCTTCAGATCGCCGCGCTTCTCGGCTTCCAGGATCATCCATTTGCCCGCACGGTCCTTCACGGACTGGCCGGGATTCATGAATTCGGCTTTGCCAAGAATGGTGCAGCCGGTCAGTTCGGAAGCTTGTTTGAGCTTGATCAGCGGCGTGTTGCCGATCGCCTGGACGACGTCGTTGTTGAATTTCATTTCGCGAAAAACACCGGTTGTTTCCTTGCCGGAAGCGACCCTAAAGGACCGAAGCCGGGATCACAAGCAACCGCGCGGCGCGGCAGCTATCCGGATTTCGCGAACACGACCTGACGAACGTCGATATTTCCCGACAGGAATCCGGCCTCGCAATAGGCAAGGTAATACTCCCACAAGCGCCGGAACCGGTCGTCGAATCCTGATGGCATCAGGTTCGGCCATGCCTCGCGGAAATTGCTTCGCCAGATCGCGAGCGTCTTGGCATAATCTTGTCCAAAGATGCGCTCGCGTATGACAGGTACACCGAAGGTCTCGCCGAGCTGCTTCAGCACCTGTGGCGAAGGCAGCATGCCGCCGGGGAAGACATAGCGCTGGATAAAGTCCACCTCGCGCCGGTAGCTCGGGAAAAGCTTGTCCTGGATGGTGATGGCCTGAATCCCGGCGAAGCCGCCGGGCAGCAGGCGGTCGCGCAGTTGTGAAAAGTACTTTGGCCAGAACTGCTCGCCGACCGCCTCGATCATCTCGATGGAGGCGATGCGGTCGTAGCGGCCGCGCTCGTCGCGATAGTCCTGCAGCCTGATCTCGACCTTCTCGGCAAGGCCGGCCTCATGAATGCGCCGCTGGGCGAAATCGCGCTGCTCCTTGCTGATGGTGAGGCCGACGACTTTTGCTCCCTGCCTGGCGGCGAACTCGGCAAAGCCGCCCCAGCCACAGCCGATCTCGAGCAGCTTCTGTCCAGGCTTGAGATCGATCGCTTCGGCGAGCCGTCGATACTTGTTGTTCTGCGCCGAAGTCAGGTCCGGTGTGTGATCCTCGAACAGCGCCGAGGAATAGGTCATGCTCGGATCGAGCCAGGCCGAATAGAAGGCGTTGCCGATGTCATAATGCGCATAGATGTTGCGGCGGGCCTGCCGCCTGGTGTTGCGATTGAACCAGTGCCTGACCACCTGGACATAGCGCATCAGCGGTTTGCCGACGAGCATGCTCTGCATCCAGTCCTGGTTGACGCAGAACAGATACAGGAATTGCGTGAGGTCCGGCGTGTCCCATTCGCCGCGCAGATAGGCTTCGGCGATGCCGATGTCGCCGCCACGCAGCAGGCGCGCGGCGAAAGCGAAATCGTGGACGTTCATGGCGGCGGTCGGTCCCGGCCCGTTGCCGCCGAGCCGAACCGTGCGGCCGTCGGGCAACGTCACATCGAGCGTGCCTCTTTGAAGTCTGGAGCCGTAACCCAGCGCCATGCGGACCATGCGTGGCAGGTCCGGCAGCAGTTCATCCACCGTGTCCGAAGTGACCGAGATCAGATCGCCCATGGGCAGTCCACCGTGCTGCCCCAGGTCCGACATGTTCCCCGTGACGGGACCGAATCAACTTCGGCCCCCACCGGACCAAAGCGCCTTGGCGCGGGCAGGCAACGCCAGCCTAGCATATTGGTTCCCTTCGCCAACCGGCAAGGTAGCGGCCTTCGCACCTGCGGCAGCAGGACGCGGCAGCAGCCGCACGCCTTTAGCCACAGCCGCAGAGCGAATGGATTTTGCGCTCATCCGTGTCGGCATCGCAGTGCATGTCGAATGCCTGATCGCTGTGCGCGGCACTTGGTCGTCATGGCTGATGACCCGTTCGCTATCCGCTCGATCGAGATGACGGCGCAGCACGTGCGCCGGTCGCGGAATGCCACGGCTGACTTTTCCACGTAGTTTCTACGGCCACCTTCACGGTGGGCGTTCCCGGCGATTCTCGTCTCGGTAACCGCGACTCGCCTTTCTGCTGTGCGGCGGAGGTAGGGCAGGCGAAGGGAGGGCTTTCCACCGGTCGGGAGGCGCCGGAACAGGGGAAAACCCCCATGAATTCTTGGTAAGATTTGCGCGACTGCGAGACGCCCAGAATCAAAGAAATGCCTATAAAATAAGGACAAGTCAGCTGTCGACGATCTGTGGCGCGCCTGCATCGCCGGCCGCGGAACGATAGCCCCAGGGCTGTCCGCACCTCTGGCGCAAGGCTAGGATGATAGCTCAGGTTCCATTGCAAGCATCACCCTGTGAAACCGACGCAATTCAGCTTCCGTCATGCCGCCCGCGCCCTGGTCGCGGCTGATTCGGTGCGACGATGTGAGGGTGAGGTATCCGGCGGAGCCAAGGAGTGACCCAGAGCCTCGTCGGGACGTGGTTTTCGGGCGCGTTTGCGCCCGCCTCGCGCCGCCTCGCGCGCTGGGTTGCGGCGGTGTGCATGGCGCTGGGCTCGTCCGGCTGCCTCCTGACCGCCGATCTGCCCGATCCGGCACTGGATGTGCCGCCGGGCTACAAGGCGGCGGGCAAGAAGGATGCGCTGGATGCGCCGCCCAAGCTCGACTGGTGGCGCGGCTTCCGCTCGTCGGAGCTGACGAAGCTGATGGAAGAGGCCCAGACGGTAAACCTCGACATCGCCGCCGCCACGGCCCGCTTCATTCAGGCCGACGCTCAGGCGCGCATCGCCGGCGCGCCGCTGCTGCCGAGTCTGTCCGGCACAGGGCAGGAAGCTTACTCGCGCACCTCGGGCTCGAGCGCGTCCGGTCTCACTAATGGCGGACGTGAAGTGGTCAACTATCAGGCCTCGCTGAGTGCGAGCTACGAGCTCGACTTCTGGGGAAAGAATCGCGACGCCGCGCAAGCTGCGGAAGAGACGGCGCATGCCAACCGCTTCGATCGCGACGTCGTGGCGCTGACGACGCTGATCAGCGTCGCCAACGCCTATTTCCAGGTGCTGGGCTCGCAGGACCGCCTGCGCGTCGCCGAACGCAATATCGCCAGCGCCCAGCGCATTCTGGATGCGATCAAGCAGCGGCTGAGCGCGGGCACCGGCACCGATCTCGACGTCGCCCAGCAGGAGAGCGTGCTGGCCAACCAACGCGCGCTCGTGCCGCCGCTGCGGCAGACCCTGGAGCAGAACATCAACGCACTGGCCACGCTGGTCTCGCGGCCGCCGGAAAGCATCAAGGTGGCGGGCGGATCGCTGAACCGCATCGGTATTCCACGGGTGACGCCGGGCCTGCCGTCCGAGATGTTGACTCAGCGGCCGGACATAAGGCGGCAGGAAGCGCAGCTTGCCTCCGCGACCGCCAATATCGGCAATGCGCGGGCGCAATTCTTTCCGAGCATCCAGTTGACCGGGCAGGGCGGCTACCAGAGCTCGGCGCTGTCCGCCCTGTTCCAGCCGCACGCCGCTTTCTTCAGCCTGGTCGGCAGCGCGACCCAGCCGATCTTCGATGGCGGCAGGATCCTCGGCAACTTCGAGTTCGCCAAGGCCAGGCAGGACGAGCTGCTGCAAACCTATCGCAAGACCGTAGTCCAGGCCTTTGCCGACGTGGACACCGCCCTGACCAATGTCCGCGAGACCACCATCAGGCTGCGCCTGCAACGCGATGTCCTCACCGCCTCGCGGCGGGCCTTTGAGCTTGCCCAGGAGCAGTTGCGGGCGGGAACGGCCGACATCGTAAGTGTGCTACAAGTGCAACTAACGCTATTCCAGGCTGAAGATGCGCTGGTGCAGGCGCAACTGGCGCGGCTGCTGGCGATCGTCAGCCTCTATCAGGCGCTGGGGGGCGGCTGGGAGCCTAGGATGGAGAGGCCGGTCAATGCTCTTTAAGCCCGAGTTGAACGGAACTGCGAAGGACGCAGGCAGGAGCGTGATACGCTCCGTGCTCCGTCGCAGCGTGTCGCTTCTCGTCACGGTCGTGATCCTCGGCGGCCTCGGCTACATCGGCTGGCTCGCCTGGCAGCAGAAGAGCGGCGGCCGCAACGGCAATGCGCAGCCCGACCTGCCGGTACCGGTGCTCGCGGCCACTCCGCGCGTACAGGACGTCCCGGTCTATCTTGACGGCGTCGGCTCCGTGCGTGCGCTCAACACGGTGACTGTGCGTGCGCAGGTCGACGGCAAGTTGATGGCCGTGAATTTCATCGAAGGCCAGGATGTCAAGAAGGGCGACGTGCTCGCCGAGATCGATCCGGCGATCTATCAGGCGCAATACGACCAGGCCGTCGCCAAGAAGGCGCAGGACGAGGCTCTGCTGGTCAACCAGAAGCTCGATCTGGCGCGATACCAGCAACTCGCCGCCTCCAATGCCGGCTCCAAGCAGCAGGCCGACACCCAAAAGGCGCTCGTCGCGCAGCAGGAAGCGCTGATCAAGGCCGACCAGGCCGCGATCGACAACGCCGCGGCGACGCTCGGCTACACCAAGATCGTCGCCCCGATTTCCGGCCGTGCCGGCCTGCGCCAGGTCGACCAGGGCAACATCATCAAGGCGTCCGACGTCACGGGCCTCGTCATCCTGACACAGTTGCAGCCGATCGCAGTGTGGTTCAGCCTGCCGCAGCAGCAGATCGTGCGCGTCAATGCTGCAGCCGCCAAGGGCACGCTCGCTGTTGACGTGTTCGGCAACGACGGCGTCACCGTGGTCGATACCGGCAGCTTGAAGGGCATCGACAACCAGGTCGACCCGACCACCGGCACGCTGAAGCTGAAGGCGGAATTCCCCAATCCGAATTTCCAGCTGTGGCCCGGCCAGTTCGTCAATGTGCGCCTCAGGGTGGAGACGCTCCCGAAGGCAATCGTGATTCCGACGTCCGCCGTGCAGCGCGGTCCGGCAGGCACCTTCAGCTACGTGATCGAGCCTGGCAACGTCGCCACCGCCAAGCCAATCGTGGTGACGCAGCAGAACGAGAACGATGCCGTCATTGCCAGCGGCATCTCGCCGACCGATCGCGTGGTGACGACCGGCTTTGCCAATCTCTCCGACGGAGCCAGGGTCTTTATCGGCAAGGACGACGCCACGCCGAGCGCCGATCTCGCGCCGCGCAAGCGCAGCCGCACGCCCGATGGCAAGGGGGATGCCAAGTCCGGTGCCAAGTCCGGGGCGGGCAAGCGAGGCGAGGGCGACCAGAAGGGGCAAACAGGACCGGCCGCGGGGGCACCCAGCGGCTCGAAACAGTGACCGTCCGAGCCTGATACGACAACCATGAGCAGCGCGCAGCCATGAGCGTCTCCGAACCGTTCATCCGCCGGCCGATCGCAACCTCGCTGCTCGGGGTGGCGCTGCTGATCGGCGGCGCGCTCGGCTATTGGGCGTTGCCAGTCTCGGCGCTGCCGCAGGTCGACTTCCCGACCGTGCAGGTGACGACGCAGCTGCCCGGTGCAAGCCCGGACGTGGTGGCCTCGCTGATCACGGCGCCGCTGGAGCGGCAGCTCGGACAAATCCCCTCGCTGTCCTCGATGCAGTCGACCAGCTCGTTCGGCGTCAGCCAGATCTCGCTGCAGTTCGACCTCAACCGCGACATCGACGGCGCCACGCAGGACGTGCAGGCCGCGATCAATGCGGCGGCCGGCATCCTGCCGAGAACGCTGCCTTACCCGCCGACCTACGCCAAGGTGAATCCGGCGGATGCGCCGGTCCTGACGCTGGCACTGACGTCGGAGACGATCTCGCTGCGCGCCATGAGCGATATCGCCGACACCATCTTGGGTCAGCGCCTGTCGCAGATTTCGGGCGTCGGCCGCGTCTCGATCCTCGGCGGCCTCAAGCCCGCGGTGCGGGTGCAGGCTGACCTTGCGCGGCTGGCCGCCTACGGCATCTCCATGGAGGATTTGCGCAACGCAATTGTAGGCGCCAATGTCTCGGGCCCCAAGGGATCGCTCGACGGCACCCAGCAATCCTACATCATTGCCGCCAACGACCAGATCGCGGCGGCAGATGCCTATAAGCCGATCATCATCGCCTATCGCAACGGCTCGCCGGTTACCATCGGCGATGTCGCCGTCATCGTCGACGGGCTGGAGAACGACCGCACCGGCGGCTGGTACCAGGGCACGCCCGCCGTCATCATCGATATCCAGCGCCAGCCCGGTGCCAACGTCATCGACGTGGTGGGCCAGATCCGTGCGGAAATCCCCAAGCTGCAGCGGGCGATCCCGGCCGGCGTCAATCTGCACATTGTCAGCGACCGGACCGTCACCATCCGCGCTTCCGTGCGCGACGTGCAGTTCACGCTGGTCCTTGCGGTGGTGCTGGTGACGCTGGTGGTGCTGCTGTTCCTGCGGTCGGTGCGTGCCACCATCATCGCCGGCGTGGCGCTGCCGCTGTCACTGGTGACAAGTTTCGGCGTCATGTATTTCGCCGGCTTTTCCCTCGACAATCTCTCGCTGATGGCGCTGACGATCGGCACCGGCTTCGTGGTCGACGATGCCATCGTCATGATCGAGAACATCGTCCGCCACATGGAAGACGGCGAGTCGGTGATGGAAGCCTCGCTCAAGGGTGCGAGCGAAATCGGCTTTACCGTGATTTCGCTGACGGTTTCGCTGATCGCGGTCTTCATTCCGCTTCTGTTCATGTCGGGGCTCGTGGGGCGCATGTTCCGCGAATTCGCGCTGACGCTGACGATCGCGGTGGTCACCTCGGCGATCGTCTCGCTAACGCTGACGCCGATGATGTGCTCGCGGATGCTGAAACATCTCAACGAGGAGATCGCGGTTCCGGGCCTGGCGATGGTGAGCCGCGGCATCGACCGCATGGTCGCCTTCTATCATCGTACGCTGCTCTGGGTGCTGCAACACCAGCGCGCCACGCTCCTGGTGACATTTGGTACCATTGCCGCGACGCTGCTGATGTACGTCATTGCGCCTAAGGGGTTCCTGCCGTTGCAGGACACAGCGTCGATCACCGCGGTGACACAAGCCGGCCCCGACGTTTCCTTTGCCGAGATGCGGGCGAGGCAAGGCCAGGCAGCAGAGATCATCCAGAACGATCCCGACGTGGTCGGCGTCGTCTCCGTGATCGGTGCAGGCTCGGTCAACCCGACCACCAACGTCGGCAAGCTGGTCATGACGCTGAAGCCGCGTGGCGAGCGGCGCGACGATATCGCCGTGGTGGTGGCGCGGCTGAAGCAGCGCATGGCCTCCATCCCCGGCATGACCATCTATTTCCAGCCGGTGCAGGACGTGCAGATTTCGACGCAGTCGAGCCGTTCGCAATACCAGTACACGCTGACCGGCACCGATGCTGCGGAGGTGAGCCTTTGGGCCAACAAGCTCGTGGCCGAGATGCGCCGCGATTCACTGTTCCGCGACGTGTCCTCCGAAGCGCAGGAAGGGGGCCTGCGGGCGTCCCTCGACGTCAATCGCCAGCGCGCCGGCCAGCTCGGCGTCAGCCTGCAGGCAGTCAACGACACCCTGAACGACGCCTTCGCACAGCGGCAGATTTCGACCATCTACGGCCAGGCCAACCAGTACCGCGTGGTGCTCGAGGCGCTGCCGATGTACCAGCGCGATCCATCGATCCTGTCAAAGCTCTATCTGCCGGGCGTCAACGGTGCGCAGGTTCCGCTGTCGGCGGTGGCGACCCTGACGCGCACCACAGCGCCGCTTGCGATCTCGCATCTGGCGCAGTTCCCCGCGGTCACGCTCAGTTTCAACCTGGCGCCGGGCGAAGCGCTGGGCGAGGCCGTCGAGGCGGTCAAGGCGATCGAGACGAAGATCGGCATGCCCTCCAATATCGTCGGAGTCTATTCCGGCGACGCTGCGGAGTTCGCGAAGTCGCTGGCGGGCCAACCCTGGCTGATCCTGGCGGCGATCGTCACGATCTACATCGTGCTCGGGGTGCTCTATGAGAGCTACATCCACCCGATCACCATCCTGTCAACGCTGCCCTCGGCCGGCGTGGGCGCCATTCTCGCACTGATGCTGTTCGGACAGGACCTGTCCGTCATCGGCCTGATCGGCATCATTCTCCTGATGGGCATCGTCAAGAAGAACGCCATCATGATGATCGACTTCGCGCTGGAAGCCGAGCGGCATCAGGGCATGTCGCCGACCGATGCCATCGTGCAGGCCTGCCTGTTGCGCTTCCGCCCGATCATGATGACGACGCTGGCCGCATTGTTCGGCGCGCTGCCGCTCGCCGTCGAGAGCGGGACCGGTGCCGAGCTCCGTTTCCCGCTCGGCATCTCCATCATCGGCGGGTTGCTGCTGAGCCAGCTTCTCACCCTCTACACCACGCCCGTGATCTATCTTGCGCTCGACCGGCTCAACCGGCGCATCGAAAGGGCGGTACCCGATCCAGGGCCCACCAGCCCGCCGATCGCCGGCGCGACCGAAGGGATGTAGGCCGATGGCGTCGATCTCCGCGCCATTCATCAAGCGGCCCGTCGGCACCACGTTGCTGTCGATCGGACTGTTCCTGGTCGGGGTCGTCGCCTACCAGAACCTTCCGGTCGCCTCCGTGCCCAATGTCGATTTCCCGATGATCCGGGTGTCGGCATCGCGTCCCGGCGCCGACCCTTCGGTGATGGCTGCGACCGTGGCTGCTCCGCTGGAGCGCAAGCTTGGCCAGATCGCGGGCCTCGACCGGATCACCTCGACCAGCTCGCTGGGCGTGACCAGCATCCAGTTGCAGTTCTCGATCGGCCGCAACGTCGATCGCGCGGCGCGCGACGTGCAGGCCGCGATCAACGCCTCGCTGGTGGATTTGCCAAGCGACCTGCCGTCCTTGCCGCGCTTCCGCAAGGCTAATCCGGCGGCAGCACCCGTGTTCGTGCTGGCGCTGACGTCGAAGACGATCTCTACCAGCGCCATGTACGACGTTGCCGACACCGTGATCGCGCAGCGCATCTCGCAGGTGCCGGGGGTAGGGGAGGTGGGGGTCTCCGGCGCCGACCAGCCGGCGGTGCGGATCGCGCTCAACCCGGTGGCGCTGTCTAATGCAGGGATTGCGACCGACGACGTGCGGCAGGCCATCGTCGCGGCCAACCCGCTCGGGCCAGCCGGCATCTTCAACGGCGATCGCCAGAGCGAGACCATTGCCATCAACAAGCAGATGCGCACGGCGGCCGAGTTCCGCGACATCATCATCAAGAGCTCGACCGGCAATTTCGTGCGGCTGTCCGACGTCGCCGACATCGAGGATTCCGTCCGTAACAGCCGCTCGATCGCCTGGTTCAACCGGCAGCCGGCAGTGCTGATCCAGATCACCAAGCAGGGCGACGCCAACGTGATCGAGACCGTGGATCGGGTGCGCGCGCTGATCCCCGAGCTGAAGGAGTGGATTCCGGCCGGCGTCGAGATTTCGACCCTGGTCGACCGCACCGGCACGATCCGCGCCAGCGTGCTGGACATGCAGTTCACGCTGCTCGCCACCGTTTTCCTGGTGATGTTCGTGGTGTTCCTGTTCCTGCGCCGGGCCACGCCGACCATTGCGGCGGGCGTTTCCGTGCCGCTGGCGCTTGCCGGCACCTGCGCAGGGATGTGGCTCGCCGGCTTCTCGATCGACAATCTGTCGCTGATGGCGCTCGCGATCTCCATCGGCTTTGTGGTCGATGACGCCATTGTCATGATCGAGAACATGTACCGCAATCTCGAGCAAGGCATGGCGCCGTATCCGGCTGCGCTGGAAGGCGCCCGGCAAATCGGCTTCACCGTACTCTCCATCAGCCTGTCGCTGGTCGCGGCCTTCACGCCCCTGATCTTCATGGATGGCGTGGTCGGCAGGCTGCTCCGCGAATTCTCGCTGACGCTGACCTTTGCGATTGCCGTTTCGACCGTGGTGTCGCTGACGGTCACGCCGATGATCTGCGCCCACTATATCAGGGAGACGACCTCCGACCGCGCCACCTGGTTCGACCAGCTGATAGAGGGGACGCTGTCGGCGATTGTGCGGTTCTACGAATGGACGCTGCGCGTCGTGCTCGGATTCCCTTATCTCACCTTGATGGTGTTCTTTGCCACCATTGCGCTGACGGTGACGCTCTACATCAAGACGCCGAAAGGCTATTTCCCGACCGATGATTCCGGCTTCGTGATCGGCGCGACGCGCGCGGCGCCGGACATCTCGTTCCAGGCCATGTTGAAGCTGCAGCAGCGAATGGCCGAGATCGTGATGGAGGATCCGGCAGTCGCCGGCATCGGCTCCTCGCTCGGCGGCTCGGTAGGTCCCGGCGGCGGCACCTCCAACCGGGGCACCATGTTCATCAGCCTGAAGCCGCCAGAGGAACGCGGCGGCGTCTCGACGTCGCAGGTGATCGACCGCCTGCGCCGGGCCTTGTATCCGGTGCCGGGCATCCGCCTCTTCATGTTTGCGTCGCAGGATATCCGCACCGGCGGAAGGCAGAGCGACTCCGACTACCAATACACGCTGACGAGCACGGACCTCGACCTGCTTTCAAAATGGGCACCGATCGTTGCCAAGCGGATGGAGACGGTCGAGGGGATCACCGATATCTCCGCTGATCGCGATCCCGGCGGCTTGCAGCTGTCGCTGAAGATCGATCGGCAAAAGGCCTCGGCGCTCGGCGTGCGGGTGCAGGACATCGACAACGCCCTGAACAATGCATTCGCGCAGCGGCAGATTTCGATCATCTATACCCAGCGCAACCAGTACATGATCGTACTGGAGATCGACCCGAAATTTCAGCAGGACCCCTCCAACCTCGAGCGAATCTTCGTTGCCGGCTCCAATGACGCGCAGGTGCCGCTGTCGGCGGTCGTGCACTATGAGCGCAGCCTGTCGCCGCTGGCGGTGTTCCACTCGCAGTCCTTCCCCTCGACCACGGTCTCGTTCAACCTGCTGCCCGACGTGCCGCTGGAGGTCGCGACGTCAAACATCCAGCGCGCGGTGGAGGAACTGCACATGCCGGAAGGCATCCGTGGCAGCTTCGACGGCAATGCCGGCGATTTCAACAGGACCAGCGGCCGGCAGCCGCTGTTGATCCTGGGTGCGCTGGTGGCGATGTATATCGTGCTCGGCGTGCTCTATGAGAGCCTTGCGCATCCCATCACCATCATTTCGACGCTGCCGTCGGCCGGGCTCGGTGCGCTGCTCGCGCTGCAGGTCACCGGGACGCCGCTGACCGTGATCGCCTTTGTCGGCATCATTCTGCTGATCGGCATCGTCAAGAAGAACGGCATCATGATGGTGGACTTCGCGCTCGACGCCGAGCGGCATCGCGGCTTGTCGTCGGCGGAGGCGATCTTCGAGGCGTGCAGCGTCCGCTTCCGCCCGATCCTGATGACGACCCTGGCGGCGATGTTCGCCGGCATCCCGCTGGTGATCGCAACCGGCCCCGGCACCGAGCTGCGCCGGCCGCTCGGCATCACCATCATCGGCGGATTATTCGTGTCGCAGGTCCTCACGCTCTACACGACGCCGGTGATCTATCTGTTGATCGACCGGCTGCGGCGGCGTGCCGAGCCGGGGCGGGTGGTTGCGCCGGCGGAATAGTTTCATTCCCTCCGCGCCAGGGGTATAGCGGGCACATGTCAGACCATGCCGAGCCCCAGCCGCCGATCGCGGACTGTCCGCATTGCGGCAAGCCGATGCCGCTCTGCATCTGCGACAGCGTCACGCCGATCGAGAACCGCATCTCGATCCTCATCCTGCAGCATCCGCAGGAGCAGGACCGTGCGCTCGGCACGGCGCGGCTGACCGCGCGCCATTTCGAGGACGCCGTGGTCAGGATCGGTTTGTCGTGGCCGAGCCTGTCAAAGGCGCTCGGGCGGCCCGTGCATGATCCCTCACGCTGGGCCGTGCTCTATCTCGGCTCTGCGAAGGCGAGTGAGTTCGACACCGATGCCGAGATCGTCGCGATCGACCGCAAGGGGGAGATGGAGGAGGGGCAGCGCGCGATCCTGCGGGATATCGAAGGTATCGTGCTGCTCGACGGCACCTGGAGCCAGGCCAAAGCGCTATGGTGGCGCAATGCCTGGATGCTGAAATGCCAGCGCGTGATCCTCGGACCGCGGCAACCTTCGCGCTATGGCCATCTGCGCAAGGAACCGCGGCGCGACGGACTCTCGACAATTGAGGCCGCAGGCCTCGTGCTCGGCGCGCTGGAGAAGCGGCCCGATATCGCCGCGACATTGAACGCAAGCTTTGAGCGGATGCTGGCCCGCTATCGCGAAGTCCAACGCGCCACACCCGAGCTTGCGCCCAAGCCAAAGAAGCGGGATTTCCGAAGGCGGCGGCGGAACTGAGG
>DASWVJ010000140.1:0-28387 GCA_036406295.1 Bradyrhizobium sp.
CTCGGCGCCAACGTCGCCATCCATGGCATGCGCGAGAACGGCCCGGCCGAATATGGCGAGGGCACGACGCTGACCGCGGTGGCGCAGGAGGTCGGCAAACAACATGGCATCCGCACCCAGCGCGTGCTCGGCGATCTCACCAAAGCTGCCGACATCGCCCGCGTGGTGAGCGAGACCGAAGAGGCGCTCGGACCGATCGACATCCTCGTGCATAATGCCGGCGGCGACATCGCCGCGGCCGGCGGCAAGCCCAACCCGAACGACGCTGTCACTATCAAGGAGGAGGACGTGCGCGCCGTGCTCGACCGCAACCTGCTCTCGACCATCCTGACCTGCCAGGCGGTGGCCCGCGGCATGATGGAGCGCAGGCGTGGCCGCATCGTCACCATCGGCTCGGTCGCCGCCTTCAAGGGCCGGACCAATTCCTCGATCTACGCCGTGGCCAAGGCCGGCATGACCCACTACACCCGCTGCCTCGCCGACCAGCTCCGCCCCTACGACATCGCGGTCGCTCCCGGCGACACCCGCACCGGCCGCTTCCTCGGCACGCGCGCAGTGGACCAAAACCGCATGGTCGAAAGCGGCACGCTCGACCGCATCGCGACCGTCGACGAGGTCGCGCGCGTCGTCGAATTCTTCGCCGGGCCGCAAGGCGCCTTCGTCTCGGGACAGGTGCTGCGGGTCGATGGCGGCGGACAGTGCTGGCCGGGCTAGTCATGGCCGGGAAGACCGACCAGCCGCGTGTCGATTTTGCCGGCGGGGCCGTCGGCTACCGTTTCCGGCGCGGCGGCGAGCGCGGCCATCCGCTGGTCCGGGCCGCCGGCATCAAGAAGGATCGGATTCCGTCTGTTGTCGATGCCACCGCCGGCCTCGGCCGCGACGCGTTCCTGCTCGCGTCCGCCGGCGCCACGGTCACGTTGTTTGAGCGCTCCAGCGAGGTGCATGCGCTGCTGAAAGACGGCCTCGCCCGAGCCGCCGCCGAGTCGGGCGAGCTTGCCGAGGTCATCGGCCGCATGACCCTGATCCATGGCGATGCGCGCGAGCACCTGCCCGAGCTGAAGCCCGACGTCGTAATCGTCGACCCCATGCATCCGCCGCGGCGCAATACGGCGCTGGTGAAGCAGGAGATGCGACAGCTTTCCGCCATCGTCGGCGCGGACGAGGATGCGGATGAACTGATGCGGATCGCGCTCGCCTCGGCGCGCGAGCGCGTGGTGCTGAAATGGCCCTTACGTGCAGCACCCTTGCTGGATACGCCAAAGCCGTCGCATCAATTCGCCGGCAAGACCGTGCGCTACGAGGTGTTCGTCACCGCGCTGAAATCTCAGGTGAAGTGAGAGCGGTCGGCGCAAACCCTGTGATATCAGGCAATTGCGGATTGACCGTGCCGCGGCTTCAGAGGATATTTTTCCTCGATCGACTGAGTGGCAACTAGGGTTCCGGACGGCATTGGCCGTTGCAGGTCCAAGCGTTGCGGAGACCGCGGCCCAAACTATCCGCGGCTGCACCCGAGGGGCAAAAGCCCAGAGGAGGAGACGTCGAGATCAATCTTGTGGCGTCACGCCCCGGAGGTCTCATGTCGCTTGTCCCCCTCGCCCTCGTCGTCCTTGCCGCCCTCATCCATGCAACCTGGAACCTGCTCGCCAAGCGCGCGGCCTCGGCCGGCCCGGCCTTCGTCCTCGCGTACAATGTGGTGGCAAGCGTCGTCTACTTGCCCTGGGTGATCTGGTTGCTTGCCACCCGCGAGCAGATCTGGAGCTGGCCGATCGCCTTCTGTCTCTTGGCCAGCGCTGCCATCCATCTCGGCTACAGCCTGTGCCTGCAGCGCGGCTACCAGGTTGCCGACCTCTCGGTGGTCTATCCAATCGCGCGCGGCACCGGGCCGCTGATATCCTCGATCGGCGCCTTCATCCTGCTGCGGGAGCCACCGACTTCCCTTGGCGTGCTCGGCCTCGTCGCCGTCGTCGTGGGGATCGGCTGCATCTCGACCCAAGGCAACCTCGCCGCCTTTCGCCAGCCCAGGGGCCAGGAAGGCGTGCGCTGGGGGTTCGCGACGGGGTCGCTGATCGCAAGCTACACCGTGGTCGACGGCTACGGGGTCAAGGTGCTCGGCATCCACCCCGTGCTGGTCGAATGGTTCTCCAATTTCCTGCGCCTCTTCATGCTGGCGCCATTGCTGTTGCGCAATCCCGGCCACCTGAGGAAGGCAATGCAGGGGCACTGGGGCCTCGCCGTCGGCGTCGGTGTCTTTGCGCCCCTATCCTACATTCTGGTGCTCACCGCTGTGGACATGGGTGCCCCGCTCAGCCTGGTGGCGCCGGCGCGAGAAATGTCGATGATGATCGGCGCTATCTTCGGCATGCTGATCCTGCGCGAGCCCGTCAATATCTGGCGGGCGGCAGGGTGCGCGACGATCATTGCGGGCGTCGTGCTCTTGGGCGCGGCCTGAGAACGGAGGAAACCGATGAGGACGTTCAGTTTGCGCGGGCATGTCGCGCTTGTGACCGGCGGATCGCGCGGCATTGGCGCGGCGATCGTGAAAATGCTCGGCGAGGCAGGCTGCTCCGTCGCAGTCAACTATCGCGAGCGCGCAGCCGAGGCGGAGGCCCTTGCCAAGGACATCGTCAAGGCCGGAGGCCGCGCGATCGCCATCGGCGCCGATGTCTCCGGATCCGATGCGGTCGCCGCAATGGTCCAGCGCGCGGCATCGGAACTCGGCCCGGTCGATATCCTCGTCAACAATGCCGGCATCGCCATCATCCGCGGCGTCGACGACCTTACCGAAGCTGATTTCGACCAGACCATGCTGGTCAACCTGAAATCCGCGTTTCTTTGCACGCAAGCCGTGCTGCCGGGCATGCGGGCGAAGAAATGGGGCCGCATCATCAATATCTCCTCGGGCGCTGCGCGCGGCGCCGGTTCCATCGGACCGCACTACAATGCATCCAAGGCCGGCATGGAGGGGATGACCCGCGGCTATGCCGCCCGCCTCGTCAAGGAAGGCATCACGGTGAACGCGGTCGCGCCTTCGCTGATCGAGACCGACATGATGAAGGGCCAGCCGCAGCTCGTCAGCCGCATTCCACTCGGCCGCTTCGGCCAGCCCGAAGAAGTGGCCAAAGCCGTGATGACGCTGATCGACAATCCCTACATGACCGGGCAGACCATCGCGATGAGCGGCGGCATGGCGTTCAACTGAAGCTGTCTACAGCGACCGCGCGATCAGGAGCTTCATGATCTCGTTGGTTCCGCCGTAGATCTTCTGGATGCGGGAATCGATGAACATTCGCGAGATCGGATATTCCTGCATGTAGCCGTAGCCGCCGTGCAGTTGCAGGCATTCGTCGGCGGTCTCGACCTGCTTCTGCGAGCACCACCATTTCGCCATCGAGGCGGTGACGGTGTCGAGGTCTCCGGCCACCAGCCGCTCCACGCACCAGTCGACGAAGACGCGGGCGATCATCGCTTCCGTCTTGCGCTCGGCGAGCTTGAAGGCGGTGTTCTGGAATTCGAGCAGCGGCTTGCCGAAGGCGGTGCGCTCCTTGGCGTAGTCGGCGGTGATCTTGATCGCACGCTCCATCGAGGCGACCGCACCGACCGCGAGCGACAGCCGCTCCTGCGGCAATTGCTGCATCAGTTGCACAAAGCCCTGTCCCTCTTCGCTTCCGAGCAGGTTTTCCGGCGGCACGGTGACATTGTCGAAGAACAGTTCTGAAGTGTCTGACGCGTGCAGGCCGATCTTGTCGAGGTTGCGCCCGCGCCGATAGCCCTCAGTGCCCGCGGTCTCCACCACGATCAGCGAAATGCCCTTGGCCCCTACCCCGCCGGTGCGCGTCACGACGATGACGAGATCGGCCGCCTGACCATTGGTGATGAAGGTCTTCTGGCCGTTGATGACGTAGGAATTGCCCTGCTTCTTCGCCGTGGTCTTCACGCTCTGCAGATCGGAGCCGGTGCCGGGCTCGGTCATGGCGATCGCCCCGACCATCTCGCCCGTGGCCATCTTGGGCAGCCAGCGCTTCTTCTGCTCTTCCGAGCCGTAATTGAGGATGTAGTGCGCGACGATGGCGCTGTGCACGGACACGCCAGTGGTGACTTCCGGCACGACGCTCTCGATGTCCTCGAGCACCGCGGCGTCATAGGCAAAGGTGGCGCCCAGCCCGCCATATTCTTCCGGCACACTCGGCAGAAGCGCGCCCATCTCGCCAAGGCCCCGCCAGGCGGAACGGTCGACCATCTTCTGGCTGCGCCATTTCTCGGCGTGCGGCGCCAGATCCTTGGCGAGGAATTTGCGGAACTGGTCACGGAACGTGTCCAGTTCCTCGGTCATCCAGGAAGAACGGTACTGCATGGAAATCCCCCAAATTCAGATGATGAGACCGCCACCACAGACGATCACCTGGCCACTGATGTAGTTCGATTCCGGGCTGCAGAACAGATAGACCGCATCCGCCGCCTCCTCGGGCGTGCCGCCGCGACCGAGCGGGATCATCCGGCTCATGGCCTCCAGCATGTGCGGCTGCACGCCCACCTTGATGTCGCGGCCGGCGACGTCGATGGTTTTTTGCTGCGCCTCGATCGGCTGGGTGAGGCGGGTGTTGATCAAGCCGAAGGCGACGCAATTGACGTTGACCTTGTAGCGCCCCCACTCCTTGCAGAGCGTGCGCGTCAGCCCCACCAGCGACGCCTTGGCGGAGGAATAGCTCGCCTGCCCGGCATTGCCGTAGAGGCCGGCGATGGAGGAGATGTTGACGACCTTGCGGAAGACTTCGCGCCCGGCCTCCGCGTCCTTCTTCGCCATCACCCGGATCGGCTCGGCGGCGGCGCGCAGCAGGCGAAACGGCGCCACGAGGTGCACGTCCAGCATGGCCTGGAACTGCTCGTCGGTCATCTTCTGGATGGTGGCGTCCCAGGTGTAGCCGGCATTGTTGATGATGATGTCGAGGCCCTCGAAGTTCGACAGCGCAGCTCCGACGAAGCGGTCGGCAAAGCCCGCTTCCGAGACGCTGCCATTGATCGCGACGGCCTCGCCGCCCGCGGCCTTGATTTCGGCGGCGACCGCATCGCCCGGCGCGTCATCGAGGTCATTGACCACGACCTTGGCACCTTCGCTTGCCAGCTTCAGCGCAATGGCACGGCCGATGCCGCGGCCCGAGCCGGTGACGAGCGCGACTTTTCCCTTCAGTTTCGACATGGGATCCCTTTACAACGCAATGATTGCTTCGCCGGCGAGCTTGATCTCGCCGGTCTCATCCTTGGTGGTCAGCGCCAGCCGGGCCCGCTTTTCGCCATTGTGCTCCAGAAGCTCAGCGACTGTGCCCTCGCAGGTCAGCTTCGCACCGAGCTGCGTGATGGCGGCAAATCGCGTCGAGAAGGAGCGGATGCGCTGGGCCGGCACCGCATCGGTCAGCGCCTGGCCAAGATAGGCCATGACCAGCATGCCGTGCGAGAACACATCGGGGAATCCGGCCTTCCTGGCGAAATCCAGATCGACATGGATCGGGTTGTGATCGCCCGATGCGCCACAATAGAGCGCGAGACGATGCCGGGTGATCGGCGGAAACTCCTTGTGGACGATGCGTTCGCCCACCTTCGGCTCGGTCGTGCTCATGACGGCCTCGTATTGCGTACGACGACGGTGCGCGAGATATTCGCGACATGCACGCCGTCCTGGTTGGTGACCTCGGTTTCGACGACCACCAGCGTCATCGCACCGCCCTTCTTCTCCGTCACGCTGGTGACCGTTGGCCTGAATGTGAGGGTGTCTCCGACCACGACCGGCGCGAGATAGTCAAAGCGCTGCTCGCCATGCAACACGCGGGCGAGGTCGATATTGAGCGCGGTGAGGAACTCGAACGGCTCGGTCGCGTCCATCATCTCCAGGCAAAAGAGATAGGTCGGCGGCACCGGCAGCGCGGCGTAACCGGCCGCGCGCGCCGCGCTCACGTCGCGGTAGAGCGGATTGCTCTCACCGAGCGTATTGAGGAAGAAGCGCAGGCGTCCCGGCTCGACGCGCGCGGTAACCGGCGTGAATTCACGCCCGACGGCGGATTGATCGACCATTTCAGGCGCGCTCGTAGAGCGTCACGACGCAGGCGCCGCCGAGCCCGAGATTGTGCTGCAGACCGATCCGCGCGCCCTCGACCTGCGTCGCCTCCGCCGTGCCGCGCAGCTGCCGCGTCAGCTCGTAGCATTGCGCAAGGCCGGTCGCGCCGAGCGGATGTCCCTTCGACAGCAAGCCGCCGGAGGGATTGGTGACGATCTTGCCGCCATAGGTGTTGTCGCCATCGTCGATGAAGCGCGACGCCTGGCCTTCCTCGCAAAGGCCGAGGCCCTCATAGGTGATCAGCTCGTTGTGGGCGAAGCAGTCGTGCAGTTCGACGACGTCGATATCCCCCGGCCCGATGCCCGCCGCCTCATAGACCTTGTTGGCGGCATCGCGCGCCATGTCGAAGCCGACCACCTGCATCATGTCGCCGGCGCCGAAGGTGGACGCCGTGTCGGTCGTCATCGCCTGCGCGCGGATACGCACGTCGCTGCGCAACCCGTGAGCTTTCGCAAACTTCTCCGACACCAGGATCGCCGCCGCGGCGCCGCAGGTCGGCGGACAGGCCATCAGGCGCGTCATCACGCCGGGCCAGATCACCTGGTCGTTCATGACGTCGTCGGCAGTGACCTCCTTGCGGAACACGGCAAGCGGATTGTTCTTCGCGTGCCGGCTCGCTTTCGCCCGCACCTTTGCGAATGCGGAGAGCGGCGTCCCGTACTTCTTCATATGGCTGAGCCCCGCTCCGCCGAAATAGCGCAGCGCCAGCGGCACGCCGGGCGCATCGACCAGCTTGTCGGCCGCCGCGTCGAACTCATCGAAAGCGCTGGGACGGTCGGTGAAGACGGCCCCTAGCGCGCCGGGCTTCATCTGCTCGAAACCGAGCGCCATCACGCAGTCGGCGGCGCCGGACTCAATCGCCTGCCGCGCCAGGAACAACGCGGTCGAGCCGGTCGAACAGTTGTTGTTGACGTTGACGATAGGGATACCGGTCATGCCGACCGGATAGAGCGCGCGCTGCCCGCAGGTGGAATCGCCGTAGACATAGCCGACATAGGCCTGCTGCACCTTGCCGTAATCGATGCCGGCATCCGCAAGCGCGAGCTTCGCCGCCTCGGCGCCCATCACATGATACGGCGCATTGGCGCCGGGCTTGACAAAGGGGATCATGCCGACACCGGCGACCGTGGTGCGAGACGTCATCACTTCCTCCCGGAAATTACCCACTAGACTGTTTCTTACCCGCGGGTAATATACGGGGCGCCACCTCCGAGTCAACGCCGGAAGCCCCTGCAAGATGGACGGATCGCCCTCCTCCGCTACCAGCCAGTCGCCCTGGATGCCGTTCGAGAGCCGCCGCCGTGCCCGCGACGAGAAGCGCGAGGCGGTACTGCGCACGGCGGTGCAACTCTTTCTCGAGCAGGGCTATCACCGCACCACGCTCAACGACGTCGCCGAGCGGCTGAACATCACCAAGCCCGCGCTCTACAATTATTTCCGCGGCAAGGACGAGATCCTCTTCGAGTGCTGGGCGATCGGCCAGGAGCGCGTCGATGACTGCATCGACGAGATCGACTCCGGCGGCGGCACCGGCATGGCCAAGCTGCGCAAGCTGATCGTGCGCTATGCCGAGGTGATGACCACCGATTACGGCAAGAGCCTAGTGCGTTTCGACGTCCGCGATCTCACCGAGCACAATCGCAAGATCGTGGCGACCGCCAAGAAGAAGATCGACCGCGCCTTCCGCCGCTATATCAGGGAAGGCATCGAAGACGGCTCGATCAGGCCATGTGACATCAAGCTGTCGGCCTTTGCGATTGCGGGTTCGCTGAACTGGATCGGCCACTGGTACCAGCCGGGCGGCGCCCTGCCCGGCGGGGACATTGCCTCCGAGTTCGCCATTCGCCTCACCGAGGGCCTAGCCGCGAAATCATCAAGAAGGAAGGCGGCGAAGCCGCCGACAAGAGTGAAGCGTGGAGGAAAGCGATGAACATTACCCATGGGCTGCGGCGCGCGCTGCAGATCAATCCGAACGGCCTCGCCATCGTCTACGGCGATCGGCGCAAGAACTGGCGCCAGGTCGGCGAGCGCGTGGCGAAGCTTGCGGCCGGCATCCGCGCCCTCGGTGCACAAGCGGGTGATCGCGTCGCGATACTCTCGTTGAATTCCGACCGCTATCTGGAGCTTTATCTCGCTGTCGGCTGGTCCGGCACGGTGATCGTCCCGCTCAACATCCGCTGGAGCCCGCTGGAGAACGAGGATGCGATGCGCGATTGCCGCGCCGGGCTGCTGTTCGTGGACAAGGCTTTTGCTGCCGTCGGATCGGCGCTCGCAAAGGCAATCCCCGGCCTGAAGCTTGTCTACGCCGATGACGGCGAGACGCCCGCAGGCATGGACAATTACGAAATGTTGATCGAACGCAGCTCGCCGATGCCCGATGCCATGCGCCAGGGCGGTGATCTCTGCGGCATCTTCTACACCGGCGGCACTACCGGCCGCTCCAAAGGCGTCATGCTCAGCCATGGCAATCTGATGATGAACGCGCTGAACGCGCTCGGCGAAGGCCTCTGGCCGGCGAGCTCGATCTATCTGCATGCAGCGCCAATGTTCCACCTCGCCAATGGCGCGGCGATGTATTCAATCCTGCTCAGCGGCGGCTCCAATGTGATCATCCAGGGCTTTACGCCCGATGGTGTCGCAGCGGCGATCCAGCGCGATCGCGTCACCGACGTGCTGCTGGTGCCGACCATGATCCAGATGTTCGTCGATCATCCCAAACTCGGTGACTATGACCTGTCGTCGTTGAAGGGCATCACCTACGGCGCCTCTCCGATCAGCGACGCCGTGCTGAACCGCGCCATGAAGGCGCTGCCGAACGTACAGTTCACCCAGGCCTATGGCATGACCGAACTGTCGCCGATCGCGACCTTGCTGCACTGGAAGGATCATATCGGCGAAGGCCGCGCCAAGGGCCGGCATCGCGGCGCCGGCCGGGCCACGCTCGGCTGCGAGGTCAAGATCGTCGACGCCGACGATAAGGCCGTCCCCGTCGGCGCCGTCGGGGAGATCGCGGTGCGCGGCGACACGGTGATGATGGGTTACTGGGAGCGGCCGGAGGAGACTGCGAAAGCCGTCATCGACGGCTGGATGCACACCGGCGACGGCGGCTACATGGACGAGGACGGTTTCGTCTACGTCGTCGACCGCGTCAAGGACATGATCATCTCCGGCGGCGAGAACGTCTATTCCGCCGAGGTCGAGAACGCGCTGGCGCAGCATCCGGCGGTAGCGCAATGCGCCGTGATCGGCATTCCCAGCGAGCGCTGGGGCGAGCAGGTGCACGCCATCGTGGTGGCGAAACCCGGCGCAAAGGCGGCGCCGGATGAACTGATCGAGTTCTGCAAGACGCTGATCGCCGGCTACAAGTGCCCGCGCAGTGTCGATATCTCCGAAACGCCGCTGCCGCTCTCCGGCGCCGGCAAGATTCTGAAGCGCGAGCTGCGAAAGCCCTTTTGGGAGAAACGCGAGCGCCGCGTCAGTTGATACGGAAGAAATCGTAGGGTGGGCAAAGGCGCACTCGCGCCGTGCCCACCTTCAGCACTCCGCTTGCAATGGTGGGCACGCTTCGCTTTGCTTACCCTACAATGCTACGTGGCTTCGCAAGGGATCCGCATGAAAGCCGTCGTCGTCGAACAGTACGATATCATCGACAACATTGCGCTGAAGGACGTCGCGCTACCCGACGCCGGCGCCGGGCAAGTGCGCGTCAAGGTGCAGGCCGCCAGCATCGGCTTCGTCGACGGGCTGAAGGTGCAAGGCCTCTACCAGACCAAGGATGCCCTACCCTTCACGCCGGGCACGGAGTTCGCAGGCATCGTCGATGCCGTCGGTGCCGGCGTGACTGGCTTTTCGTCAGGACAGGCCGTGATGGGCATGGCGCGGTCCGGCGCGCTCGCTGAATATATCGTCGTGCCGTCCGCAACGCTGACGGCGATACCCGACGGCATCGCGCCGGAAGCGGCGGCCGCGTTCCGCGCCAACTACCTCACCGCGCTCTATGCCCTGTCCGAGCGTGGCTCGCTTCGCCCGGGCGAGATCCTGCTGGTGCTGGGCGCAGCCGGCGGCGTCGGCATTGCCGCCGTGCAGGTCGGCAAACTGCTCGGCGCGCGCGTCATCGCGGCAGCCTCCACGGAAGGGAAACGCAAGTTCGCAACCGATCACGGCGCAGACGCCACCATCGACTATACGCAGGCCAACTGGCGCGACGTGCTGAAGGAACTGACCGCCGGCCACGGCGCGGATGTGATCTACGATCCCGTCGGCGGCGAGGTGTCGGTGCAGGCCTTCCGCTCCATCGCCTGGAACGGCCGCCATCTCGTGGTCGGCTTTGCGGCCGGAAAGATTCCGGCCCTGCCGTTCAACTTGCCGCTGCTCAAGGGCGGCGTGCTCACTGGTGTCGATATCGCGCAAATCAGCCTCAGAGAGCCCGAGGCCGAGTGGCGCGTCACCACGCAGCTCCTCTCCTGGCTGAGCGAGAAGAAGCTCGCGCCGGTCGTCGGGCAGGTCTTCGCATTCGAAAATTTCCGCGATGCCTTCAAGACGATGCAGGCGCGCGCTGCGCTCGGCAAGATGGTGGTGCGGATTGGCTGAAGGCCGGGCGCGTGATCACATCACGCGCCCTGGAAACACGGCGCCGCCAATCAGCGGCGGCGACGGACAGGCGACGGCAGCATTTCGTCGGCCCGCGAACGCTCAGGACGCCGGCTCAAGCACCATCAGACCCGATGCCGTGTTCGAGATCGGAATGTGATAGTTGGATTGTTGCTTGCGCACCTTCTCGGGCAGCGTGCCGCGCGCGACCACCCAGTTGAGCAATTCGACACCCTGCGTGCCCGAAAGCTCGACCAGCTCGACGGTGGAATATTTCGTCGCCCACGCCGGATTCCTGACCATGCTGTCCATGAACTGCAGGTCGAATTCCTTGTTGATGAAGCCGGCACGCTCGCCGTCGAGCTGGTGCGAAAGCCCGCCGGTGCCCATGACGACGACCCGCTGGTCCTTCGGCCATGATGCGATGGCGCGCCCGAGCGCCTGGCCCAGCTTGTAGCAGCGAGCTGCCGACGGCAGCGGCGCCTGCACGGTGTTCACCACGATCGGGACAGTGCGCACCGGCCATTTCTGGTCGGGCCAGCACAGCGCCATTGGCAGGGTCACGGCGTGATCGACCACCATCTCCTGGCAGGTGACGAGGTCGAAATCCTCCGCCACCAGGGATTCGATGATGTGCCAGGACAGTTCCGGATCGCCCTGGAACGGCGCCATGGTCGGAATGCCCCAGCCTTCATCGGCGTTGCGGTATTCGCTCGCGGCGCCGACCGCAAAGGTTGGCATCTTGTCGAGGAAGAAGTTGAGCCCGTGGTCGTTGTAGGCGATCACGACAACGTCGGGCTTCACCTTGGCGAGCCACTCGCGCACCGGCGGGAAGCCGTCAAAGAAGGGTTTCCAGTACGGATCGTTCTGCAGGTTCTTGGCGATGGCGCCGCCGATCGCAGGAACGTGTGAGGTCATGATAGTGCCGACGATTGTTGCCATGGTCATGCCCTCGCCGCGAGAAGCTTGGCCTTGAACTCGTCCTTGGAAAGGCCGGTCTGCTGGGCGCCGATATCCTGCATGTCGAGCCCGAAGATTCCGGCGAACTTGGCGAGGTAATAGGCATTGCCGCCGGCTTCCAGAAGCTGCAACACATTGCGGCTGCGGATCGCCTCGCGCTGCTGCGGATTGAGGCCGTACTTGGCGCAATAGGCATCTTCGTCGGCGACAAAGGCCTTGCGGTTGGCGGCATCGTTGAACGAGTAGCACATCTTGTTCAGCGCATAACCTTTGCGGGCCTGCTCGCTGTCGAAGATGGTAGTGCCCGGCACTGGCTGCCGTGATTTCGAGTTCGGCATGGTTTGACTCCCTGGTCTTCCTCTCCTTTCTCCTTGCGGTCGGGGAGCAGCTTGCGCGTTGCGCCAGATCAAACTTCGCGCGAGTTGAACGAGAAGTGTTCGGAGACTGCCTCGAGCAACAACTTCCCGCATGCCCGAACCAGGCTCGGGCATTGACGCATTCACTGCAATGTCGACCGGACCTCAATCGTTGGGCCCGGTCGTGACGGCGGTTGCTCGCCCTACCCCGCCGCGAGTTGCCGGTCGAGATCGTGCAGCACCTGGTAGCAAGGCAGAACCTGCGCCACGCTGGCGTTCGGCTCGCGGCCCTCGCGGATCGCGGCGAAGAATTCGCGGTCCTGCAACTCGATGCCGTTCATCGACACGTCGACCCTGGAAACGTCGATCTTCTCTTCCTTGCCATTCACTAGATCGTCGTAGCGCGCGATGTAGGTGCCGGTGTCGCCGATATAGCGGAAGAAGGTGCCGAGCGGCCCGTCATTGTTGAAGGAGAGGCTCAGCGTGCAGATCGCGCCGTTCTGCGCCTTGAGCTGGATCGACATATCCATGGCGATGCCGAGCGTCGGGTGGATCGGTCCCTGCACCGCGTTGGCTTTCACGACCGGCGAGCGCGCCTGATAGGCAAACAGGTCAACGGTGTGCGCGGCATGGTGCCAGAGCAGATGGTCGGTCCAGCTGCGGGGCTGGCCCAGCGCGTTCATGTTGGTGCGGCGGAAGAAGAAGGTCTGCACGTCCATCTGCTGGATGTTGAACTCACCGGCGAGGATCTTCTTGCGCACCCATTGATGGCTCGGGTTGAAGCGGCGGGTGTGGCCGCACATCGCCACCAGCCCGGTCTTCTTTTGGAGGTCGACGACGGCCTGCGCATCGGCAAGCGAATCGGCGAGCGGAATCTCGACCTGCACATGCTTGCCCGCCTTCATGCAGGCCAGCGCCTGGCTCGCATGCATCTGCGTCGGCGTGCAGAGGATGACGGCATCGACCTCCTTCAGCGCCAGACTGTCGGCAAGGTCGGTCGAGACATGCTTGATGCCGTACTTTCCTGCGACTTCCCTGGTAGGCTCCAGCCTGCGGCCGACCAGCGACACCACCTCGACGCCGTCGATGTTCTTGATGCCGTCGAGATGCTTGATTCCGAACGCGCCCGCTCCTGCGAGCGCGACCTTGATCGTCTTGGCCATGTCAATTGTTCTCCAGGATCAGATGGCCGACGGCGGTGTTGCTCGCGGGCACGTGGTAGAATCTGTGCCGCACCGTCGGCTTCTTGCCGCCCCTGAGGTCGCTCATCGCGCCGCGCGCGATCAGCCACATCACGAGCTCGATGCCCTCGCTGCCGGCTTCGCGCACATAGTCGATGTGCGGCATCTTCGAGAGACTTTCGGGATCGTCGATCAGCCGGTCGAGGAACGCGTTGTCCCACTCCTTGTTGATCAGGCCGGCGCGCGGGCCCTGCAACTGATGGCTCATGCCGCCGGTGCCCCAGATCTGCACGTTGAGCGGTTCGTCATAGGTCTCGATCGCCCTGCGGATCGCCTGCCCCAGCATGAAGCAGCGCCGGCCCGACGGCGGCGGATACTGCACGACGTTGACGGCGAACGGGATCACCGGGCACGGCCAGGCCTGCGGCTGGCCGAACATCAGGCTGAGCGGCACGGTAAGCCCATGGTCGACGTCCATCTTGTTGACGATGGTGAGATCGAACTCGTCCTGGATGACCGACTGCGCGATGTGCGAGGCGAGCTTCGGATGACCGATCACCTTCGGCACGGGGCGCGGTCCCCAGCCCTCGTCGGCCGGCTGGAATTCGGCCGCCGTGCCGATCGCAAAGGTCGGGATGAATTCGAGGCTGAAGGCGGTGGCGTGATCGTTGAAGACCAGGAAGATCACGTCGGGCTTCTGCTCCTTCTCCCACTGCTTGGAGAAGTCGTAACCCTTGAATACCGGCTGCCAATAGGCCTCGGCGGTCTTGCCGAGGTCGAGCGCAGCTCCAACCGCCGGCACATGCGAGGTGTAGACGCTGGATGTGATGCGGGCCATTATTTCGTCTCCCCGGTCTTGCGGTTGCCTTCAATGGAGCGGCCGCCCTTGACCATCATGTCGCGATATTGCTCTTCGGTCATGCCGGTCATGCTGCCGGCCATCTGCTGAAAGCTCTTGCCGTCGGTGGCGCCGATCTTGGCAAGGAAATAGATGTTGCCGCCGAGCTGGATGCAGCGATTGAGGTCACGCGCCATCACCGCCTGCTTCTGCTCCTCGGTCATCGGCCATTCGTCGAGATAGGCGCGCTCGTTCGCCTTGAAGCGAGCGCGGTTCTCCGCCTTCATCAGCGACATGCAGAATTGGTTCAGGTGATAGCCCTGGCGCGACATGTCCGCGTCGAAGATCGTCGTGCCGGGAATGTCCTTGTATGGCTTATCGAGTGACATGGCTTGCCTCCTCAGGATTGCTCGGGCCAGTACAGCCGCATCGGATTGTCGACCAGCAGCTTGCGCTGCGATTCCTGCGACACCGCAATGTGGGGAATGAAATCGACCAAGA
This sequence comes from Bradyrhizobium sp., assembly GCA_036406295.1. Lineage (GTDB taxonomy): Bacteria > Pseudomonadota > Alphaproteobacteria > Rhizobiales > Xanthobacteraceae > Bradyrhizobium. The sequence continues at coordinate 14,533 of DASWVJ010000140.1, forward strand.
GGCCATCATCGGGCATGTGGCCCTTCAGGTTCGGATGCGGCCAGTCGGTGCCCCAGAGCACGCGGTCGGGGAATGTCTCGACGATGCGCCGGGCGAACGGAATCACATCGCGATAGGCGTTTGGCTCGCCGTTGAGCACCGGCGGCCCGGCAACCGACAGCCGCTCCGGGCAGCTCACCTTCGACCAGACATTGTCGTGCTCGCGCATGAACTTCACAAACAGCTCGAATTCCGCACCATCAACCGGCTTGGTAACGTCCGGCCGGCCCATATGATCCACCACGATCGTGGTCGGCAGCGCCGTGAAGAAGTCCCACAGCTCCGGCAGGTCGACCGCCTCGAAATAGATCACGACATGCCAGCCGAATTTCGCGACCCGGCCGGCAATCTCGTTCAACTCGTCGCGCGGCGTGAAATCGACCAGGCGCTTGACGAAATTGAAGCGGACACCGCGGACGCCCGCCTCGTGCATCGCCTTCAGCTCGGCATCGGTCACGCTGCGCTTGACGGTTGCGACCCCACGGGCCTTGCCGCCGGAATGAACCAGCGCGTCGACCATGGCGCGATTGTCGGCGCCATGACAGGTGGCCTGCACCACGACATTGCGGGAAAAGCTGAGATGATCGCGCAACGCATAGAGCTGTGCGCGCGAGGCGTCACATGGCGTATATTTGCGTTCCGGCGCATACGGATATTCCGCGCCCGAGCCGAACACGTGGCAATGTGCGTCCACCGCACCGGCAGGCACCTTGAAACGCGGCTTCGACGGACCGTCATACCAGTCCAGCCAACCCGTGGTTTTCTCGAACGGCCCGGTCACAGGTTTCGACATCAACTTCTACCCTTCACACTGTCTTCGTCAGCCTGCGCGCCGCGGCGGCTCCATGCCGTGCTTCCATTTGATCGCGTTGCTATCCGGCGACGTCAGATACAAGATGAGATCGCGCGCGCCGGCTTCATTGCCGGCCTGCGCACCGACGCCGCAGGCAAACAGCGTCACCGACTGAATCTCCGCAGGCAGCAGTCCTGCGACCTCGATGCCCTGTACTTCCAGAAACTCGCTCATCTGCTGAAAGCCAAGCTCGACCTCGCCGCGCGCCACCAGCGTGCCCACCGGAATGCCAGGCGGCGCCTGCACCACCTTTTTCGTGTCCTTCGGATCGACGCCCCATTTCTCCAGCAGTTTGAGGACATGCGTACCGCTCGGACCGGTGGAGTAGCCCAGGGATTGCGCTGCCAACACGGCAGCCTTGGCCGTTGCTTCGCTGGCAAGATCGGGACGCTTCGTCCCTGCCCGCACCGCAACCGCAATCGAGGACTCCGCAAAGCCTGCCCGGCTTCCGGGCTTGAGGAACCCGTCCGCTTCCAGCTTCTTCATCGCGTCGTCGGCCAGCACGACGATGTCGAACTTCTCACCGGCGCGGATGCGCTTGGCGGCATCGACCCCGCCCACGGACCCGATTGCAACCGACCGCCCCGTCTTCTGCCGGTAGGCGGCGGCAAGCTCCGCCAGGATCTGGCGGGTCGCCATCGACGATATCCCGATGATGTCAGCTGCCATGGTTCGCTCAGTCGATATATTTCAGCCCGGCCTTCGCGAGCGGCTCGCGCATCTTGTACATGTCGAGCCCGAGCACGCCGTTCGCGAGCTTCTCGCGCTTGTCGGCCTCGTTGGCCTCGCGCGCTTCGGCCGCATCCGCAGCCTGCTGCGCAACGCGCGCCGGCACAACGACCACACCATCCATGTCGGCGACGATGACGTCGCCGGGATTGACGGCCGCGCCGGCGCAGATGACGGGAACGTTCACCGAACCGAGCGTCGCCTTCACGGTGCCGCGGGCGCTGATGGCGCGGGAAAACACCGGGAATTTCATTTCGGTCAGGTCCATCACGTCACGCACGCCGCCGTCGATGATCAATCCCTTGGCGCCGCGGGCGCGATAGCTGGTGGCGAGCAGATCGCCGAAGAAGCCGTCGGTGTTCTCCACGGTGCAGGCCGCGACCACAACATCGCCCGGCTGGATCATCTCGGCCGCCACATGCATCATCCAGTTGTCGCCGGGCTGCAGCAGCACGGTGACCGCAGTGCCGCAGAGCTGCGCGCCGGCATAGATCGGGCGCATATAGGACTGCATCAGGCCGACGCGCCCCATCGCCTCGTGAATGGTGGCAACGCCAAAGCGCGACAACTTTTCGACGGCTGCCTTGTCGGCGCGCACGATATTGCGCTTGACGATGCCGAGATCGTTCATCGCAGCACTCATCTCACTTCCCCCTTGCCTTCAGAGCCGCATCGAGGCGTGGGAACACGCGCCGCGCATTGCCTTCGAAGATCTTCTTGCGATCTGCCGCGCTCAGCGTCGGTGCGGCCTCGATGTAGCGCTTGGTGTCGTCGTAGTGGAAACCGGTCTCGGGATCGATGCCGCGCACCGCGCCGATCATTTCGCTGGCGAACAGCACGTTGTCGACCGGGATCACCTTGGTCAGCAGGTCGATGCCGGGCTGGTGATAGACGCAGGTGTCGAAGAAGATGTTGTTGAGGAGGTGATCCTTCAGAAGCGGCTTCTTCATCTCCTGTGCCAGCCCGCGGAAACGGCCCCAGTGATAGGGCGCCGCCCCGCCGCCATGCGGGATCAGGAAGCGCAGCTTCGGAAAGTCCTTGAACAGATCAGAGGTCAGGCACTGCATGAAGGCCGTGGTGTCGGCGTTCAGGTAATGCGCGCCCGTGGTGTGGAAGGCGGGATTGCAGCTGGTCGAGACGTGGATCATCGCCGGGATGTCGAGCTCGACCATCTTTTCGTAGATCGGATACCAATGCCGGTCCGACAGCGGCGGCGAATTCCAGTGCCCGCCGGAAGGATCGGGATTGAGGTTGATGCCGACGAAGCCATACTGGCTGATGCACTTCTCGATCTCGGGAATGCAGGTCTTCGGATCGACCCCAGGCGACTGCGGCAGCATCGCAACGCCAATGAAATTGTCGGGAAAGAGCTTGCTCACCCGCCAGCACAATTCGTTGCAGATCGCAGCCCAGGTCGAGGACACCTCGAAATCGCCGATGTGATGCGCCATGAAGCTGGCGCGCGGGCTGAACAGCGTGAGGTCGCTGCCGCGCTCTTTCATCTGCCTGAGCTGATTGTTGGCGATGGAGTCGCGCAACTCGTCATCACTGATCCTGAGGTCGCTCGCCTTGGGCTTCACCGACGGGTCCTTGATCGCCGCGATCTGCCTGTTGCGCCAATCCTCCAGCGCCTTCGGTGCGGTGGTGTAGTGGCCGTGGACGTCGATGATCACTTTGCCTCTCCCTTATTGGCGGCAGGTTCGCATTCCCGCCTGCTCGGTTGACTTGCCTTGTTCGAGCATGTTCTTTTTCCGAACACCGTTCCCATTTTTCGAGATCATGCTCCGCTACGCCGGCCTGGCATTGGCGGGCGCCCTGCCCACCGCCGGTCGCCTGCTCGCCGGCACAGGCCGGTCGAGCGGGGCCGCCTGCAGTGAAGCAACGGTTGATTGCACCAGCTGCTCGATCGCCTCGCCCGCGTCCGAGCCGTCTGCCTCGCCGCGCGCCAGCCGCGACACGCGCTCGGGCGTCACCAGCGTGTAGTAGAGCGCGCCGAGCAGGAAATGGCTGCGCCAGACGATCTCGGTGCGCGGGATATGCGGAAGGCTCTCGTGGATCGCATCGATGAAAGCGTGGCTGGTGTCGTCGAAGGTCTGCGCGATGATCTTCCGCGTCACCTCGTTGCCCTCGGCCGACATGATCGCACGCAGCCGCGTGAAGCGCGCACCACCGCCGGCCAGGTCGCTGCCCGAGGAGAATGCCGGCAGCACATATGCCCGCACGATTGCCTCGAGCCGGTCCTTCAGGTCGCGCACGCGCTTGGCCGCCTCCAGGAGTTCGGAGCGGCGGAGGTTCATCGGCACGCAGTGACGTTGGTAGATCTCCAGCAGCAGGCCGTCCTTGGTCTTGAAGTGATAGGTGACGCTGCCCGGATTCGCGCCCGCCGCCTGCGCGATGTCGCGCACCGATACCGCGTTGAAGCCGTTGGTCGCGAACAGCTCCTCGGCGGCCGCCAGGATCGCCTCGCGCATATTCGGCTTGCGCATCTTTTCCCCGTCCAGCTTGCTCATTTTATTTGTACATATGTACAAATCAGACGCGCCCGTCAACAAGAACGTGGTGTTGCCGTACTAGAAGACACAAGAGAAAAAAGTATAGTAGAAGCAATAGCTTATCGATGAAAATGAAAACGTCCGCACCATCGATGGTACGGACGTTTTGGCAAAGGAGCTATGTGCGGCGCCTCACCGCCCTCCTCAGGCGATCGTCTTCAGATAGAGGCTCGGATCGAAATATTTGTTCGCCGGCGTGAAATCCTTGATGCCGGCATTGGCCATGAAGAAGTCGGTGGACTGCTGCAGCCAGTTGGTGACAGTGCCGTCCTGATAATACTTCTTCCATTCACCCGCGGTGAACATCTTCTGCGCCTTGAAGGACTCGTTGATATCGGCGAGCGGGGTCTGGCTGTAGTGGTTCTTCTGCAATTTCTCCATCGCCTCGGCCGGATTGGCCACGATGTAGTCGTTGGCATCGGCCCAGCCGCGGATCAGTTTTGCAAGCGTCTCCCGGTTTGGCTCGTAGTAGCTGTTTGCCGCTGCCCAGCCGCCGATGATCGCGGCCTGCGGATAATAAGCCGACGCATCGGCAAGCTTCACTGCGCCCGGCACCTTGTCGCGCGCCGTGACATTGAAAGGTACCCACAGCGCTACCGCCGGCACGGCGCCCGAGACGAAGGCGGTCACCGCCGCGGGCATGGTCTGGTTGACCAGCTCGACCTCCTTGGGATCGATCTTGTTGGCGCGCAGCGCCTTGTCGAGGAAGACATGCGCGGTGGTGCCGGTCGCAGTTGCAATGCGCTTGCCCTTCAGATCCTCGAACGATTTGATGCCCTGGTCCGAGCGTACCCATAGCTGCGCCGTCGCGACCTCGATATCGTTGATCAGGAACACCTTGCCCTGGCCGCGTGCCGGGAAATTGGACAGCACGGCGCCGGTGGCGAGCACATCGAGGCTGCCGCCAATCAACGCCTGGAAGATTTCGAGGCCGGTGTTGAACTGGCGCAGCTCGAGGTCGAGGCCCTGCTTGTCGAAGCTGCCGCGATCCATGCCGGTCCAGATCTGGCCGTCCACGGCGACCGTGTGCAGATAGCCGACGCGGACCTTGGTCTTGGCCTGCGCGATCGCCGGTGCGGCGGCAGTGAAAGCGCCGAGCGCGGCGCCCGCAGTCGTAGTCAGAAATTGTCGTCGGTCCATAGCGTCTCCTCCCTCTTGCTTGTCATTCCGAAAATGAAGCCGGGCGTATCTGCGCCTGCTGCGCGCGGTATTCGCTCATCACGAGCTCGCGGATATGGCTGCGCAACTCGCCGAACTCCTTCCGCTCCTGGATCGATTCATCGCGCGGATAGGCAAAGGGCACGTCGATGATCTGCTTGATCCGCGCCGGCCGCGCGGTGACCACCACGATGCGCGAGGCGAGATAGATCGCCTCCTCCACCGAATGGGTAATCAGCATCACGGTCTTGCCTTCGGTGGCCAGCACGCGCAGCAGCAGATTCTGCATGTTGGCGCGGGTCTGCGCATCCAGTGCGCCGAACGGCTCGTCCATCAGCAGGAATTGCGGCTTCACCGCATAGGCCCGCGCGATCGCGAGCCGCTGCCGCATGCCGCCCGACAGGTGTTTCGGATAGGAATTGGCGAAATCGGCGAGGCCCATCAATTCGAGATAATGCCCGCAGATCGCCTCGCGCTCGGCGACGGGGACGTGGTTGGCCTTGAGCGTGAGGCCGAAAGCGATGTTCTGCTTCACCGTCAGCCACGGAAACACGCCATATTCCTGGAAGATGACGCCGCGCTCCGGCCCCGGCCCAGCCACCGGCGCGCCGTCGAACAGCACCCTGCCGGTGGTCGGCTTCTGGAAGCCTGCGAGCATGCTCATCATGGTGGTCTTGCCGCAGCCGGATGGTCCGATCACCGCAATGAAGTCGCCGTCATTGATGCCGTAGCTGACATTCTCGACGACGTTGAGCTTGCCCTTCAGCGTGTCGAAGCTGAGCGACACGTTGTCAAATTCGGCGCGTTTGGGGCTTGCGGCATTCATGCGACGGCGCGCTCCTGCCACACCAGAAGGCGGGCGCTGATCTTGCGCAGGATCATGTCCATGACCAGCGCAACACAGCCGATGCAGATGATGCCGACATAGATGACGTCGAGCAGGAAATAGGTGGACGCATTCTGGATCATCGCACCCAGCCCGCGCTGCGCCGCGATCAGCTCGGAGGCGACCAGCGTCGCCCAGGCAACACCGAGCGCCACGCGCAAGGCGGTGAGGATATGCGGCACGGTGAGCGGGATGATCACTTTACGAAAAATCTCGAACTCGCCGGCGCCCAGCGTCTGCGCTACCCGGATGTACAGCGGCGTGATCTGCGAGACGCCCTCATACATCACGATGACGCCGGAGAAGAATGCCGCATAGAACAGGATGACGAGCTTTGCGAGCTCGTCCACCCCGAAATAGACGATGACGAGCGGGATCAGCGCGATCGGCGGCAGCGCGCGAAAGAAATTGATCATGGGATCTGCGAGCGTCCGCGCCGGGCGGTACCAGCCGAGCAGGAAGCCGACGGGAACGGCGGCAGTGATGCCGAGAATGACGCCGAAGAACACGCGCCGCGTCGAGGCGTAGACGTCGAGCAGCAGGTTTTCCTTGAGCAGCAGCTCGACGAATTTCGTCGCCACTTGATGCGGCGCCGGGATCAGCGACTCGTTGACAAAGCCGCTCCAGCGCACGGCATACCATAGCAGCACCGCGCCGACCCACGGCGCAAGCCCCAGTAAAAAGCGTCTCGCGACACTTCCGCTCATTCGACGTTTCCGACTGCGATCGCAGTTGATGTTGCGCAAGTCATATTATAAATAGGATGACCATACAAGAGGCGCCTTGTCGCGCTCGGATTTGCATGAAATGACCTCTACGCCCTTCACCGTCCGCAGCGTCAAGGCGTTTTGCTACCGCTACCCGTTGACGACGCCGGTGGTCACCTCATTCGGCAGGATGACCAGCCGTCCCGCTGTATTCGTGCGTGTCGAGGACGAGGACGGTTTTGCAGGCTGGGGCGAAGCCTGGTGCAATTTTCCCGCCACGGGCGCGGAACACCGTGCGCGATTGATCAACGAAGTGCTGGCGCCGGCAGCCGCCGGGCTGTCTGCAAGCGAACCCTCGGCGATCTTTGAGAGGCTGACGCTCGGCACATCAATACTGGCGCTGCAGTCAGGTGAAGCAGGGCCCTTCGCACAAGCCATCGCCGGGATCGACCTCGCCCTGTGGGACCTTCACGCGAAGCGCCGGAAGACGGCGCTTTGGAAACTGCTCGGCGGCAGCAGCGGCACGATCAAGGTCTACGCCAGCGGCATCAACCCGACCGGCTCGCGGCAAATGGCGGAAGCCGCGATGCAGCGCGGCCACCGCGCATTGAAGCTGAAGATCGGTTTCGAGCCCGCCACCGATCGCGCCAATCTCGCCGCGCTACGGGCGCTTGCGGGCAACGGGATGCTCGCGGCCGACGTCAATCAAGGCTGGCCGGTCGAACGCGCGATCGAGCTTGCGCCTTCGCTGACCGAATTCAATCTTGCCTGGCTCGAGGAGCCGATCCGCGCCGATCGCCCGTGGCCGGAATGGCAGGCGTTGCGCAGGGCCGCGCGCGTGCCTCTTGCCGCCGGCGAGAACATCGCGAGCCGCGCTGGATTCGCGCAGGCCCTGAGCGACGACGTCTTGCGCGTCGTACAGCCCGACATCGCGAAATGGGGCGGCCTCAGCGTGTGCACCGGCATTGCCGGGGAGATCATGAAATCCGGCAAGACCTTCTGCCCGCATTATCTCGGCGGCGGTATCGGCCTGCTGGCCTCCGCGCATCTGCTCGCCGGCGCCGGCGGCGACGGCCTGCTTGAAGTCGATGCCAATGACAATCCGCTGCGCGATCGCTTCTGCGGCGTGGTCGCCGATGTCAATGACGGCACGGTCACGCTGACGGATGCGCCCGGCCTCGGCATCGAACCCGATCTCGCCGCCATCGAACCATATCGGACGGCCTGAGATGTCCGTGCAAGGCTATGATTACATCATCGTCGGTGCCGGCTCCGCCGGCTGCATCGTCGCCAATCGTCTCTCGGCCGATCCTTCCTGCCGCGTGTTGCTGCTGGAGGCCGGCGGCGCCGACCGGAATTTCTGGTTGAAACTTCCGGTCGGCTATTACCGGACGATCTACAACGAGCGTTTCTCCCGCCTGTTCCAGACCGAAGCAAGCGAAGGCACCGGGGGCCGCGCCATCGTCTGGCCGCGCGGCCGCGTGATCGGCGGCTCGTCATCGATCAACGGCCTGATCTTCATCCGCGGCCAGCACGAGGATTTTGACGACTGGGAGCGTTCCGGGGCCAAGGGATGGAGTTACCGCGAACTGCTCCCCTATTTCCGCCGCTACGAACGCTATCGCGGCGGCGATAGTCAGTACCACGGCGGCTTCGGCGAGTTCGAAGTCTCGGAACTCCGCAACGACAATCCGGCCTCACGCGCCTGGGTCGATGCCGGCGTCGAATATGGCCTGCCGCGCAATCCCGACTTCAATGGCGAGACGACCTTTGGCGTCGGCTATTACCAGCTCGGCATCGGCAGGCACTGGCGCACCAGCTCGGCCTCCGCCTTCCTCAAGCCGGCAATGGGCCGTGCAAACCTCACGGTCATCACCAACGCGCAGGTCAGCCGGGTCACTTTTCGCGGCAAAGTCGCGAGCGGCGTGCAATGGATCAGGGACGGACAAGTCCATTCGGCAACCGCAGACCGCGAGGTGATCCTTTCCGCCGGCGCACTGCAATCGCCGCAAATCCTGCAGCTCTCCGGCATCGGGCCCGCAGACCTGCTGCGCTCGCTCGATATTCCCGTGATCGCCGATGCCCGCGAAGTCGGGCGCAACCTGCAGGACCACTACCAGGCGCGCCTGATCGTCCGACTCAAGCAGCCGATCTCGCTCAACGACCAGGTCCGCAACCCCGTCGCGCTTGCGAAGATGGGACTGCAATGGATGTTTGCAGGCAGCGGCCCCCTCACCGTCGGCGCTGGCCAGGTCGGCGGTGCGGCCTGCACCGAATACGCCGTCGGCGGGCGGCCGGACGTGCAGTTCAACGTGATGCCGCTCTCCGTCGACAAGCCCGGCACCCCCCTGCACGCGTACTCCGGCTTCACCGCATCGGCCTGGCAGTGCCACGGCACATCACGCGGGCAGCTGATGATCCGCTCGACCGATCCGTTCGAACAGCCCCGCATCGAGCCGAACTATTTTGCGGAAGAAATCGACCGCAAGACCATCGTCGCCGGGCTGAAGATCCTGCGCGAGATCTATCGCCAGAAATCCTTCCGCGATCTCTGGGATGTCGAGATGATGCCGGGCGATGCCGCGGGTGACGATGCGGCCTTGTGGAGATTCGCGCGCGACACCGGAGGCACGGTGTTTCACTGTGTCGGCACCTGCCGCATGGGCAACGACGAAGGATCGGTGCTCGATCCGCAGTTGCGTGTGCGCGGCGTGGACGGGCTGCGCGTGATCGACGCCTCGGTCATGCCGCAGATCACCTCGGCCAACACCAATGCGACCAGCCTGATGATCGGGGAACGGGGCGCGGCCCTCGTGATGGCATAGGCCGACCGGAGAGCGTGCAATGGATCTGATTTCCGACAGTCACGTCCCGAAATACGCACAGATCGCCGACATCTTCCGGCAGCGCATCGCGCGCGGCATCTGGGCCAAGGGCCTGCGCCTGCCCGCCAACGAAGAGCTTGCGGCCGAATTCGGCGTCTCCCGCGTTACCATTCGCCAGGCCGTCGATCTCTTGGCGCGCGATGGCGTCATCGAGGCCCAGCAGGGCCGCGGCACGTTCGTCACCGGCACTCTGAAGCAGGACCGCTGGCTCAAGGTGGAAACGACGCTCACCGATCTTGCCGAGGTCTACCGCGACACTTCGCCGGAAATCATCAACATCTCCGAAAGCCGCACCGATGCGCCGCTGTTTCCGGAAGACGGCAAGCCCGCGGCCGAATACGTCTTCATGCGCCGCGTGCATTCGCGCAACAAGCGGCCCTATTGCGTGATCTCGATCTATCTCGACGAAAAGGTGTTTCGCAAAGCGCCAAGACGTTTTCGCAACGAGACCGTGATTCCGATCCTGCACGGCCTTCGCGATCCCGTGATCGCCACGGCACGGCAGACCCTGACCATCGGCACGGCCGATCTCGAAGTGGCGAAGCTGCTGCAGGTGCAACTGAATTCACCGGTAGCCGAAGTGCGGCGGGTGTTCACCACCGCCGACCGCACCGTGATCTATCTCGGCGAAGTCACCTATCGCGGTGACTTCGTCCGGATCGACATGGATTTGCGGCCCTGAAGCCGCATCACGCGGCCGGCGCGGCCAGCGCGAGCGCCCGGCCTGTCCGACAGGCGCCCCCTACCTGAAGAACTGCACGAGACCGAGGCTGAGGGCGAGCAGCAGCAGCAGCGACAGGGTGACGGCAGCCGTCACCCGGCCGCCGACGGTCGAAAGTACACGCACATCGACGCCGAGGCCCAGCGCCGCCATCGAGAGGACGGTCAGGATCGCCGCCGTTTTGGTCACCGGAGCGATCGCGACGTCCGGCACGAGTTGCAATGACCGCAGCGCGGCGAGCAGCAGAAAGCCGATGATGAACCAGGGCACCAGCTTGAACGGGCTGAGGGGCGGTCCTTTCGTCGCATCCGCATTGCACTTGCGGCGACGCGCCGCCACCAGCGAGAGGCCGACCACGATCGGCCCAAGCATCAGCACGCGCACCAGTTTCACCAGGGTGCCGATTTGCGTGCTGACGATGCCGGCCGGCACGGTGGCCGCCAGCACCTGCGGCACGGCATAGACAGTGAGCCCGGCAAGGATGCCATATTGCGTCGCCGACAGGTGCAGCAGCGGAATCAGTAGCGGCAAGCCCAACACCATCAGCACGCCGAGGATGGCGGTGAAGGAAATCGACGATGCGATGTCGTCACCATCGGCGCCGATCACGGGCGCAACGGCTGCGATTGCCGAATTGCCGCAAATCGAGTTGCCGCAGGCAATCAGGATCGAGAGCTTGACGGGCAGCCTGAGCATGCGGCTGAGCCCGTAGCTGATCGCCAGCATGATGGCGACCGTCGCGACAATCGACGCGAGAAGGAGGAAGCCCGACGCCATGACCGCGGCAAAGCTGATCGAGGCACCGAGCAGCATGACCGCGACCTCGAGAAGTTGCTTGGCGCTGAAGGCGATGCCGGAGACCCAGCGTGCGGACGGCTGCCAGGCCGTGCGTATTGCCATGCCCAGCAGGATCGCGACGACCAGCGCCTCGACATAGGGATGACCGAAAAGGCGCTCTTCAACGTTCTGGATGCCAATCGCAACCAGTGTGATCAGACCGCACAGAGCGATCCCGGGAATGAGGGTGATGACGCGGCCGAACGCCCCCGGGGTTTGCCCCTTACCGTCCGATCCGCCAGCCTGCTGCAACGCCAAATCTCTCTTTTGGAGAAGATTTTATACGGCGATCCACTCGCGAGGCTAATATTTTTTCAAGAGCATGCGCATGCCGCGCATGCGATCAAGGCAGGGAAGGCAGCTTGCAGAATTCGGTCAGCCCTGGAGAATGCTGAACAAGCCCTGCACCCAGGCGACCGCGCGGTCAAAGCTGAAGCTGCCCGGTTCGAAATATACCGCCCGCGCCAGCACGATCGCTGCCACCAGCACCCAGAACAGCCCGGTGCCGGCCTGTTTCAGCCACTTCGAGGCGCGATCCGGCGCGAGCGACGGCTCGGCCGCGGGAACCGGCTCTCCGAAGGGGTCGAATGCGGGTTGGCTCATCTTGGCTTCCGTTTCAGCCTGTCTAATGTCGCGACATTCAACGCCAAAGCAAGGGAAGCGAAATGTCTTTTGCCCGAGAGGCTTGGAAGCGCCTTCCGTACCACGTTGTCCGAATAGGGTTTCCTTCCCCGCAGCCGGAAGGATCCGCGTCATCGGCCCCCAGACATCGCTCCGGTCGCGATTGACCTCAACCGACATTCACGCCGGGACAATCCCGGCCACCGCCCATGCGGTCGCCGCGAATGATCGAGGACCATCAGGTTCGCCAGCAACGTATGCGGCGCGAACCACATCCCGCAACCGGTCCCTCTGACCGTCGTCGAGCGTTGCCATATACTCGGCACCGGGACCATCCTTGCCCTCATAGGGTGTCCAAAAATCACGGAACGACGCGAAGTCCATTCTGATAGTCAGCATTGTGTCGCGTGTTCCCCAGCGCTACGCGCAATTGACATCAGCGCGGGTGGCCGGTTCTGTGGCCCTAACGACCTAACCGGAATCAACCGCCATGCCGACGCCCAAGAATACGCAAGAAAAGACGCGCCGCCTGATGCATCGCCGCGCCATCGACTGCGCCGGCTACCTGCGCGACGACGGTCTGTGGGAGGTCGAGGCGCGGCTGGTTGACACCAAGCCGTTCCTGCAACGCGACCAGTTCCGCGGCGACCTGCCGCCCGGCACGCCCGTGCACGATATCGGCCTGCGGCTGGCGGTCGACGACAATATGGTCATCCGCGAGGCCGAGACCAATATGGCCGCCGTGCCCTTCCCGACCTGCTTCGAGGTCAACGGCATCCTGCGGCGGCTGGTCGGCGAACAGATCGGCCGTGGCTGGCGCGAAACCGTCCGCCGCAAGATCGGCAAGCTCGAGACCTGCACGCATCTCGCCGAACTGCTGGGCCCGGCGGTGACCACGCTGTTCCAGACCATGTCCTACGGCAAGCGGCCCGATGGCGGCGATTCCATGGACGGCCATCGCGACATGACGGAGCCGCCGTTCTTCGTCAATGGCTGCCATTCCTGGCGCACCGATGGCCCGATCGTCGCAAAGATATTTCCGCAGTTCGCACGGCGGCCGCAAAGCTCGGATTAGCCCTGACTTCATGGACTAGCCGGGTGCAATATCTTGCCGGCGCTAGCGTGTCTCAGGAGCGTGGACGCCCCTCCCCCGACACCGCCGCGCGCGACGCTTTCCGGCTTCTCGTTTCACCGGGAAATGTTAGGATCGGTGCCGGCCTGGGAGGCGTTGCGTGAAAGCCATCACCGCATCGGCAGCCAAGAAACTCGGTGGTTTCCTGACCAAGGACTTTCGCCGTATTTTCGGCAGGACCAATGACGATCTCGCCGAGCGGATTGGTGCGCTGGCGCGCACCACCATCGAATGCCTCGCCCGCAGCGACGCGCTTTACCACAACTATGAGCACACCTTTCAGGTGACGCTTGTCGGCCGCGACATATTGCAGGGCATGTCGCTCACGCACCGCGTCGAGCCGGAGGATTACGCGCATCTCATCGTGGCCTGCCTGCTGCACGACATCGGCTATATGCGCGGCGTGCTGAATGGCGACACTGCGGATGAATTCATCATCGACGAGCAAGGCAGGACCATCGAGCTGCCCCGCGGCGCCTCGGATGCGGCATTGTCGCCCTACCATGTCGATCGCTCGAAGATCTTTGCCCGCGAGCGGCTCGAAAAATCCCCGCACATCGACGTCAGGCGCCTGACGGATGCGATCGAATGCACCCGCTTTCCGCCGCTGCCGACGAAGGATGCCGCCGAGCTGGCGCAGGAGCCGCGGCTGGTGCAGGCGGCCGACCTGATCGGCCAGCTCGGCGATCCCCTTTATTCCCGCAAGGCGAACGCGCTGTTCTGGGAGTTCGAGGA
>DASWVJ010000141.1:0-48054 GCA_036406295.1 Bradyrhizobium sp.
CCATGCAGCGAATGCAGCGCGGCCTCCTCGGACTGACACTCCTGCTTTTCGCGGGCCCGGCTGCCGCGATGGACCAATCCGCCACCGAAGAAACCAATTGCCTGATGGCCTGCGACGCCAATCAGGAGAACTGCCTGGCAACGGGGCACAGTTCGGCCGGCAAGCATCGCCCGCACGCCGAAATCCCGCCGCGCGAAACGAGGTTGTCGCGGCGCTTGCGCACGCCCGCAAATTTCTCGCAAATTGATCACGGCACGCCGCCGAAAGAGCGGCTGCGTTAGTTGTTGGGGGAAATCGCCAATGAATTTTCAACGCATCACCATCGGCCTCATCGTTCTCTTGATCGCGGGCCTTGCTGGCTCTTTCTACGTGAACTGGAAGACGCTCCGCCTGTTGCAGACGACGAAAGCCTTTGTCGAAAGCGCCGTCTTCGCCGAAGCGGTGGGGGCCTGCGAGAAGGCGCAGAGCACGACGCCCTTCAAATGGAACGGCGGCCAGCAGACCGCGGTGATCGGCCTCACCTCGGTCAAGCTCAACAAGGACACCATCATCGCGAGCTACACGCTGTTTGCCGATGGCGTCTATTGCGACTTCAATCCAATCAAGCGGACGGCTGAAATTGGTTCGAATTTCCTGGAACGGGATTGACGATCAGGCCGCGTAGGCAGGGGACGGATCGTCATGAAGACAGAACGCCCGGATCAATATCGAATCCTACATGAAGCCGACCTGCGGGAATATCTCGCGGGCCCTCCGGAACTGGCGTCGGCGCTGCATGGCGAGCCCCGTTCCTGGACGATCACCGAGGTAGGAGACGGCAATCTCAACCTCGTCTTCATCGTGAAGGGCGCGCGGGGCGGCGTCGCAGTGAAGCAGGCTCTCCCTTATGTGCGCCTCGTGGGCGAAAGCTGGCCGTTGCCGCTCTCGCGGGCGCATTATGAATATCTGGCGCTTGAGAAGCAGGCGCAACTCGGTCCGGGCCTCGTGCCAGTTCTGCTGCATCACAATGAGGCGCTGGCGCTTACGGTAATGGAACTGCTCGAGCCGCACATCATCTTGCGCAAGGGACTGGTTGCTGGAACGCAATATCCGCATTTCGTCGACTACATCACGACCTTTATGGCGCGGACGCTGTTCTTCACCTCAGACCTTGCAATTGGCGCCGCCGCGAAAAAGGAAGCCATAGCCGCCTTTGCCGGCAATCATGCGCTATGCAAGATCACCGAAGACCTGATTTTCACCGACCCGTACAGAGAGGCTGCGCAGAACCGCTGGACGTCGCCGTATCTCGACGCCATCGCCGGCGAGTTCCGCGAAGATCCGGACCTGCATGTCGCGATCTCGCGCCTCAAGCTCAAATTCATGGCGAGCCCGGAAGCGCTGATTCATGGTGACCTTCACACCGGGTCGATCATGGTGACCGAGAGCGATACGAAGGTGATCGATCCGGAATTTGCGTTCTACGGTCCAATGGGGTTCGATATCGGCGCCGTCCTCGCCAATCTCCTGATGGCCTATTTTGCTTCCAGCGGCCACGAGCGCGCCGTCGGCGAGCGACGCGCGTTCGAGGCCTGGGTACTCGATACCGTCGAAGCCGTGTGGACCGGATTTTCCGGCAAGTTCCTCGAATTGTGGCGGACGCAGGCAGACGGCGACGCCTATCCGGCCGTGCTATTCGCCGGCGAGAAGGGTGCTGCGCGCCTGGAGGGCGAGCGGCGTGCTTACATGGCGCGGCTGTTCACCGACACCGTTGGCTTTGCAGCCGCAAAGATTGTTCGCCGCATCCTCGGCCTCGCCCATAATATTGATTTCGAACTGATCGAGGATCCACGCCGCCGCGCCGTCTG
Source organism: Bradyrhizobium sp. (assembly GCA_036406295.1). GTDB lineage: Bacteria > Pseudomonadota > Alphaproteobacteria > Rhizobiales > Xanthobacteraceae > Bradyrhizobium. The sequence goes on from DASWVJ010000141.1 coordinate 1,848, forward strand.
CGAAGCGCGAAGCCTGCGGCTTGCGAGGACCGTGATGGTGGATGCAGATTCATTTCCCACCATCGGCAGCGTCACAAGCGCGGCTCGCGAGCTGCGAGACTGGCAACCGGATTTCGCTCGATAGGGATCGCAGCTAAATTAGAGCATGTTCAAGCGAGGTGGATACCGGTTCGCCTGAAGACAACGCGTCAAATCAAGAAACGAGAGCCTCGGTTCTGATTCAATCCGCCGCTCGCTCACGCAACCGTTGCGCATAGACGTTAATCACGAGGGCCGCGAGCAGAATCAGGCCGCGGATCAATATCTTCAGGAAACTGTCGATATTGACGTGGTCCAGTCCGTTATTGAGAACGCCGAGCACGAACAGGCCCACAATGGTATTGCCGATGCCGCCACGGCCGCCAAACAGGCTGGTGCCGCCGACCACGACGGCGGCGATTGAATCGAGCAGATAGGTGTCGAACTCGTTCTGCTGGGCGCTGCCGAAATGTGCCACCCCCAGCATGCCGCCGATGCCGGCGCACACCGCCGAAATCACCATGACGCTGCCGAGAATCAGTTTGACGTTGAGCCCGGAATATTCGGCTGCCTCGCGGTTGCCGCCGACCATGTAAACATAGCGGCCGAAGCGGGTATAGGTCAGCACCAAGTGGCCGCCGAGCAGCATCAGGGCTGCCACGATCACGATCCAGGGAATTCCGCCGATCGATGCCGATCCCAGCGTGGTGACGAGTGGTGGTACCTTGTAGGCGATCTGCCCCCGCACCAGCAGCGCCGAGATGCCGGCGGCGATCTGCATCATTGCCAGCGTCATGATAAAGGAGGGAATGCCGATGACCGTCAGCCCGAATGCGTTGACGAGGCCAAGCAGGGCGCAAAGCGCCAACGCCAGCAAGATCGCCGCCCATCCAGGCATCGGGACATTGGCGATGTTGACGTAGGATTCCTGGAGCGTGAAATAGGCGACGGCAATGCCGGTGACGTTGGCGATGGCGGCGATCGAAAGATCGATTTCAGCACAGAGGATGACGAAGGTGAGGCCGACAGCGATGATGCCCGTCACCGAAACCTGGGTGAGGATGTTGCCGAGATTGTCGAGCGTCGCAAACGATGGGCTGGCAAGGGAAAAGAACATACTGAGCAGGATCAGTGTCAGGAACGGTGCGATGTTGCGCATTTGCGAGCGCAGGAAGGGGGCGATCGCCCTTGACCCGTGAACCGGAGCTGGAACCGTCTCGCCGCTCGCCATTATTTTCCTCCGTCAGGCCGCTTCCAGTAGCCGATCCTTGCTGACTAATTCGTTGGCGAATTCCCGCACCATCGCGCCGCGCTTGAGCACCATAATGCGGTCGGCAAGCGACAGCACCGTCTCCGGCTCCGTTGACAATACGATGATCGCCAGTCCCTTTTGGCGCAGATCGCGCACGATATTGATGACGTCGTTCTTCGCGCCCACATCCATGCCGCGCGTCGGTTCGCACAGCACCAGTATCCGCGGCGGATAGCTCAGCCATTTCCCAAGCGCCACTTTTTGCTGGTTGCCGCCCGAGAGCATGCCAAGGTCGAGGCCGACCAGGGGCGGCCGGATCTGCAACTGCTGCACCTGCCGTTGCGCGATCTGCCGCTCGCGCGCCGGCTTGAGCAGCAAAGCGGAAATGCGATCGAGGATGTTGATCGAGATGTTCTTGTAGACCGGCTCCTGGTGGAACAGCATGGCGCGCCGGCTCTCGGGCACGAGGGCGACGCCTGCGCGTCGCGCGGCCGCCGTGCTGGCGAACTTTCTCGGGCTGCCATCTACCGCGAGCGTACCGCCATCCGGGCGCAGTTTGCCGAACAGGATCCGAGACAGCTCCAGCTGCCCGCAGCCCATGAATCCATAGATACCCAGCACTTCGCCGGAGCGGGCCTCGAATGAAACCTCCCGCAGGCTGCGGCCGAGCGAGAGTTCTTCGGCCTTCAGCACGACCGAACCATCATTCGACGGCGGCAGCATCAGGTCGTCGCTATAGCTGTGCTCCAGTGTTTCACCGCCCCTGCCAATCATGGCTTCGATCAGGGCGCCTTTCGAGGTCGCCGCGGCCGCGCTCTCGGCGACCCTGCGTCCGTTGCGGAACACGGTCACGGTGTCGGAGACGCGCAGGATATCCTCGATGAAATGCGAAATGAAGACGATGCCCTTGCCTTCGTCGCGCAGCCGCTGCAGCGTCGCGAAAAGGCGTTCAACCTCGGGCGGGGAAAGGGCCGACGTAGGCTCGTCCAGAACGATGATGCGCGCGCCGGAGAACAGCACCCGCGCGATTTCGATGAGTTGCTGCTGGCCGATCGGCAGGTCGCCGAGCCGCGACATCGGGTCGACGTCGATGCCGAACCGCGCCAACTGCTCGCCGGCCTCGCGCTCCATCCGTCGCCACTGCACGATGCCGAGCCGGCTGGTCGGCTGGTTGCCGAGAAACACGTTCTCGGCGACCGTCAGATCAGGGGCGACGCTGAGCTCCTGATGGACCATAGCGATGCCGGCGGCGTGGGCATCGCGGGTCGAGTGGAAACGGGTTTCGTGGCCATTCAGGATGAAGCGGCCGGAGAACTCCGGATGCACGCCGGCGATGATCTTCATCAACGTGCTTTTTCCGGCGCCGTTTTCGCCGACGAGACCATGGATCTCGCCCGGATAGAGCGCGAAGTCGACACCACGAAGGGCTTCGACGCCGCCGAAGCTCTTCGTGATGCCCTGTAGCTCAAGGATGGGCGAGTGGCCCTGCGACATGGAAGATCAGATCAGGAAGTGATCTTGCATCCATTGCATGCCGGCGGCATTCGCCTTGGTCACGACCGGACCGTCGGTGACGACGCTCTTGGGGATGCCCTGTCCGCTCTTTTCACCCCCCGCAACGGCGGCAACGCCGGCGATGATGGCGCCGCCGTGGATGCGACAGGAGGGATTGCGGACGGTCGCGAACATGCGACCTTCGCTCACCGCCTGGATCGCCGGCGGCATGGCATCGACTCCGCCGATCAGGATGTTGGTGCGGTTACGCGCCTTCATGATGTTGTAGGCGGCGAGCGCCATGTCGTCATTGTGGAAGAAGGCGGCATCGATCTGCGGATATTTGGTGAGATACGTCTCCCATAGCCGCGCGGTCTTCGAGACGTCCCAATCGGCCGGCTGGGTATCCAGCACCTCGATGTTCGGAAATTGCTTAACGACGGTATTGAAGCCCTTGGCACGGCCCTGCGCGCCGGTATGGCCGAGCGCACCTTGGGTCATGATGATCTTGCCCTTGCCGCCCATGGCGTTGCAAAGGGCCTGCGTTACCGATGCGCCCATGAACTCGTTGTCCGGAGCAAGGAAAGAATGGACGTTGATCTGATCGAGGGGCGCGATCAGGGTGTCCATGTCGATGACAGGCGTGCCGGCACTGATCATCTTCTGCACGGGCTGGGTCAGGGTGCCGATGCCGAACGCCTGGATGGCGACAAAATCCCATTTCTGCGAGGCCATGTTGTCGATGGCTGCGCGCTGCTTCACCGCATCGAGCTGGCCGTCGAACCAGGTCACTTCGACATTGTACAGCTTGCCCCAGAATTCCGCGGCCTGCTTGCCCTGCGCACACCAGGTGGCCTGCAGGCCTGCATTGGAGAACGCCGCCTTCAACGGCTTCTCCGAACGTCCAACCGCGGCCGCGAGCGCCGGGCTTATGCCCATGCTGCCGAGGAGTGCCGTCGCGGCACCGGCGGCCGTCGCCGCCTGAAGAAGATCGCGCCTGGTTTTCGAGAAATCTTTCATCTCGGACATCGCTCGCTCCCACGATTTTGCCGGCAGCGTCATTGCTTGCGCTACCAAGGGTGGTCAGTCTCTCACAAGCAGGGCGATCACGCTACCCATCGTGCATCGCGCGGGAAGCTGACGCCGGGGTTGGTGCAATGCGATGCTTCAGTCAGGAACCGCAAGTACAGCGATATCGGCGAGAAGGTCCTCCCATGCCTCATCGATGTCACACGACCACTCGCGTCCCAATAGGTCGCGTAGCGTGTCCCTGATCACGCCAAAGAACGAAACGAACAATTCGCGCGGTGTGCCGTAGTCATCGTGCGAGACCACTTCGCATTCGATCATGCGGAACTTGCCGCTGCGCGGGCCTGCGAAATCGAGGATTGCTTCGATCGCCAGCGCGAGCATCGAGCCCTTGACGAGCTCGCCGCCTTCGCTGCGAAACATCGTCAGCGTTTCCGGTCGTTCGGCATGCAGGCGCCGATAGACCAGCGGCGTCAGATCTTCGCAGCGCTCCGCGGCGAGTTCGAAGCTCCGCGCGATTAGATTGGTTGAAGACATCGTTTCTCGCGCTGTTCGGCCGCGATCCATCTTCTCAAAAAAAAAGAGCAGGGCGAAAGCCCCGCTCTAAAAATTGTGTCGACCCTATTCACCCGAAAAATTAGATCTGCTCTTGTTTGACGGGGGACGCTGCTTGTGCGCGTCAGGGTTCCTCCCGAGACTTGGACCACCAGTCCAACCTCGCGGCTGGCCTGAGGCGGCCTTGGTAGACTATCTTCTGCGTCTTGTCATCATTTTCAGCAACGATTGTTCAAAATTCCAGCAAGCTGCGAAATGATTGGAATTGCACTACTGTTGGTTGCAGTGACGACACCAAAAATCCATGCTGGCGTAAGGAGATAGGAATTTTCCAACCGACCTTGCGCTACGACAATACCTCGTGGTCGCGTCCGGTATTTCATGACGAAAATTCCGGGAACCCCGCCTCGACTTTAGACTCTGCTGGTGGTTATTCTCGGTTTGGACGGATGTTGCGATGCGCAGGCGGCTGAAGAACTTTCTGCCCATAGTCCTGTTGGCGCTGACGGTGCAGATTTTCGCGCCGATCGCAGCCTGCTGGGCGGCGAGCATCGTGGCTTCCGACCCTCTGAGCACGGCCGTGATCTGCCATGGCAATGCCGCGGCCGCGGTGAGCCAGGATGACCAGTCCGGCGCGCAAGACGCCTGGACAGGCTGCTGCAGCCTCTGCGGGGTGCTGCACACCGGCGCGCCCGTTGACCCGCCCCAGACTGCGGCAATCTTCACCTTCGACCGGCGGACTACCCCGGTGGTCTGGCATGAGCTTGCGCTCGATCCGGCCACGTCCCGTGCCGGGTCCCCCGAGCAGGCACGCGCTCCACCGGCCCTTTCCTGACCACAGTCTCGCTACCGGTATCGGCTTGCCGTGCCGGTGATCGCCCGTGAGTGGCCGGCCAGCGCGCCGGCGTCAGGAAATCTCCAATGTCCAGGCATCATGCCCTCTGCGGCGTGAGCATCCTCGCCATCCACTTGGCGTGGATCGTCTCCGCGCATCCGGTCCTTGCCGAGGACGCAGAGCCGGCAGCGCTGCCGCCCGTCAATGTCGAGGCGCCGCGCGAGGTCCAGGCAAAGCCGGCTGCAAAAAAGCGCACGGGCACCGCGGCTGGTCCGCGCCGAGCGCCGCAGCACGCCAGCGCGCCGGCGCGGCAGCTTCCGGTCGTCGTCATCAACACCGGCGGCGCCGGTGCCGGAAACCTCCACCAGGCCCCGAACGGCCAGACCGGAACCACGATCGAGCGCAGCCAGTTCGACAACCGCCCGGCCTTCTCGGTCGCCGACGTGTTGCGCGACAGCCCAGGCATTTCGATCAAGCAGGGCAACGGCCCGCGCGACTTCGGCATCTCGATCCGCGGCTCTAACGCCCGCAACGGCTTTGGCATCCGCAACATGGTGATCTTCGACGACGGCTTTCCGGTCACCCAGCCGGACGGGCTCTCGCGCAGCGACCTGATCGATCCGCACGCCTATGGGGCGATCGATGTCATCCGCGGGCCATCGTCGGCGCTCTACGGCAATTATGCGACCGGCGGCGCGATCAATTTCCGCACCCGTTTGGGGCGCGAGATCGACGGATTTGAGTACGGCGTCGATGGCGGCAGCTTCGGCTATCTCAACAATTATTTCACGGTGGGCAAGAAGGTCGGCAATTTCGAATACTCGCTGTTTGGCAGCGACGTGCGCGGCGACGGCTACATCCAGAACAGCTGGTTCAACACCCAGACGGTGAACTTTCTCGGCACGTTGCAGGCCACGCCGGACGACCGCCTGACGTTCAAATTGATCAACAATGATCTCACTGCGCGCCTGCCGATCCGGCTCTCGCTCAATCAATATTATCAGAATCCGTTTCAGACGGGATGCGAGACACCGGCAACGCCTGGATGCGGGACCGTGTCGCTGTTCAATAACGGCTTCAATGGAGCAAGGACACCGCAGACGGCCATCGTCGCGGGCCTCGGCCGCGATGATCGACGCACCATCGTCGGTGGGCGCTGGGAGCACGATTTCGACAACCAGACGACCTGGCGCAACCAGTTCGTGTTCGACGACCGCAACATCAATCAGCCCACCGGCTCGACCAGCGCCATCGGCGATTTTCCATCCTACAATTTCATGAGCGATGTGACGAGGCGCGGCGAGATCCTCGGGATGGACTCGACCACCTACATCGGAGGCTTCTTCAACACGCTGGCAGCCTCGAGCGACACGCGCAACGTGATGCCTGGCGGCAACGCCAGATTGGGCCTGCTGCAAAGCAACCTCTACAGCGTGACGACAAATTACGGTTTTCGTGCGCGCGAGGAGTTGAAGCTGAATCCATCGCTCACCGCCGTCGCCGGCATCGGTTGGGAGACGACCCTGTTGCACGGCATCAATACGGCCTATGCCTATCCCGTCATCAACAATCCTACCGTCGTTGTGCCCGGCGTCGTGACGGCAGACCCGCAGTTCCAGAACACGGCGCCCGAACTGGCGCTGCTCTACCGGCCGGACAATGCATGGCAGTTGCGCGCGCGCGTGGCGACCGGGTACGGCACGCCGCAGGTCAGCAACCTCTTCGTGCTGCCGAGCGGGGCGGCCGGCAACAACACCGGACTGCAGTCGCAAACCAATCTTGGCTACGACCTCGGCGTGGACTGGACTCCCAACAGCGCGGTGAAGCTCAGTGCCACGGCATTCTACGAGTTCTTCCGCAACGAGCTGGTGACCCAGGCAACGCCCGTCGCCGGCGTCAACTACACGTTCAATGCCCCCCGATCGGAGCACCGTGGCATCGAACTTGCCGCGAACTGGCGCTTCCTGCCGGACTGGCGGTTTACCGCCGCCTACACCTATCTCGACGAGGTCTACACCGATTACACGGAAGCGATTGGCCTGTTCAACTTCAACCGGGTCGGCAACAAGATCCCCGGCATTTCGCCGAACGAGCTGACCGCGCGGCTGTCATGGGACGAAACGTCCGGGCCGCTGCGCGGCCTTGGCGCCTTCGTCGAGGTCGTGTGGAAGGATTCCTTCTACATGGACAACGCGAATTTCCTCAAGGCGCCGGGCTATGAGCTCGTCAACGCCAATGTTCACTACAAGACCGAGCTTGCCTCGGAGACGCTGAAGTCGCTGAGCCTGTTCCTCGAAGTGCGTAATCTTTTCGACCGCACCTATGTCGCTTCCGCCAACAACATCGCGAATTCCGTGACCGGCGGCGTTCAAAACCCTGCGAGCGTTCTGGCGAACACGCCCAATTCGATCTATGCCGGCTCGCCACGGGCGTTCGTTGCGGGCATGAAACTCGCGTTCAGGTGATGCAGATGCACAAGACGTCAGCCAGCATGTTTCGAACGAAATCAATCGCAGCCGCGGCCCTCGTTCTCTGGCAAGGCTGCGCCAGCGCGCAAATGCATCACCAGCACGGTTCGGAAGCTGCATGCGACGAGCCGGCATTGCGCTGCGCCACCAAGGTCACGCCGGCCTTTGCACCTGATGGCACGCTGTGGCTCGCCTGGATGGCGGGCGGCAAGATCTCGGTGGCGAACTCCCGCGATGCCGGCAAAAGCTTTTCGACGCCGGTTCAGGCGACGGCGGAAGCGCTCAGTCTCGATTGGGGCCCCGATGCGCGCCCGAAGATCGCGATCGACCGCAACGGCGGCATTGCGCTGGCGTTCTCCATCTTCAGGGACCAGGCGTTCAACGGGCAGGTGCTCACCACCCGCTCGGACGACGGCGGCAAGAGCTTTGTCGCCGCGCGTCCGATCACGGCGAGCAACGAAAGCCAGCGCTTCGAGACGATTGGGTTCGACAATGATGGCGTGCTGTTCGCCGCATGGCTCGATAAGCGCAACCGCGTTCCGGCCCGGGAGGCCGGCCGGAAGTACGAGGGCGCGGCACTGTTCTTTGCTTCCTCGCAAAATGGCGGGGCGACCTGGTCCGATGCGCGGATGGCGATCGACAACACCTGCGAATGCTGCCGTGTAGGTCTTGCCTTCGATCCGTCGAACCACCCGGTTGCGGTGTTCAGGAACATTTTTGAAGGCGGCATCCGCGATCACGCCGTCATCACCTTTGCCGACGGCGCGACAGCAGGCGAGCCGCATCGTGTAGCCGTCGACGACTGGCAAATCGCCGCGTGCCCGCATCACGGGCCAAGCCTTGCGATCTCGCCCAACGGCACCTATCACGTCACCTGGTTCACCAACGGCAAGGCGCGCAAGGGCCTGTTCTATGCCCATTCGCGCGACGGCGGCAAAAGCTTCTCGGCGCCGCTTGCCATCGGCCAGGCGAAGCGGAATCCGTCGCGGCCGTTCGTGATTTCGGGACCGCATGGCATTGCGATGGTCTGGAAGGAATTCGACGGCGAGAGGACCACGGTGAACCTGATGACCTCGGGCGATGACGGCGAGACCTGGACCAGGCCGAGAGTCGTGGCCGAAACGGGCGACACGTCGGATCATCCGTTGCTGGTCACGGACGGGCGGCGAACCTATCTTTCCTGGATGACGAAAGCAGACGGCTATCGCTTCATCCCGATCGGGGACGAGTCATGAGACGGCAATTTCTGGCGGCTGTGCTGCTGTTCGCGTTGTTGATGCCTGCGCCGGCGCAGGATTCGGCGACGCAGCTCAAGCCCTTCGGGCGTGGGAGCTGGCAGGAGCTGACGAAGGCGCATCTGGGCCGGCCCACCATCGTGCATTTCTGGGGCGTGACCTGCGGGCCCTGCAAGGTGGAGCTGCCGCAGCTCGGCGCCTTCATGAAGGAAAACCCGGACATCGACATGGTGACGATCAGCGCCGATTTCGTGCCGGATCTGCCGGCCGCCACCCGCGCCATGCTGCAGCGGTCGGGCCTCGCGCTGGCGGAGAACTGGATGTTCGATGGCTTCGCCGACCGCCTGCGATTCGAGATCGATCCGACCTGGCAGGGCGATATTCCGCGCACGCTGCTGATCACGCGCGAGGGCGAGATGACGACGATCGAAGGTTCCGCCGAAATCGCTGATCTAGCGCAATGGTCGGCACGGCAGCGCGCAGTAAAGAAATGAACAATCGAAAGAAGGAAGTCATGAAGCAGCTCACCTGTAAGATCGCGTTCGCCGCTGCGCTGGCAGCGCTGCTGGCAACACCTGTCCGTGCCGAGGACGTCAAGGCCGGTGATCTCGTCATCACGCAGGCCTGGAGCCGGCAAACGCCATCCGGCGCAAAGGTGGCCGGCGGCTATCTTACGATCGAGAATAAGGGCGCCTCTGCCGACCGGCTGGTGAGCGGCAGCGGCGATGTCGCCGGCCGCGTCGAGATTCACGAGATGGCGATGGATAATGGCGTCATGACGATGCGTCCCCTCGACAAGGGACTCGTCGTTGACCCCGGCAAGACGGTGAAGCTCGCGCCGGGCGGCTATCATCTCATGCTGATGGACCTGAAGAATCCGCTGAAGCAGGGCGACAAGGTGCCGTTGACGCTGCAGTTCGAGAAGGCCGGCAAGGTGAACGTGTCGCTGGACGTGCAGGGCGTCGGCGCGAAGGGGCCCGGGGGCGATGATCATTCCGGTCACATGATGAAGAAGTAGCGATGAACATTCTGCGATACGGGCTTGCGGTCGGTATCCTGCTGGCGGGTCTCTCCGGCATGACGATGGGGAGATCGCTCGGTGCGGTCTCCGACGATGATTTTTTCACCCATCTCCACACCGAGAAGGCGATGGCGAACGTCACGGTGTCGCCGGCGCGGGTCGGTCCGATCGAGCTGACCATCGAGCTCGAGACGGTCGAGGAGATGCCTCTCACGGCAAAGGCCGTCTCGGTGACGCTGACCGACATGCAGACCGGCAGGGCGCTACAGACGATCGACGCCGCACGACAGGGCGATGCCCAATGGCTGGCGGCGGTCTCCCTGCCAGCAGCAGGACACTGGATGCTCGCGCTCGCCGTCGCGATCTCCGATAGCGACCGGGTCGATATCCAGGCCCCGATCATCATCAAGTGACCCGGGCCCGGATCGAGAACGGCGGGAAACTCGTCCGTTAGCGGGCATTTTGACCGGTCCCGGCCTTGTGTTTTGCCGGCCAATCCGGTTTGACTGCGTCACCTGTTTCCCCGAATCCCCAGAGCTCAAGCATGCGATTGTCGCGGTTCTTCCTGCCCATCCTGAAAGAGAATCCGAAGGAGGCGGAGATCGTCTCGCACCGGTTGATGCTGCGCGCAGGGATGATCCGGCAGGAGGCCGCTGGCATCTATGCCTGGCTGCCGCTCGGTTTCCGGGTGCTGAAGAAGATCGAGCAGATCGTGCGCGAGGAGCAGGACCGTGCCGGCGCGCTCGAACTTTTGATGCCGACGCTGCAGCTCGCCGACCTCTGGCGAGAGAGCGGCCGTTACGACGCCTACGGCCCGGAAATGCTGCGCATCGCCGACCGTCACAAGCGCGAGCTCCTCTACGGGCCGACCAACGAGGAGATGATCACTGAGATCTTCCGCGCCTATGTGAAGTCGTATCGCAGCCTGCCGCTCAACCTCTATCACATACAGTGGAAGTTCCGTGACGAGCAGCGCCCGCGCTTCGGCGTGATGCGCGGCCGCGAGTTCCTGATGAAGGATGCCTATTCCTTCGATCTCGACGAGGCCGGTGCGCGGCGCGCCTATAACAAGATGCTCGTCGCCTACCTGCGCACCTTCGCACGCATGGGCCTGAAGGCAATACCGATGCGCGCCGAGACGGGCCCGATCGGCGGCGACCTCAGCCATGAATTCATCGTGCTCGCCGAGACCGGCGAGTCCGCCGTCTATTGCGACAGCCGCGTGCTCGACCTGCCGATCCCGCCTGACGACGTCGACTATGACGGGGACCTCACGCCGATCATCAAGCAATGGACCTCGGTCTACGCGGCGACGGAAGACGTTCACGACGCTGCGCGTTTTGACCAAGAGGTGCCGGCCGACAAGCGCCTGCACACCAGGGGCATCGAGGTCGGCCAGATCTTCTATTTCGGCACGAAGTATTCCGACTCCATGAAGGCGCTGGTAGCTGGTCCCGATGGCGCGGAGGTGCCGATCCATGGCGGTTCCTACGGCGTCGGCGTCTCGCGCCTCGCCGGCGCCATCATCGAAGCCTGTCATGACGACGCCGGTATCAAATGGCCGGAGCCGGTCGCGCCGTTCCGCGCCACGATTTTGAACCTGAAGCAGGGCGATGCCGCGGTGGATGGAGCCTGCGAAAAGCTCTACCGTGAACTTGCTGCGAAGGGCGTCGATGTCCTCTATGACGACACCGACCAGCGCGCAGGCGCCAAATTCGCGGGCGCCGATCTGATCGGCATCCCCTGGCAGATTCTGGTCGGGCCCAAGGGCCTCGCCGAGGGCAAGGTCGAGGTGAAACGCAGAGCCGATGGCTCGCGCGAGAATATGAGCCCGGCCGACGTCGTCGCGCGTTTGAGCGGATAGGTATTATCCACCGCGCACGGGCTATTGCGGCCACATTTGGCCCGAATCATGGGATTATCGAGTTATGGACGAGACCATGACAGAGCCGCAACGCACCGCACCTTTTGCGCCATTCGAGTGGCTGCTGTCCGGACGCTATTTGCGGGCGCGCCGTAAGGAAGGCTTTATCTCCGTCATCGCCGGCTTCTCCTTCCTCGGCATCATGCTCGGCGTCGCCACGCTGATCATCGTGATGGCCGTGATGAACGGCTTTCGCAAGGAGCTGCTGGACAAGATCCTCGGCCTCAACGGCCACCTGCTGGTGCAGCCACTGGAGTCGCCGCTGACCGACTGGAAGGACGTGGCCGATCGCATCAGCCAGGTGCCGGGGATCCGCCTCGCCGCGCCCGTGGTGGACGGCCAGGCGCTGGCGTCCTCGGCGTTCAATGCCTCCGGCGTGCTGGTGCGCGGCATGCGCGCCGAAGACCTCAACAACCTGACTTCCATCGCCAAGAACATCAGGCAGGGCTCGCTTGAGGGCTTTGACGAAGGGCAGGGCGTCGCGATCGGGCGGCGGCTGGCCGATCAATTGTCGCTGCATGCCGGCGACAGCATCACGCTGGTGGCCCCGCGCGGCGCGGTGACGCCGATGGGCACCACGCCGCGGATCAAACCCTACAAGATTGCCGCCGTGTTCGAGATCGGCATGTCGGAGTATGACGCTGGCTTTGTGTTCATGCCGTTGCCGGAAGCGCAGGCCTATTTCAACCGCAACAACGACGTCACCGCGATCGAGGTGTTCACTTCCAATCCCGACAGGATCGAGACATACAAGAGATTGGCGACGGAGGCCGCCGGCCGGCCGGTATTCCTGGTCGACTGGCGGCAGCGCAACTCGACCTTCTTCAACGCGCTGCAGGTCGAGCGCAACGTCATGTTCCTGATCCTGACCATGATCGTGCTGGTGGCCGCGCTCAACATCGTCTCGGGCCTGATCATGCTGGTGAAGGACAAGGGCCAGGACATCGCGATCCTGCGCACCATGGGCGCTTCCCAAGGCTCGATCATGCGGATCTTCCTGATCACGGGGGCTGCGATCGGTGTGGTGGGGACGCTCACAGGCTTCTGCGTAGGCCTGTTGATCTGCTTGAATATCGAGTCGATCCGGCAGTTCCTGTCCTGGCTGACCAACACCGAATTGTTTTCGCCGGAACTGTATTTCCTCTCACGCCTGCCGGCTGAGGTGGATTTCAGCGAGACGTTGGCAGTGGTCGTCATGGCGCTGACGCTGTCCTTCCTGGCGACGCTCTATCCGTCCTGGCGCGCCGCGCGCCTCGATCCCGTTGATGCGCTCCGGTACGAGTGAGGGTCTGATGGAGCAAGGGACGGATGAGGTACCGGTCATCTATCTTCACGAGATCAGGCGACAGTACCGTCAGGGCGAAGCCACGCTGACCATCCTCGACGGCGCCAAGCTCGCGCTGTGGGCGGGACAGTCGGTGGCGCTGGTGGCGCCGTCAGGCTCCGGCAAGTCCACGCTGCTGCATATCGCGGGCTTGCTGGAGATGCCCGACGACGGCGAGGTCTACGTCGGAGGTACGCCGACGTCGCAACTGGCGGACGCCGACCGCACCCAGATCCGCCGTTCCGACATCGGATTCGTCTACCAGTCGCACCGGCTGCTTCCGGAGTTCACTGCGCTGGAAAACGTCATGCTGCCGCAGATGATCCGGGGCCTGAAGCGCTCAGAGACCATTAAGCGTTCGACCGAAATCCTGTCCTATCTGGGCCTGGCCGACCGCACTAGTCACCGCCCGGCCGAGCTTTCCGGCGGCGAGCAGCAGCGGGTGGCGATCGCGCGTGCGGTAGCCAACGCGCCGCGCGCGTTGCTCGCGGACGAGCCGACCGGCAATCTCGACCCGCAGACGGCCGAGCATGTCTTCAATGCGCTGATGCAGCTGGTGCGGGCCACGCGCGTGGCGATGCTGATCGCGACCCACAACATGGAATTGGCCAATCGCATGGACCGGCGGGTATCGCTGTCCAACGGACAGGTCGTCGAGCTGGATTAACCTACCGCGTATCCCCCTCATCCAGAGGAGCCGCGTAAGCAGCGTCTCGAAGGATGAGGCCGGTATCGTGGCCTCATGGTTCTCCCGGCGATGCGAAGCATCGTCCGGAGACGGCGCATGGGCGCCTCCTCACCATGAATTGTGACGCGGTACTAACCCTCAATAGACGCGACGAGCCCGCTTGGGGACGTAAACGGGCGGCACTGACGCCTGCGCGAGGTAGGGGTTGAGCACGCATTGCGCGGCGCGGCCGGATGCCGACGCGTTGCATTGCGCGATCGAGGTGTAGCCGCATTCATAATAGGTAACGGGACCGTACACGTGCAGGCAGACCGGATAGGTCGTGCCATAGGTTTGCGCGCCGGCCGGCGTGTTCGCTGCGATCGCACCGAACGCGAGCAGGGTTGAAATCATCGCGCGCATTGGAATCTCCTCGGCTCAATCTTCCGTCACGCCAGCAGACAGCCGCCATCGGTGAGCGTCAACTCACGTTCGCTGGAAGAACGATCACGTGCAGGAATTGGATCGTCAGTACCTGCGGTAGCCCGGCGGGGGAGGCGGCGGAGGCAGGGACCGCCCATAGGCACCAGGTGGCGGGGCGTCGCTGTCGCCGGCATAGAAGGGGTTGGGGATGCAGTACAGCCGCCGTCCCGACGCGGTGGCCGCGCACTGCTCATAGCTGATGAACGTGCAATTGCTGAGGCCCGGCTGTTCATCGCCCTGGATGCAGAACGGATAGCGCGTGCCGACGGCCTGCGCCGGAGCAGTGACGAGTGCGGCAAGCCCGCAACCGGCCAGCAGCAACAACAGGGCGTGACGCATTCAAATCTCCCTCCTTCGGGGGCGCCGTACGCGCCGCGCGATTCTCAGGTCACACCAAGCCGGGCCGTCTGGTTCGCGTCAACTCACCTTCCCGCGCACCCCCAATCCTAGCGGCGCAAGGATTTGTTAACCCAGCCGATTGTGGTGCGATTTTTCACCTTGACCGCGAGAACAGAAATAGAACAATGTTCTGGATATGTTCCTGTCTATGGGAGGCCGCCATGTTGAAGATTTTCGTGGAAGAAGCCGCGGCGCTGGCGTCCCTGACGCTGTTCGTCGGGATGGTCGCGGTCTGGGCGCAGCTCTTCACCCAGCTCTGACGCAAGCCCCATTGGGGAAAAGCAGGAAGGGTGAAGGCGCTGTCGGCTTTGGCGTGGACTCGTGGTCGGCGAGCCTTCACCATCGCTCCAACACCCCTTGGCGAGTCGCCGGCTGGAACTGGCCGCGTGCTCGCTTCCATCGACAAACACGCGAGCCCAACGCCGTTCCATGCCCAGTGCCGGATTCGTCCACCTTCACGTCCACTCCGCCTATTCGCTGCTGAAGGGCTCGATCAAGATCGCCAAGCTCGGCGAGCTTGCCAAGGCCGACCGCCAGCCGGCCCTCGCGCTGACCGACACCGACAACATGTTCGGGGCGCTGGAATTCTCCGACAAGATGGCCGGCTACGGCATCCAGCCGATCGTTGGCCTCGAACTTGCCGTCGATTTCGGCGACCAGGATCCCAATGCGCGCAATACGCATGCAGCGACGCCCTCGCGGATCGTGCTGCTCGCCACGCGCGAGCGCGGTTACCGCAGCCTGATGCGGCTCAATTCGCGCGCCTTTCTCGAAACGCCGGTGCACCAGGCGCCGCACATCAAGTTCGACTGGCTGAACGGTGATGCCGAAGACATCATCGCGCTGACCGGCGGGCCGGACGGCCCCATCGCGATGGCGCTTGGTGCCGGCAACACGGATCTCGCGGCGGCGCGTTGCGATCAACTGGCAGGGATGTTCGGCGACCGCCTCTATGTCGAGCTGCAGCGACACGGCATGGATAAGGAGCGTCGCATCGAGGGCGGGCTGATCGATCTCGCCTATTCAAAGGGCCTGCCGCTGGTTGCGACCAACGAGCCGTATTTCGCCTCGACCGACGATTATGAGGCCCATGACGCGCTGCTCTGCATCGCCGGCGGCCGGCTGATCGCCGAGACTGACCGCGAGCAGCTCACGCCGGATCACCGCTTCAAGACCCGCGCCGAAATGGCGGTGCTGTTCGCCGACATTCCCGAGGCGCTGGCTTCCACCGTGGAGATCGCCGAACGCTGCTCGTTCCGCCCGATGACGCGCAAGCCGATCCTGCCGTTCTTCACCGTGGGCGCCGCGTCAAGCTCCGATGCAGCCGCCGTTGAAGCGGCCGAACTGAAGCGGCAGGCGGAGGAGGGGCTTGCCAACCGCCTGCGGGTGCATGGGCTCGCACCTGGCATGACCGAAGAGGACTACAGCAAGCGCCTTGCCTTCGAGCTCGACGTCATCACCCGCATGAAATATGCGGGCTACTTCCTGATCGTTTCCGACTTCATCAAATGGGCGAAGGCGCATGGCATTCCGGTCGGCCCGGGCCGCGGCTCCGGCGCCGGCTCGCTGGTCGCCTGGGCACTGACTATTACCGACCTCGACCCGATTCGGTTCGGCCTGCTGTTCGAGCGCTTCCTCAACCCCGAGCGCGTGTCGATGCCGGACTTCGACATCGACTTCTGCCAGGACCGCCGCGGGGAGGTGATCTCCTATGTGCAGGAGCGCTACGGCCGCGACCAGGTCGCGCAGATCATCACCTTTGGCACGTTGCAGGCGCGCGGCGTGCTGCGCGACGTCGGCCGCGTGCTGCAGATGCCGTACGGCCAGGTCGACAAGCTGACGAAGCTGGTGCCGCAAAACCCGGCGGCGCCGGTGACGCTGGCGGCTGCGATCGAGGGCGAGCCAAAGCTGCAGGCGTTCCGCGACGAGGATCCGGTGGTGGCG
This sequence comes from Bradyrhizobium sp., assembly GCA_036406295.1. Taxonomy (GTDB): domain Bacteria; phylum Pseudomonadota; class Alphaproteobacteria; order Rhizobiales; family Xanthobacteraceae; genus Bradyrhizobium. Next base: position 18,496 of record DASWVJ010000141.1, read on the forward strand.
CGCGCCTTCGACATCGCCCAGCGCCTGGAGGGACTGACCCGCCACGCCTCGACCCACGCTGCCGGCATCGTGATCGGGGACCGGCCGCTCAGCGAGCTGGTGCCGCTCTATCGCGATCCCAAGTCCGACATGCCGGTCACCCAGTTCAACATGAAATGGGTTGAGCCCGCAGGCCTTGTGAAGTTCGACTTCCTCGGCCTGAAGACGCTCACGGTGCTTGATGTCGCGGTCAAACTGCTCAAGCAGCGCGACATTCACGTCGACCTTGCGACGCTGCCGATCGACGATGCCCCGAGCTACCAGATGCTGGCACGCGGCGATGTGGTCGGCGTGTTCCAGGTTGAAAGTCAGGGCATGCGGCGCGCGCTGGTCGACATGCGGCCCGACCGTTTCGAGGACATCATCGCGCTGGTGGCGCTCTATCGCCCGGGTCCGATGGCGAACATCCCGACCTATTGCTCGCGCAAGCACGGCGACGAGGAGTCGGAATATCTGCATCCGATGCTGGAACCGATCCTCAAAGAGACCTTCGGCGTCATCATCTACCAGGAACAGGTGATGCAGATCGCGCAGAAGATGGCCGGCTACTCGCTCGGTGATGCCGACCTCTTGCGCCGCGCCATGGGCAAGAAGATTCGTGCCGAGATGGAGAAGCAGCGCGCGATCTTTGTCGCCGGCGCGGTCAAGAACAACGTGCCCAAGGGGCAGGCCGAGACGATCTTCGAACTGCTTGCCAAGTTCGCCGACTACGGCTTCAACAAGAGCCACGCGGCGGCTTATGCGCTGGTGTCCTACCACACCGCCTATATGAAGGCGCACTATCCGGTGGAGTTCATCGCGGCGTCGATGACGCTCGACCTCAACAACACCGACAAGCTCAGCGAGTTTCGTTCCGAGGCGCAGCGGCTCGGCATCAAGGTCGAAGCGCCCAACGTCAACCGTTCCGGCGTGACCTTCGATGTCGGCGACGGCACGATCTATTACGCGCTCGCGGCACTGAAGGGCGTCGGTCCGCAGGCGGTCGAGATGATCGTGCAGGAGCGTCAGAAGGGAGCCTTCACCTCGCTCGCCGACTTCGCCGCACGTGTCAGTCCGCGCGCGATCAACAAGCGCGTCATCGAGAGTCTCGCCGCCGCTGGCGCCTTCGACACGCTCGAGCCGAACCGCGCGCGCGTCTTCGCGGGCGCCGATGCGATGCTTGCGGCTTGCCAGCGCAGCCATGAGGCGGCCACATCGGGCCAGAACGACATGTTTGGTGGCGCGGCCGACGCACCGTCCATCATGCTGCCACAGGTCGAGCCGTGGCTGCCGGCGGAGCGGCTGCGGCGCGAATATGACGCGATCGGCTTTTTCCTGTCCGGCCATCCGCTCGACGATTACGCGACCGTCTTGAAGCGGCTGCGCGTGCAGACCTGGGCGGAATTCTCGCGCGCGGTGAAGACCGGCGCGACGGCCGGGAAGGTTGCCGCCACCGTGGTGTCGCGAATGGAGCGCCGCACCAAGACCGGCAACAAGATGGGCATCATGGGCCTGTCCGATCCGACCGGCCACTTCGAAGCCGTGCTGTTCTCGGAAGGTCTTGCGCAATATCGCGAGGTTCTGGAGCCGGGTGCGGCCGTGCTGCTGCAACTCGGCGCGGAGCTGCAGGGCGAGGATGTCCGTGCCCGCGTGCTGCACGCCGAACCGCTGGACGATGCCGCCGCCAAGACGCAGAAGGGGCTGCGCATCTTCCTGCGCGACACCAAGCCGCTGGATTCCATCGCGCGCCGCCTCAACATGCCGGAAGCGGCCGCCACCAACGGCGGTCCCGCGCGCTCGCCTCAGGCCAAGCCAGCGCCGGCCCCTGCAGGCGGCGCCGACGGCGACGTCTCGCTGGTGCTGATGCTCGACCTCGAGACCGAGATCGAGATGAAGCTGCCCGGTCGCTTCAAGGTCTCCCCGCAGATTGCGGGCGCGCTGAAGGCGGTTGCGGGCGTGGTCGACGTGCAGACGCTGTAATTGGCACTCCGCCGCCCCGGCCGCCTTATTGGCACCCACCTTTGTTCAAATGCTGTTCAGGTTCGGCCGTGCTAACTGATCGGAAGGGAACCCGCCATGCGCGGTGAGAGACAGATGGGCGCCACCAGAAAAATTTCAGCAATCGCGCTGTGCCTTGCACTCGCGTTCGGGGTTGCGGGCATTTTCGCGCCGGCATCCGCTCAGCAACAGGAAAAGCGTATCGCGCTCGTTGTCGGCAATGGCGCCTATGCCAGGTCGCCGCTGGCAACCGCCGCCAACGACGCCGGCCTGATCGCGCAAACGCTGCAGGCGGCGGGCTTCGATGTGGTCGGCGCACGCGACCTCGACGGCGATACGCTGCGCAAAAGCCTGCGGGACTTCATGCAGAAGGCCGAGACTTCCGGTCCCGATACCGTCGCGATGGTCTATCTGGCCGGCTATGGCATGCAGCTCGCCGGCGAGAACTATTTCGTCCCGGTCGATTCCGCGATCGGCCGGGAGACCGACATCCCGACCGAGGGCCTGCGGATCGCGGACTATGTTCGCCGGCTCGGCTCGCTGCAGCTCAAAGCGAGCATCGTCGTTCTAGACGCCGCACGCCAGCAACCCTTCATCGAAGGCGGACAGCCGATCGCAAGCGGTCTTGCGCTGGTTGAACCCGAACCGCGCATGCTGATCGCGTTCAATGCGGCGCCGGGCACCGTTGGACCAGTGGAGCAGGGGCCGTACGGGGCGTATGCCCAGTCGCTTGCCGAGATGATCCGTACCGGCGGGCTGCCGCTGCCCGAATTGTTCGATCGCGTCAGGCTGCGCGTCAACGAGAACACCAAGGGCGCCGAAGTGCCGTGGCATGCGCAGAAGCTCGATACCAGCTTCGTGTTCTTCGACCGCGCGCCCGACGCGCCGGCACCGGCGCCGCCCGATCAGGCCGCGGACATGCGCAACAAGCCGATCCGCGACCTCGGCGCGAGCAACGCCTATGCTGCCGCGCTCGAACGCGACACGCTGCAAGGCTATGATGAGTTCGTTACGGCTTACCCGGGCGATCCGCTGGCCAAGCGGGTGCGGGCGCTTGCGGCCGCACGGCGCGAGGCCGTCACCTGGATGCGCACCTATCGCGCCGACACGCCGGAGGCCTATTGGTCCTATCTGCGCCGCTACCCGAACGGGCCGCACGCCGCCGACGCGCACCGCCGGCTTGCGATCCTGACCGCGCCGCTGGAGCCGCCGCCCGCCTTTGCGGTCATGGACTATGACGTGCCTCCGCCGCCTCCGGAAGAGATCGTCTATATCGATCGCCCGGTGGTGGCGTTCAGCGATCCCTATTACGACTTCGCGCCGCCGCCACCGCCGCCGGTGTACTTCCTGCCGCCACCGCCGCCGGATTTCATCATCCTGGAGCCACCGCCGCCGCCGGTCGCGCTGTTCATCCTGCCGCAGCCGGTGTTCGTGCCGATACCGGTGTATGTCCGCGCGCCCCGCTATGTGGCGCCGCCGCCGAACAACATCGTCTTCGCCAACATCCACAACACCACGGTCATCAACAACGTGATCAACCGGCCACTTCCGCCGCCGGGTGCAGGTCCGGGGCCGGGGCGGGGCGCTCCAGGCGCCGCTGCGCCGCTCGGTGCCAGGGGAGGCATCCCGGCTGCGGCTCCCGGCGCTGCGAGCCCCGCGCTGCCGCCTTCGGTTGCGCAAAGGGCCACGCTGATCCAGCAGGGCAAGGCGCCGGTGCCGCCGAGTGCATCGATCAATCCGGCGGCGCTCCGGCCAGGAGCCCCGGGGGCACCGGCCGGCAGGGGGGCCACCGCGCCGAACGCGTTGCCGGCCAATGCACCGGCGGCGATGCCGCAGGGTCAGCAGTTGCCAAGGGCGAACGCGCTGCCGGTGCCGGGAGCGAGGGGCGCGCCTCCAGTGCCGCCGGCCGGCACCGCGGGAGCGCCGGCCGTCAATCCGAATGCCAGGACCGCGACTCCTTCAGCTCCACAGCAGGGCACACCACCCACTGCTGCAGCGCCCGCCGCACCGGCAGCGGCAGGCCTTCCCAAAGGCCCGCCGTCGCGTGCGGCTGCTCCGGTAGCCGGCTTGCCGAAGGCGGGCGGCCCACCGAGCAGCGCAGGATCTCCGCCAAGACCAGGTTCGGCTGCGCTGACGCCACCGTCGTCGCCGCCGTCATCCGGCGCCGCCGGCGCACCTCCCAGAGCCGGCGTGACGTCCGTTCCGAAGCCGCCGCAAGGTGTTCAGCCGTCGATCCGCGCTCCGACAGCGGCCCCACCGCCACGGATTGCGGCACCGTCACCGCCGCCACGGGCGAATGCGCCGCCGCCACCGCCTCCGAGAGCGAGCGCTCCACCGCCGCCGGCCCGCCTCGCAGCGCCATCGCCGCCGCCAGCGCGCATGAGTGCGCCACCACCGCCACGGGTAAGCGCTCCCCCGCCGCCTCGCGTGAGCGCTCCGCCACCACCGCCGCGGATGGCTGCTCCAGCAGCTCCGCCGCGGATGGCTGCGCCGCCGCCTCCGAGGCCCGCCGCGCCACCGCAAGCGGCTGCCAAGCGATGTCCGCCGAACGTGCCGAGATGCTAGAAGAAATGACCGCGCCAGCCTGAGGTCTTCACGGTTGGCGCGGTCAATACCCTACCGGCGAGCGGCTATTAGTCGTTCTCTAGATCTTCCAACCGGACTCCGAGACCCGCACGCAGACTTTCGCGGGCTTGCTCGATGCGGCGCAGAAAGCGGGCGTCATGCTCAAGGCGGTATTCGAACCAATCATCTTCTGATTCAAACCCGATCAGCACGCCCGCCGGTTTTCCGTGGCGCGTGATGACGATTTCCTGCGTCTCAGCCTCCCGCAGATACCGGGACAGGTCGTCCTTGACCTCGGAGAGGGGGACCTCTTTCACTCCGGACTTCCGAATTGATCGAGCCATGAGCTTGCCTCCGCCTTCGTCACGACGGCCAAAACCTCAACGGTTGTGCCGGAGACGTCGTAGAACACTCGAACGGCATCAATACGTAAGCGGTATTGAGGACGCCGCAATCCGCGCAACCGTTTGATGCGGCTGCGGCTCATCTTCTCCGGTTCATGCCGCAGGTGCGCTTCGAGCGCGCTTCGGACGGCTGCCCGCACACCGGCTGTCAACCGTCTCAGGTCTTCAACAGCTTCGGGCGCGAGCACGATGACGAAGCGCATTCTGGCCAGATTATAGCCAGAATATCCCGAAGCGTCAAAATGGGAACGGGCGAAGCGATTGGTTACTGATGCGGTTTGGCAGGAAAAACAACGGATTCGAGGGGGAGGCTCGTCAAACCCGGCCCATTTTCCTTGCTTCTGGCCGAAATCGCGCTATATAGCGCGCCATCTCACACGGAAACATGGCTCATCAAGGCCGTCCGGTGGCAGCCGGGCCGAGAAGGCTCGTATGCTCACACGTTTCCGGAGGAACCAACCGGAGAATCAAGACTATGGCGCTACCTGAATTCACCATGCGCCAGCTGCTCGAAGCTGGCGTGCATTTCGGCCATCAGGCCCACCGCTGGAATCCGAAAATGGCAGAGTACATTTTCGGCGCCCGCAACAACATCCACATCATCGACCTCGCGCAGACCGTGCCGATGCTGCACCGTGCGCTGCAGGCCGTCAGCGACACCGTAGCCAAGGGCGGCCGTGTGCTGTTCGTCGGCACCAAGCGGCAGGCACAGGACGGCGTTGCGGAAGCGGCCAAGCGTTCGGCGCAGTATTTCGTCAATTCGCGCTGGCTCGGCGGCACGCTGACCAACTGGCGCACCATCTCGGCCTCGATCAAGCGTCTGCGTCACCTCGACGAAGTGCTCGCCTCGGGCGAAGCCAATTCCTACACCAAGAAGGAGCGGCTGACCCTGCAGCGCGAGCGCGACAAGCTGGACCGCTCGCTCGGCGGCATCAAGGACATGGGCGGCCTGCCCGACATGATCTTCGTGATCGACACTAACAAGGAAGACATCGCGATCCAGGAAGCGCAGCGGCTCAGCATCCCCGTCGCGGCGATCGTCGATACCAACTCCGATCCCAAGGGCATCACCTATGTGGTGCCGGGCAATGACGACGCCGGCCGCGCCATTTCGCTCTATTGCGACCTGGTGGCCCGTGCGGTCATCGACGGTATCTCGCGCGCGCAGGGCGACGCCGGCATCGATATCGGTGCAGCGGCCAAGCCGGTGCAGGAAGACCTCGCTGCGTCCACGGCGGGCTTCCAGGGTCTGGCGGGTCCGCGTGGACCTGCCGACGATCTCAAGAAGCTGCCGGGCGTGTCCGGCGCGATCGAGAAGAAGTTCAACGACCTCGGCATCTTCCACTACTGGCAGCTCGCCGAGCTCAATCACGATACCGCCCACAAGATCGGCGAAGAAGTCGGGCTTTCCAGCCGCGCCGATGCCTGGGTCGCCAAGGCCAAGGCGCTCACCGCGGAAGCGGAATAATTCGACGCTAGAGCATGATCCGGAAAAGCGGGAACCGGTTTTCCGAAAGGATCAAGCTCAAACGACAAGACGTGGCCGGGTCTGCCGGCCACAGCGTGTTTTTCTCAACTGATGCATTCCCTGCGGCGGATGCCGGCGAGGTTTTGGGCCGCGCCGCACCCGCCCTGACAGGCAAGAAGGACGTTCAACGATGGCTACGATCACTGCAGCGATGGTCAAGGATCTCCGAGAGTCCACCGGCGCCGGCATGATGGACTGCAAGACGGCGCTCACCGAGACCGCCGGCGACATGCAGGCGGCCCAGGACTGGCTGCGCAAGAAGGGCCTCTCCAAGGCTGCGAAGAAGGCCGGCCGCGTCGCTGCGGAAGGTCTGATCGGCGCGCTGACCAAGGGCAACAAGGGCGTCGTCGTCGAGGTCAACTCGGAGACCGACTTCGTGGCCCGCAACGGCCAGTTCCAGGGCCTCGTCAAGATGATCGCGCAGGTCGCGCTCGACGTGGGCGCCGATGTCGAGAAGATCAAGGCCGCCAAGGTCGGCAGCGTCACGGTCGAGACCGCGATCTCGGATGCGATCGCCACCATCGGCGAGAACATGACGCTGCGCCGCGCGGCCTCGCTCGAAGTGGGGCAGGGCGTGGTGTCGAACTATGTCCATGGCGCCGTGATCGACGGCGCCGGCAAGATGGGCGTGCTGGTGGCGCTGGAATCGGCCGGCAAGGCCGATGAGCTTGCCGTGCTCGGCCGCCAGCTGGCGATGCATGTTGCAGCCGCCAATCCGCAGGCGATCGATCCTGCCGGCCTCGATCCGGAGCTGGTCAAGCGCGAGAAGGATGTGCTGGCCGACAAATATCGCCAGCAGGGCAAGCCCGCCAACGTGATCGAGAAGATCGTCGAGTCGGGCCTCAAGACCTACTACAAGGAAGTCTGCCTGCTTGAGCAGGCCTTCATCCACGACACCGGCAAGTCGGTGGCGCAGGCGCTGAAGGAAGCTGAGGGCAAGGTCGGTGGCCCTGTGAAGATTGCCGGCTTTGTGCGCTATGCTCTCGGCGAGGGAATCGAGAAGCAGGAATCCGATTTCGCGGCCGAAGTCGCGGCAGCCAGCGGCAAGAAGTAACCGCCGGCCAGCGCTTTTCCGGCGCGCGCCTGCGCCGGGAAGGCGGACCTGCGCGGGAGGAGAAAGCGATAAGCAATGGCTGAGCCGGTCTATCGTCGCGTCGTGGTCAAGCTCTCGGGCGAATATCTCGCCGGCTCGAATTCTTTCGGCATCGACCAGCCGACTGTCGACCGGCTCGCCGGCGACCTGATCGCCGCGCAAAAGCTCGGTACCGAGGTTGCGGTCGTGATTGGCGGCGGCAATATCGTCCGCGGCGTGGAGGTCTCCTCGCGCGGCGTGTCGCGGCCGACGGGCGATACCATGGGCATGCTGGCGACGATGATGAACTGCCTCGCGTTGGAGGCCGCCATCGAGCGCAAGGGGACGCCGGCGCGGACGCTGTCCGCCTTTGTCATGCCCGAGATTTCCGAGCTGTTTACGCGCAGTGCGGCGCACAAATACCTGGCCGAGGGACGGATCGTGCTGCTCGGCGGCGGCACCGGCAATCCGTTCTTCACCACCGACACCACCGCCGTGCTGCGGGCTGCCGAAATCGGCGCCCATGCCGTACTCAAGGCCACCAATGTCGACGGCGTCTATAGCGCCGACCCCAAGAAGGAGCCATCGGCCAAGCGCTTTGACCGCCTGACCCATTCACAGGCGATCGAGGGCGGCTACAAGGTCATGGATGCAACCGCATTCGCGCTTGCCCGGGAGACGTCGCTGCCTATCATCGTGTTCTCGATCGCCGAACCGGGTTCGATCGGCGCGATCCTGCGCGGCACCGGCCACGGCACGATCGTCGCCGGCTGACCGGCGATTGCCGTCAATACCCCGTGGCGGGCGACGGCGAATTCTGAGGAGAGGGAGAGGGTTATGCCCACACCTGGTTTCGACATCAACGAAGTGAAGCGCCGCATGCAAGGCGCCACCCAATCGCTCAAGCATGAATTGGGCGGCTTGCGCACCGGCCGCGCCGCGGCGTCCATGCTGGAGCCGGTTCAGGTCGACGCCTATGGCAGCCATATGCCGCTCAACCAGGTGGCGACCATCAGTGTGCCCGAACCGCGCCTGCTTTCCGTGCAGGTCTGGGACAAATCGCTCGTTAAGGCCGTTGAAAAAGCGATTGTGGATTCAAATCTTGGTCTGTCGCCCGCAACCGAAGGCCAGGTGCTGCGCCTTCGGGTGCCTGAGCTCAACGCAGACCGTCGCAAGGAGCTCGTCAAGGTGGCGCACAAATATGCCGAAGCGGCCCGCGTGGCTGTTCGCCACGTTCGCCGTGACGGGCTCGATATCGTCAAGAAGCTCGAGAAGAATCACGAAATCTCCGAGGATGACCAGGAACGCCTGTCCCATGACGTGCAGAAGGCGACCGACGGCATGATTGCCGAGATCGATGCGCTGCTCGCGGCTAAGGAAAAGGAAATCCTCACGGTTTAGGTATTGACCGATGACGAACGCCGCCGCTCCCGCAACCGATGGTCCGGATCGCTCCGGCTATCCCCTCCATGTCGCAATCATCATGGATGGGAACGGGCGCTGGGCGGCTGCGCGCGGGCTGCCGCGGGCGGAAGGGCATCGCCGCGGCGTCGAGGCGCTGCGGCGTGTGGTGCGGGCCGCGCATGAGCTCGGCATCGCCTATCTCACCATCTTTTCGTTCTCCTCCGAAAACTGGTCGCGGCCGGCGACCGAGATCGGCGATCTCTTCGGCCTGCTTCGCCGCTTCATCCGCAACGATCTTGCGACGCTGCACCGCGACGGCGTGCGGGTAAGGGTGATCGGCGAGCGCGCGGGACTCGAGCCCGACATCTGCGCGTTGCTCAATGAGGCCGAAGAACTGACGCGCGACAATACCCGCCTCAACCTGATCGTCGCCTTCAACTACGGCTCGCGCCAGGAAATCGCAAGCGCGGCGCAGCGTCTGGCGCGCGAGGTCGCGGAAGGCAAGCGCGATCCCGCGTCGATCGATGCCGATACGCTCGGCCAGTATCTCAACGCGCCCGACATCCCCGATCCCGACCTGATCATCCGCACCAGCGGCGAGCAGCGGCTGTCGAATTTTCTGATGTGGCAGGCCGCCTATAGCGAACTCGTGTTCGTGCCGATCCATTGGCCCGATTTCGACAAGGCGGCGCTGGAAAGCGCGATTGCCGAATATGCACGGCGCGAGCGCCGCTTCGGCGGCCTGGTTGCGAAAACCGGATCGTGACCGACAACGAAGCCGCGCCTGCGGCACCAGCCGAGCAGGGGTCGCGGAATCTGCTGATGCGGGTGCTTGCCGCCGTCGTGCTGGCGCCGATCGCCATCGCTATCGCCTGGTTTGGCGGATGGCTGTGGACCCTGCTGGTGATGCTCGCCACCATCGGTCTCTATCTCGAATGGCTGACGATTGTCGGCCTTGTGCGGGAATGGCGCGCGGCCGTGCCCGGCGTCGCGGCGCTCGCGATTGGCGGAATTTGTCTGATCGCAGCAAGGCTCGATGCCGCGCTGATCGTGCTCGGCATCGGCCTTGTTGCCGTCGCGGTGCTTTCGCCGGAGCGGCGCAACTGGTCGGCGACGGGATTTCTCTATGCGGCTGCTGCGCAGATTGCCTCGGTGCTGGTACGCCGCGATCCAGCGAGCGGCTTTGCGGCACTGTTCTTCGTGCTGTTGGTGGTCTGGGCGGCTGATATTGGCGGCTATTTCGCCGGCCGCGGCATCGGCGGGCCGAAACTCTGGCCTCGTGTGAGCCCGAAGAAGACCTGGGCGGGCGCCATCGGCGGCTTCATCGGAAGTCTGGCCGTGGCGGGGGCATTTGCCGCTGCCGGTGCTGGAAAATCGGGGCACTTACTGGGTTTAGGGGCGTTCTTGTCTGTGATTTCGCAGCTTGGCGACCTCTTCGAATCCGCGGTAAAGCGGCGTTTCGGCGTCAAGGATTCGAGCCACATCATCCCCGGCCATGGCGGGCTTATGGATCGCCTGGACGGGTTTGTCGCAGCCGTAGTGGCGGCGGCGATTTTCGGTTTTCTGCGGGGCGGCGCCGATGGCGTCGGCCGCGGTCTTATGGTTTGGTGAGGCTATGAGCGCAGTTCCATTGCGTAACAACAAGGCCGCAGCGTCTGCCGTGCGCAGCGTGACGGTGCTGGGTGCCACCGGCTCCATTGGCGACAGCACGATGGATCTCCTGCGCGGTGCGCGCGAGCGCTATCGCGTCGAGGCGCTGACCGCCAACGGCAATGTCGAGGCGCTGGCCAGGCTCGCGAAGGAATTCGGCGCGCGCTTTGTCGCCATTGCCGATCCCGCGCGTCTTGGCGAACTCAAGGAAGCGCTGGCCGGCACGCGCACGGAGTGCGGGGCCGGTGAGAGCGCGATCATCGAGGCCGCTGCGCGTCCGGCCGATTGGGTGATGGCTGCGGTGAGCGGCGCGGCTGGACTGAAGCCGGCGCTCGCCGCCGTCGATCGTGGTGCCGCGGTGGCCCTCGCCAACAAGGAATGCCTCGTCTGCGCCGGCGATTTCTTCATGCAGCGCGCCGCCAAAGCCGGCGCCTGCATCCTGCCTGCGGATTCCGAGCACAACGCACTGTTCCAGGCGCTCTCTTCCGGCAACCGCGAAGAGCTCGTGCGCGTCATCATCACCGCATCCGGCGGCCCGTTCCGCACCTGGGCTCCTGCCGATATCGAGCAGGCGACGCTCGAGCAGGCCTTGAAGCATCCGAACTGGAGCATGGGCCGGAAGATCACCATCGATTCCGCATCGATGATGAACAAGGGCCTCGAAGTCATCGAGGCCTCCTACCTGTTCGCGCTGACGCCTGACGAGATTGACGTGCTCGTGCATCCGCAGTCGATCATTCACGGCATGGTCGAATTCTCCGACCGTTCCGTCGTGGCGCAACTCGGCACGCCCGATATGCGCATTCCCATTGCACATTGTCTCGGCTGGCCCGAGCGCATCGTCGGCCCCTCGGCAAAACTCGATCTCGCCAGGATCGGCCAGCTCACCTTCGAGGCGCCCGATTTCGAGCGGTTCCCGGCATTGCGTCTGGCCTATGAAGCGCTACGTACAGGGCGTGGTGCGACTACGGTCTACAATGCCGCCAACGAGATTGCCGTTGCAGCTTTCGTCGAGGGCCAAATCAGATTCGGCGGCATCGCGCGCCTCGTCGAGGCGACGCTGAACGACTGGATTCGCACCGGGAACCGGGCCCCGCTGACTTCGGCGGACGACGCGATTTCCGTTGACCATATTGCTCGAAATAAGGCCGCCTCCCTATTGCCTCAAATTGCCTTAAAGGCATCTTAGAGGGTTGGGGACAGGGCCTTCGGCCCTCGTCGAGGGGAACTGGATGTCCGATCTTTTTCTAAATAGTTTCAATACGTTGAGCCATGGGCTTATCGGCTACATCATCCCGTTTTTGTTCGTGCTCACGATCGTCGTGTTCTTCCATGAACTCGGCCACTTCCTGGTCGCGCGCTGGAGCGGCGTGAAGGTGCTGACATTCTCTCTCGGCTTCGGGCCGGAACTGTTCGGCTTCAACGATCGTCACGGCACGCGCTGGAAGGTCTCCGCCATCCCGCTCGGCGGCTATGTCAAGTTCTTCGGCGACGACACCGAGGCCTCCACGCCTTCAAGCGACGCGCTTGCCAGCATGACGGCGGAAGAGCGCGAGGGCAGCTTCCATCACAAGAAGGTCGGACCGCGCGCGGCGATCGTTGCGGCAGGTCCGTTTGCGAATTTCATCCTCGCGATCGTCATCTTCACCTGCCTGTTCACCTTCTTCGGCAAGCCGAGCACGAGTGCGCGCGTCGACAAGGTCGAGGTCGGCAGCGCGGCTGCCGCAGCCGGCTTTCAACCCGGCGATGTCGTGACAGCGATCGACGGCAAGTCGATCGCGAGCTTCATGGACATGCAGCGTTACGTCAGCGTGCGTGCCGGCGAACAACTGACGTTCACCGTGAAGCGTGGCCCCGGCACGGTCCAGCTGACGGGAACCCCGCAACTACGCGAGACCAAGGATCCGTTCGGTAACGTCCACAAGACCGGCGTGCTGGGGCTGACCCGCGAGACCACCGCGGGCGAGGCCACGACCGAGCGGGTTGACCCTGCGACGGCACTCTGGCTCGGCGTCAAGGAAACCTGGTTCGTCATCGACCAGACGCTGTCCTACGTGACCAACATCTTCCGTGGCCGCGCCAGCGCCGACCAGATCGGAGGTCCGATTCGGATCGCCCAGATTTCAGGCCAGGTCGCCACCCTGGGAATCATCCCGCTGCTGCATCTGGCGGCGGTGCTCTCGATCTCCATAGGGCTGCTGAACCTGTTTCCGGTTCCCTTGCTGGATGGTGGTCACCTTTTGTTCTATGCAGCCGAGGTGGTTCGGGGCCGCCCGCTGTCCGATCGGGCGCAGGAATACGGCTTCCGCGTCGGTTTGGTGCTGGTCCTGATGTTGATGGTTTTCGCTTTTTACAACGATTTCCATCAGGTTCCGTGGCTCAAGAATCTGTTTGGATGAGGGGAGCGGGGCCGCGGGCACCCAGAAGAGGCTTTTTTGTGACGTTGCTAATGGGCAACGTGTTGGAATGAAAATGGAATTGCGCTGCGCCAGAGCGTTTGCCCCCCCGGCAAAATTGGCTACAAGCAGGGCAACAGGTTGGGAATCTGCTGGTCCCCTGGGGAAAATGGGAAGCCAGCATCGGAATGACGAAGGGCGCATAGCGCATGAATTGGGGAATGCGAGTACGGGGGGGCTTGTTCGCTGCCCTGATCATGTACGCTGTGCCGGTTGCCGCCGCGCTGACGGTGCCGCTTGTCTCGTCGCCGGCCGCTGCCCAGTCGGTTGCCTCCATCGCGGTGGAGGGGAACCGCCGCGTCGAAGTGGAAACCATCCGTTCCTATTTCCGCCCGGGTCCCGGCGGCCGTCTCGGCCAGGCCCAGATCGATGATGGCCTCAAGGCGCTGATCGAAACCGGCCTGTTCCAGGACGTCCGCATCAACACGCGGGGCAGCCAGATCGTCGTCACGGTGGTGGAAAACCCGGTGATTGGCCGCATCGCCTTCGAGGGCAACAAGAAGGTCAAGGACGAGCAGCTCTCGGCCGAAATCCAGTCCAAGCCGCGCGGCACCTTCTCGCGCCCGATGGTGCAGTCGGACGCGCAGCGAATCGCCGAAATCTACCGCCGCTCCGGCCGCTACGACGTGCGTGTCACGCCGGAGATCATCGAGCAGCCGAACAACCGCGTCGATCTTGTCTTTACAATCGTCGAGGGCTCCAAGACCGGCGTGCGCTCGATCGAATTCGTCGGCAACGTCGCCTTTTCGTCCTATCGCCTGCGCGACGTCATCAAGACGCGTGAATCGAATCTGCTGAGCTTCCTCGGCGGCGCCGACGTCTACGATCCGGATCGGGTCGAGGCGGACCGCGATCTGATTCGCCGCTTCTACCTGAAGAACGGTTATGCCGACGTGCAGGTCGTGGCGGCGCTGACCGAATACGATCCGGAAAAGAAGGGTTTTCTCGTCACCTTCAAGATCGAGGAAGGACAGCAATATCGCGTTGCTTCCGTCAACTACGCCTCCTCGATTCCGAATTTCGACGCCGCTGTGCTGCGCTCCTGGTCGCGCGTCAGCGTCGGCGCGGTGTACAACGCCGAGGCGCTGGAGAAGTCGATCGAGGAAATGCAGATCGAGGCCTCGCGCCGCGGCTATGCCTTCGCAGTGGTGCGGCCGCGCGGCGACCGCAATTTCGAGGCGCATACCGTGTCGATCACGTTTGCGGTCGACGAAGGCCCGCGCACCTATATCGAGCGCATCAACATCCGCGGCAACACCCGCACCCGCGACTACGTGATTCGCCGCGAGTTCGATCTGTCCGAAGGCGACGCGTACAACCGTGCGCTGGTGGACCGCGCCGAGCGTCGTCTGAAGAACCTCGACTTCTTCAAGTCCGTGAAGATTGTTACCGAGCCCGGTTCGTCGAGCGACCGCGTGATCCTGATCGTCGACCTCGAAGAGAAATCGACCGGCGACTTCTCGGTCTCGGGCGGTTATTCCACCACCGACGGAGCGCTCGCCGAGGTCAGCATCTCCGAGCGTAACTTCCTTGGGCGAGGCCTGTTCGCCAAGGCGGCGGTGACCTACGGCCAGTACGCGCGCGGCTACACGCTGTCGTTTGTCGAGCCTTATCTGCTCGACTACCGTGTCGCGCTCGGCCTCGACCTCTATCAGCGTCAGCAGCTGGCCAACAGCTACATCTCCTACGGCACCAAGACCTTCGGTTTCAGCCCGCGGCTCGGCTTCAGCCTCCGCGAGGATCTCTCGCTGCAGCTGCGCTATTCGATCTATCAGCAGGAAATCGAGCTGCCGGACGCGTTGCGCAACTGTAACAACGATCCGAACAATCCGATTATGGCGTTCAACCCGTCGCCGTCCTTCGTGAATTCGGTGGGCGGCCCGGGCGGCTTGCCGGCGCCGGCGGTCGACGCGTCTGGTGTCGGCCTGTGGTGCTACAGCGACGGCGAGGCTTCGCTGCCGGTGCGCAAGGAGCTGCAGAACGGCAGGGTGCTGACCTCGGCGCTCGGCTACTCCTTGAACTACAACACGCTCGACAACAACAAGAACCCGACCGACGGCCTCTTGATCGATTTCCGCCAGGATTTCGCCGGCGTCGGCGGCGACGTTACCTATCTGAAGACCGCGGGCGACCTGAAGTACTACACGCCGCTGATCTCCGATATCGTCGGCCTCATCCATCTGCAGGGCGGTGTGCTGACCAAGATTGGCCAGGACCTGCGCATGCTCGACCACTTCCAGATGGGTCCGAACCTCGTGCGCGGCTTTGCGCCGAACGGCATCGGTCCCCGCGCGATCAATCCGTTCGCATCCATGGACGCGCTTGGCGGCACCAAGTACTGGGGCGCCTCGTTCGAATTGCAGATGCCGTTCTGGTTCCTGCCCAAGGAAGTGGGTCTGAAGGGCTCGGTCTATGCCGATGCCGGCGGTCTTTTTGACTACGAGGGACCAACCACCTGGAACTTCACCGGCGAAACGACGACGCCGTTCGGGCAGCGGGGAGGTAACTCGAACTGCGCGCCGCCTGTCCAGCCCCCGACCCCCAATGCCGGCACCTGCACCGGACTTGTCTATGACAGCGGCAATGTGGTCCGCACCTCGGTCGGTGTGGGTCTGATCTGGGCCTCGCCGTTCGGTCCGCTGCGGTTCGACTATGCCGTGCCGATCACCAAGGGTCAGTTCGACCGGGTGCAGCAGTTCAAGTTCGGCGGCGGCACGTCGTTCTAAGGGGACTTTGGTGTGATTGGGTACGCCGCGCGCAAGCGGCTACCAGCTAACCGCGGCCGGGACGCGGCTCAACAACCCCGGGACGGTTCTGGTGCGATCATTTGCCTGATCGCGACGGGTGATATGGCGCAGCCGACATTCTTCCAAAGACCTTCTCCGACGACGCTGGCGGATGTCGCAGCGCTCGCGAAGGCAGTGCTTGCCGATCCCTCGCGCGGCAGCCTCGAAATCCGGGGCCTCGCCTCGCTCGATGAAGCAGGCCCCAGACACCTGGCGTTCTTCGACAACCCCAAATATGCCGACCAGCTCGCCGCCACCAAGGCCGGCGCCTGCCTTATCAGCGACCGCTTTGCCGCGCGGGTGCCTGCCCACGTCGCCGTGCTGAAGGCCGCGCAGCCGTTCCGCGCTTTCGTCAGGATTGCACGGGAATGGCATGGCGATACCCTGCGCCCCACGTCCTGGGTCGGCAATGAGGGCATCGCTCCGTCGGCGATCATCGACCCCACAGCGCGCCTGGAAGACGGAGTGGTGGTCGATCCGCTGGCGGTGATCGGACCAGGCGTCGAGATCGGCGCCGGCACCGTGATCGGCGCTGCGGCCGTGATCGGCCCTGGCGTGAAGATCGGCCGCGACTGCAATGTCGGCGCCCATACCGCGATCCAGGTGGCTCTGATCGGCAATAACGTGCTGATCCACCCCGGCTGCAGCATCGGGCAGGACGGTTATGGCTTCGTGTTTTTCGGTCCCGAAGGGCATCTGAAGGTGCCGCAGACCGGCCGTGTCCTGATCCAGAACGACGTCGAGATCGGCGCCGGCACCACCATCGACCGCGGCAGCCTGCGCGACACCGTGATCGGCGAGGGCACCAAAATCGACAATCAGGTCCAGATCGGCCACAATGTGACCATCGGCAGGCACTGTCTGCTCGCGGCCCAGATCGGGCTCGCCGGCAGCCTGACGATCGGAGACAACGTGGCGATCGGCGCCAAGGCGGGGCTTAACAACCACTTGAAAATCGGCGATGGGGCGCAGATTGCGGCCATGAGCGCGGTGAAGGACGATGTTCCCCCCGGTGAGCGTTGGGGCGGTCATCTGGCGCGGCCGACCAAGCAATGGGCCCGGGAGATGCTGGTGGTTGAACGCTTGGCGCGAGACCGGGCAGCCCATTCAAAGGGCGAAGGGCAGGAGTGATGGAGGAAGCACCGGTCAAGTTCGATGTCGTCAGCATCGAGGACATCCTGAAGACGCTGCCGCACCGCTACCCGATGCTGCTGATCGACCGGGTCATCAACATCCGGACCGATTATAGCGGTATCGGCATCAAGAACGTAACCTTCAACGAGCCGTGCTTCCTCGGCCACTTCCCCGAGCGCCCCGTCTATCCCGGCGTCCTGATGATCGAGGCGATGGCGCAGACCGCCGGCGTCATCGGCATCAGGTCGGTGGAAGGCACCGAAAAGCCGCGCGCCGTGTATTTCCTCACCATCGACAAGTGCAAGTTCCGCAAGCCCGTGATGCCGGGCGAGACCATCGAGTATCACATGCGCAGCATCGGCCGGCGCAAGGCCATGTGGTGGTTCCACGGCGACGCCAAGGTCAACGGCCAGGTGGTGGCGGAAGCCGATGTCGGCGCGATGCTGACCGACTGACCGATATGAAGAAGATCGATCCGACTGCGCGTATTGAGGACGGCGCCGTGATCGGCGACGGCACCACGATCGGGCCCTATTGCGTGATCGGCGCCAATACCGTGATCGGCGCAGACTGCATGCTGACCGCACATGTCAGTGTCAGCGGGCACACCACGATCGGCCCGGGTTGCTCGATCTCGCCCTTTGCCGCGCTCGGCGGCCCGCCTCAGGATCTGAGCTACAAGGGCGAGCCGACACGGCTACAGATCGGCAGTGGCTGCACCATCCGGGAAGGCGTGACGATGAACGTCGGCACGGTCAAGGGCGGCGGGCTGACGCGTGTCGGCGACCGCGGTTTCTTCATGAACAACAGCCATGTTGGCCACGACTGCATGGTCGGCAACGACGTGATCTTCGCGACATCGGCGACGCTGGGCGGCCATTGCGAGATCGGTGACTTCGTCTATATCGGCGGACTTTCGGCGGTGCATCAGTTTACGCGGATCGGACCGCAGGTGATGGTCGGCGGCGTCTGCGGCGTGCGCGGCGACGTCATCCCGTTCGGTCTCGTCAACGGCCAGTATGCGGTGCTCGAAGGCCTCAACCTCATCGGCATGAAGCGCCGCAAGTTCACCAGGCAGCGCCTCGCCGCCGTGCGCGCCTTCTATCAGAAACTGTTTCACGGCCCCGGCATTTTTGCCGAGCGTCTTGCGGCCGTGCAGCCGATGGCGTCGGAAGATCCGGCCATCGCGGAAATCCTGACATTCATCGCCGAAGCAAAACACCGTGCGCTGTGCCTGCCGGCCGATAGCGGCAAACGCGCGCACTGAACGGGGGGACAGCCGCAGGCCATGACATCAGCGGCGCCAAACCTCTCTTCGCCGGTTGGCGTGATCGCGGGCGGTGGCGCCATGCCGTTTGCGGTAGCCGACTCGCTCTCCGCGCGCGGCATCGCCGCGGTGATCTTTGCGCTGAAAGGCGCCTGCGATCCGGCAGGCGTCGCACGCTTCCGGCACCACTGGATTTCCGTCGGCCAGTTCGGCAAGGCCACAAGATTGCTTCGCAGCGAAGGCTGCCGCGACCTGATCTTCATCGGCAGCCTGGGGCGGCCGGCGCTGTCAGATATCCGGCTCGACTGGGGCACGTTGCGCGTGATGGGGAGCGTCGTTGCGGCTTTCCGCGGCGGCGATGATCATCTCCTCTCCAGCATCGGCCGCATCTTCGAGCAGGACGGCTTTCGCATGGTCGGCATCAGGGATGCTGCACCCGACCTGCTGATGCCTGCGGGACTCATCACCCGCGCCGTGCCGGATGACACGGCGACGGCGGATATTGCGCGGGGCAGGGACGTGCTGGCCGCACTCGGCCCGTTCGACATCGGCCAGGCAGCGGTTGTGATCGATGGCCATGTCGTGGCTGTCGAGGACATCGAGGGCACCGACGGCCTGCTGGCGCGGGTAGCGCGGCTGCGCGAAGAAGGCCGCATCCGCGCCAGGAGCGGTCGTGGCGTGCTGGTGAAGATGCCGAAAAGCAGCCAGGACTTGCGGTACGACTTGCCGACTGTCGGCCCGCGCACCGTGGAAGGGGCGGAGAAGGCCGGCCTCGCCGGCATTGCGGTTGCCGCTGCCAATACGCTTGCGGCCGAGCCGCAGGCCATGATCGAGGCAGCCGACAAATGCGGCCTGTTCGTTACGGGCATTCCGGCGTGACCGCGGCGCGCACCAGTCCGGGCGTCGCCCGAAGGATATTCCTGATCGCGACGGAGGAATCCGGCGACCGGCTCGGCGCCAATCTGATGAAGGTGCTGCGCCAGCGCCTTGGCGGCGCGGTGCAGTTCGAGGGCGTCGGCGGCCGCGCCATGGCGATCGAGGGGCTGAGCTCGCGTTTTCCGATCGAGGAATTGTCGATCATCGGGCTTGCCGCCGTGGTCCGGCAATTGCCGGCGATCATGCGGCGCATCCGCGAAACGGCCGACGCGGTGATCGCGGCGGCGCCCGACATCCTCGTCATCATCGACAGCCCCGACTTCACCCATCGCGTGGCCAAGCGCGTGCGCGCGAAGGCACCGAACATCCCGATCGTGGACTATGTCTCGCCCACCATCTGGGCATGGCGGCCGGGCCGGGCGCGGGCGATGAAGCCCTATATCGACCATGTGCTGGCGCTGCTGCCGTTCGAGCCGGGCGCCTACGAAGAACTGCACGGCCCGCCCTGCAGCTATGTCGGCCATCCCCTGACCGAGCAGATTGCGCAGCTCCGTCCCAGCGCGCCGGAGCGGGAGCGGCGCGAGGCAAAGCCGCCCGTGTTGTTGATCCTGCCGGGCAGCCGCCGCAGCGAGATCAAGCATCACATGACGGCCTTCGGCATGACGTTGGCGCGGCTTCAAGCCGAAGGCGTCGCCTTCGAGGCGGTGTTGCCGACCATGCCGCATCTTCGGGAGGCCATCGCGGCCGCGCTGAAATACTGGAAGGTCCAGCCGCGCGTCGTTATCGGGGAAGAAGAAAAGCGCGCCGCCTTCCGCATTGCGCACGCGGCGCTCGCCAAATCGGGCACGGTGACGCTGGAGCTCGCGCTTGCCGGTGTGCCGATGGTCGCCGCCTACCGCACCGGCGCGATGGAAGCTTTCGTTCTGCGGCGGGCGATCCGGGTCAACTCGGTCATCCTCGCCAATCTCGTGGTCGGTGAGAACGTCGTGCCGGAATTCCTGCAGGAGAACTGCCGCTCGGAGCTGCTGACGCCGGTGCTGCGCGACCTCCTCGGCGACACGCCGCTGCGGCGCAAGCAGCTCGAGGCCTTCGCCCGGATCGATTCCATCATGTCGACCGGCAACCAGCCGCCGAGCGTGCGCGCCGCTGACATCGTGCTGGCGACGATGCGAAAGGCGCGCGCGCCGGGCTGATCCCGAAAATGAAAAAGCCGGACGCGGCAACCGCATCCGGCTTTGCAAATTTTGCGGGTTTTGCCGCTTACTTCCGCTTGTCCATCGGCACGTAGTCGCGGCGGGCGACGCCGGTGTAGAGCTGGCGCGGACGGCCGATCTTCTGCTGCGGATCCTCGATCATCTCGCTCCACTGGCTGATCCAGCCGACCGTGCGGGCGACCGCGAACAGCACGGTGAACATCGAGACCGGGAAGCCCATCGCCTTCAGCGTGATGCCCGAATAGAAGTCGACGTTCGGATAGAGCTTGCGGTCGATGAAGTACTGATCGCTCAGCGCGATCTTCTCCAGCTCCATCGCGACCTTCAGCATCGGATCGTCGCCGTGGCCGGTTTCCTTCAGCACGGCGTGACACATCTTCTGCATGATGCGGGCGCGCGGATCGTAGTTCTTGTAGACGCGATGACCGAAGCCCATCAGGCGGACTTCGCTGTTCTTGTCCTTCACCCTCCTGATGAAGTCCGGAATCTTGTCGACCGTGCCGATCTCCGCCAGCATGGCCAGCGCCGCTTCGTTGGCGCCGCCGTGGGCCGGACCCCACAGGCAGGCGATGCCGGCCGCAATGCAGGCGAACGGGTTGGCGCCGGAAGAGCCGGCGATGCGCACCGTCGAGGTTGAGGCGTTCTGCTCGTGGTCGGCGTGCAGGATGAAGATCTTGTCCAGCGCATCCGCCAGCACCGGGTTGCTCTTGTAGTCCTCGCACGGCACCGCGAAGCACATGTGCAGGAAGTTCTCGGCAAAGGAGAGCGAGTTCTTCGGATACATGAAGGGCTGGCCGACGGTGTACTTGTAGGCCATCGCCGCCAGCGTCGGGATCTTTGCGATCATCCGCATCGAGGCGATCATGCGCTGCTGCGGATCGTTGATGTCGGTGGAGTCGTGGTAGAACGCAGCCAGCGCGCCGACGCAGCCGACCATGACGGCCATCGGATGGGCGTCACGCCGAAAACCCTGGAAGAAGCGGGCCATCTGCTCGTGGATCATGGTGTGGCGGGTCACGCGCGAGTCGAAGTCCTGCTTCTGCGCCTTGGTCGGCAGTTCCCCGTACAGCAGCAGGTAGCAGGTTTCGAGGAAGTCGCCGTGCTCGGCGAGCTGCTCAATCGGATAGCCGCGGTATTCGAGAACTCCAGCGTCGCCATCGATATAGGTGATCTTGGACTGGCAGCTTCCGGTCGAGGTGAAACCCGGGTCGTAGGTGAACATGCCCGCCTGGGCGTAGAGCTTGGCGATGTCGATGACCTCGGGCCCAACCGTGCCGCTCAGTATCGGGAAATCGTAGCTCTTGTTGCCGACCGTAAGGGTCGCTGTCTTGTTGCTGGATTTAGCGTCCATCGTCTTAGTCCCCGATGAAATCGTTGCGAAAATCAGGCCGCGGGATGCTTTCTCCTAAGGAGAACGCGGGGCTCGGCCTGATTGTCTAGAAGGCGGCGGAAGATGGGTATCGTATTGGCCTGTGCGCTGCAAGATGGACGCAGGTAGGGGTTCCTAGGCCGCCTGATCGCCCAGCCGGGCGAGGCATTCCTCGCGGCCCAGTACCGCCAGAACCTCGAAAATGCCGGGTGAGGTGGTGCGCCCCGTCAGCGCCGCGCGCAGCGGCTGGGCGACCGCACCGAGCTTGAGGTTATTCTGTTCGGCGAAATTCCGCATGGCAGCTTCAGTCGTCGCAGCGCTCCAGGGGGAGACCGATTCCAGCACGCTACGCAGCCGTCCGATCAGCGCGCGGTTGTCGTCGGTCAGCAGCGCCTGTGCCTTTGCCTCGATCTCCAGCGGCCGGTCGGCGAAGATGAAATAGGAGCCGGCGATCAGCTCGATCAGCGTCTTGGCGCGCTCCTTCAGGCTCGGCATCGCCTGCAAGAGCTGCGCGCGGGTTCTGTCGTTGAGCTTTGGCGTCAGCGTGGCCGCCTCGGGCACGTATTCCAGCACATCCTCAAACATCCTTACCAAAGTCTTGTCATCAGTCTGGCGGATGTAGTGGCCGTTGAGGTTTTCCAGCTTGGCGAAGTCGAAGCGGGCGGCCGAGCGGCCGATGCCGGACAGGTCGAACGCGTCGATCATCTCCTGCGTGGAGAATATCTCCTGGTCGCCATGGCTCCAGCCGAGCCGCACCAGATAGTTCCGCAGCGCCGCCGGCAGATAGCCCAAGGCGCGGTAGGCATCGACGCCGAGCGCGCCATGACGCTTGCTGAGCTTTGAGCCGTCCGGTCCATGGATCAGCGGGATGTGCGACATACTGGGGATGGCCCAGCCCAGTGCATCGTAGATCTGCTTCTGGCGCGCGGCGTTGATCAGGTGGTCGTCGCCGCGGATGACGTGGGTGACGCCCATGTCATGGTCGTCAACCACGACCGCCAGCATGTAGGTTGGGGTTCCGTCGCCGCGCAGCAGCACGAGATCGTCGAGGTTCTCGTTCTGCCAGACCACGCGGCCCTGCACCTGGTCCTCGATCACCGTCTCGCCGGTCTGGGGCGCCTTGAGGCGGATGGTCGGCTTCATGCCGGATGGGGCAGTCGATGGGTCGCGGTCGCGCCACATTCCGTCATAGAGACGGGTGCGGCCCTCGGCGCGCGCCTTCTCGCGCATTGCGGCGAGCTCTTCCGATGTGGCGTAGCAGCGATAGGCCTTGCCGTCGGCGAGCAGCTGCTCGGCGACCTCCCGATGGCGCGCGGCGCGACTGAACTGGTAGATGACGTCGCCGTCCCAGTTCAGCTCCAGCCATTTCAGCCCGTCCAGGATGGCCGCGATCGCGGCCTCCGTCGAGCGCTCGCGGTCGGTGTCCTCGATTCGCAGCAGCATCTTGCCGCCGTGCTTCCTGGCGAAGAGCCAGTTGAACAGCGCGGTGCGCGCACCCCCGATATGGAGGAAACCGGTCGGCGAGGGGGCGAAGCGGGTGACGATGGAATCGGTCATGATCAGGCTGGCAGGGTAGGAAACGGCGGTGGTGTATAGCAGGAACCAGCCATAACTAAAGCCCAACTGGCAGGCCGCCAGCCCCTAAGAAGGCTTGGCGGGCGGAAGCGAATTTGGCAGAAGGGCCGCCAGAAATCAGGAACCCGTCAATGACGACAGAACCGGTAACGGCCGAGGCAGGGCGCGACTTCATCCGCGACATCGTCCAGGCCGACCTCGCATCGAAGAAGCACAGCCGGATCGTGACCCGATTCCCGCCAGAGCCGAACGGCTATTTGCATATCGGCCATGCCAAGTCGATCGCGCTCAATTTCGGCATCGCCCAGGAATTTGCCGGCCAGTGCAACCTGCGCTTCGACGACACCAATCCGACCAAGGAAGAGCAGGAATACATCGACTCCATCCAGGCCGACGTGCGCTGGCTCGGCTTTGACTGGGGCAACAACCTGTTCTTTGCCTCCGACTATTTCGAGCGGCTCTATGAGTGGGCGGAAAGCCTGATCAAGGCCAACCTCGCCTATGTCGACGACCAGTCGCAGGAAGAGATCCGCGTCCGCCGCGGCACGCTGACCGAGCCCGGCAAAAATTCGCCGTTCCGCGAGCGCTCGGTCGAGGAAAACCTCGACCTGTTCCGTCGCATGAAGGCGGGCGAGTTCCCAAATGGCGCACGCGTGCTGCGGGCCAAGATCGACATGGCCTCGCCCAATATCAACCTGCGCGATCCCGTGATGTACCGCATCCTGCATGCGCACCATCCGCGCACCGGGGACAAGTGGTGCATCTATCCGAGTTACGACTACGCCCACGGCCAGTCGGACGCCATTGAGGGCATCACCCATTCGATCTGCACGCTGGAGTTCGAGGATCATCGGCCGCTCTACGATTGGTTCATCGAGAAGCTGCCGGTGCCGTCGCAGCCGCACCAGTACGAATTTGCGCGGCTGAATCTGACTTACACGCTGCTTTCCAAGCGCGTGCTGACGCAGCTCGTGCGCGACGGCCATGTCGCGGGTTGGGACGATCCGCGCATGCCGACCATTGCCGGCCTGAAGCGGCGCGGCGTGCCGCCGGCGGCAATCCGCGAATTTATCAAGCGCATTGGTGTTGCAAAAGCCAACAGCGTGGTCGATGTCGGCATGCTGGAATTCTGCATCCGCGAGCATCTCAACAAGACCGCGCAGCGCCGCATGGCGGTGCTGCGGCCGCTCAAGGTGGTGATCGAAAACTATCCGGAAGGCCAGGCCGAGGAGCTCGAGGCAGTCAATCACCCGGACGATCCGGCCGCCGGTACGCGCAAGATCAAGTTCGGCCGCGAGCTCTATATCGAGCAGGACGATTTCATAGAGAACCCGCCGAAGAAATTCTTCCGGCTCTCTCCGGGCAACGAGGTGCGTCTGCGCTACGCCTATTTCATCAAGTGCCGCGAGGCGGTCAAGAATGCGGCCGGCGAGCTCGTCGAGCTGCGCTGCACCTACGATCCCGCTACCAGGGGCGGTAACGCGCCTGATGGCCGCAAGGTAAAGGCGACCATGCACTGGCTCTCCGCGCAGGATGCGATCCCCGCGGAATTCCGCATCTACAATCAGCTTTTCGCCAAGCCGAGCCCGGACGCCGGCAATTTCGCCGCTGAGCTCAATCCGCAGTCACTGGAAATCCTGAAGGACGCGCGGATCGAGCCGGCCATCGCGCAGAGCAATTCGCTTGAGCCTTTGCAGTTCGAGCGCCAGGGCTATTTTGCCCGCGACCCGGATTCAACAGCCGATCGCCCCGTCTTCAACCGCACCATTGGCCTGCGCGACACCTTTGCCAAGGAAGTCGGCGGCAAGGGGTGAGGATTTTGCGGCTAGGTGGCTACCCGCTCACTCAGATGATGCGGTCCGTGCTAGATGTCGTAATACAAGTGGAACTCGTAAGGGTGGGGGCGCAGCCGGATAGGGTCGACCTCCTTCGTCCGCTTGTAGTCGAGCCAGGTTTCGATCACGTCGGCCGTGAAGACATCGCCGCGCAGCAGAAAGGCGTGATCGCGCTCCAGCGCGTCAAGCGCCTGGTCCAGCGATCCCGGCGTCGACTTCACTTCCTTCGCCTCGGCGGGTGGCAGGTCATAGAGGTTCTTGTCGATCGGGCTGCCCGGGTCGATCTTGTTGTTGATGCCGTCAAGGCCGGCCATCAGCATCGCGGCAAAGGCCAGATAGGGATTGCATGAGGGATCGGGCGAACGGAACTCGACGCGCTTTGCGCGCGGATTCGGCGAATACATCGGAATACGGCAGCAGGCCGAGCGATTGCGCTGGGAATAGACCAGGTTGATCGGAGCCTCATAGCCCGGCACCAGGCGCCGATAGGAATTCGTGGTGGGGGCGCAAAGCCCGCAAAGCGCCCAGGCGTGGGTCAACAGCCCGCCGATGTAGTAACGGCCGAGCTGGCTCAGCTCGGCGTAGTCGCCCTGGTCGTAGAACAGATTGGTTTCATCCTTCCATAGCGACTGGTGAACGTGCATTCCCGAGGCGTTGTCCTCGAACAGCGGTTTTGGCATGAACGTGGCGGTCATGCCGTTCTGGTGGGCGGTGTTTTTCACCACGTATTTGTAGATCATCAGGTTGTCCGCCATGCGGGTCAGCGTGGTGAAACGCATGTCGATTTCGTTCTGGCCGCCGGTCGCGACTTCATGGTGATGGGCTTCGACCTGGATGCCCAGCCGTTCGAGCGTCAACACCATTTCGGTGCGGAGCGCCTGCATGCTGTCCGTTGGGGGAACGGGAAAGTATCCCTCTTTCGGACGTGGCTTGTGACCGAGGTTCGGCCCTTCCTCCTTGCCTGTATTCCAACTGCCTTCGCCGGAATCGATTTCGTGGAAGGCGTAGTTGATGCCCTGTCCGTAGCGCACGTCGTCGAAAACAAAGAACTCCGCCTCGGGGCCGAAGTAGCTGGTGTCGGCGCGGCCCGTACCTTTCAGGTAGGTTTCGGCTTTCTGGGCGATGTAGCGGGCGTCGCGGCTATAGGATTGCCCCGTCACGGGGTCGCGGATGTTGCAGATCAGGACCAGGGTCGAATCAGGGGAGTAGGGGTCAAGGAAGGCCGTCGACGGATCGGGGACGACCAGCATGTCGCTTTCCTGGATCTCCTGGAAGCCGCGGATCGATGAGCCGTCGAATCCAATCCCTTCGGTCAGGGCATCGACGCTCGCCGCGCTCGGCGGGACCGAAAAGTGTTGCCACACTCCCGGCAGGTCGGTGAATCGCAGATCGATCATCTGCACCTTTTCGTCCCGGATCGCCTTCATGAGGTCTTCGGCTGTCGCACATTTGGGAAACATGGCTTCGCTCCTGTCATGGAGAGCCGCGCCTTGAAGATCGTATGACCATTCGGCCGCGACCAGGCGGCAACGATCCTGTTTGCGTATTCTGCGTTCTCGGCGCCGGCAGCTTCAGCTTTGATGCGGCCCACGCATCATCTTCATGGCATCTTCGATATGCCGCCAAGTTCTAGCCAGTTCGACCTCGCCTTTTGCCTCGAGCTCGATGGCGTTCTGGGCTGCCTCCGCAATGGCCTTGGGGCCATGTGCATCGAGCAACTGCCGCGCATAGTCGTGGATTTCGATTTCTCGCATGGCGTCACACTCCTCTCGTTCCGGGCGCAACCGCAAATTCCAGTCGGGCCGAGAACCGTAGACGTTGACACCTCGTCAAGCGCAGACAGTGTCATCCTGCCGCGGCTCGCTTGCAAGCGCGCTTTCGGATGTGTTGCCGAATTGAGAAATTGAGGAGCGCGCGAGCCAAATGGTGCCCCGACCGTCATGCGGGCGGCGGTGGGGGCGGCCGAGTCTGGAAATCGCGGGATCGGTGCAGGACGGATGCCCCGCGCCGATCAATCTCTACGATGCGGGTCTTGCCTCGATCGGTTGCCAGATGCTGATCTTGCGCGTCTCCGGCATCACGAAGACGGCAATGACGAAGCACACCGCGGGCACCGCGATCGGGTAAAGCAGCGCATAGCCGATACTGCCGGAGGCTGCGAAGGCCGCCGACGTGATGAACGGCACCAATCCGCCGCCCCAGCCGTTGCCGATATGATAGGGCACCGACACTGACGTGTACCTGATCCTGCTTGGGAAGAATTCCGCCAGGAACGCGCCGACCGGCCCGTACACCATCCCGACATAGCAGACGAGGATGAAGATGATGAAGATCGCGACCGGATAGTTGATGTTGCCTGGCTGCGTGACCGCTCCGAGCCACAGATACAGCGGATAGTAGGTGATCGCGGCGAGCAGCATGCCTCCCAGGATTACCGGCTTGCGGCCGATCAGGTCCGACAGCCAGCCGAAGAAGATCAGGCTGGGCGTTGCAATCAGCAATGCGGCTCCGACGATGTAGGCGGAGGTCACCGGCTCGACCTTGGAAACCTGCTGCAGGAAGTACAGCGCCCAGAACTGGCCGCTGTACCAGACCACGCCTTGCCCGATCAGGACCACGGTGGCGATCAGGATGTATTTGATGTTCGCGCTCAGGAACGCTTCCTTCCACGGATTTGTCGTCATCTGTCCGCGCGCCTTGATCTCCTGGAAAATCGGCGTCTCCTGCAATTGCAGCCGGATGTAGATGGCGATGGCCACCAGAAGGAAGGACAGAAGGAACGGAATGCGCCATGCCCATGCGTCGAAAGCCTGGGTGCCGGCCCAGGTCCGCGTCAGGATGATTACGGCCAGCGACACCACGATCCCGAGCGTGGGCGAGGTCTGGAGCCAGCCGGTGTAGTAGCCGCGGCGGTCGTCCGGCACATGCTCGGCTACATAGGTGATGGCGCCGCCATATTCGCCGCCCAGGCACAGACCCTGGATCATGCGCAGGCCGAACAGGACAAACGCGGCGGTCAAACCGATCGACTGGTAGGTCGGGATCAATCCGATTGCGCCGGTACCCAATCCCATGCCGCTCAACGTGATGAGGAATGTGTATTTGCGGCCGACCCGGTCCCCCATCCATCCGAACAGGAATGCCCCCAGCGGGCGGACCAGGAATCCTGCGGTGAACAGCGCGATTGTGCTGAGCAGGGCGGCGACAGGGTGGGATTGCTCGAAGAACTTGACCGACAGGACGGCGGCCAGGCTGCCAAAGATGTAGAAGTCATACCACTCGATGACGTTTCCCACTGACGCGGCGACAATCACGCGGCGAAAATCCGTTGGCACTTGAATTGGCATGTGCGGCTCCCATCAACACAAACGCATCTCCTCGCGTTTTTCAGCGATCTGTTCGCTCGCGGGGTACGTTTTGATGCGCGACGCGACGGGCACGGTCGGCGGGTTGCGTCGGCAACGCTGGTCTCAGGGGAACCTTGCCACCTGAGAAGAGCTCCGGCCTTCAGTACCGCGAGCTGCCATTGCCTCGGTCCCGGCTGTCCGGGAGTGCAAGGCAGGAGCATATTAATCCCGGAGGGCCGGGTACTTTATGAGACTTTCGGCTCAATCGGGTTGACGGTGCCGACGGTCGGGGCGGAATCTTTCCGCAGCATTCTGCATCCGTTCCGGTTCCTGCACATTTCGCCTTCCGGTAGCCTTGCGCCCGCGACGGGATCACAGGGTGTTGCGTGGCCGAGCAGGGTGAGACGCCGGGCGGCAGGCGGGGCTATGCCGGCACATGGCCGCCACGCGCCGCCGCAGCCGCGCAGGCCGGCGGCTACGCGCCGTCGGGCTTCCGCGCGTGGCCATCCTTGGTCGAGACGCTGCGCGGATGGGCGCGTGCGGAGACGGGCGCCGGACGCCTGCTGCCGTGGGTGCCGGTCGCGTTCGGCACCGGCATCGCCTTCTATTTTGCCGCCGACCATGAGCCGGTGCTGGCGGTCGCCGCCTTCGCCGCCATCGCGCTCTGTGCGGCGGCATTCCTGTTGCGGCGGCACAAGGTCTTTCCCGCTGCTGTGATGCTCGCGGCCGCCGCTGCGGGCTTTGCGATGGCGACATGGAAGACGGCGCGCGTTGCCCATGGGGTGCTGGCGCGGCCAATCTATTCGGTAGCGCTATCGGGCTTCGTCGAGACGCGCGACATCCGCGAGCGCACCGACCGCTTTGTGCTGCGGGTGGTCTCCATGGAGAGTCCGCGCAGCCAGATCAAGCTGGAGCGCGTACGCCTGTCGGTGAAGAAGGGGACCGCGCCCGCGGTCGGCAGCTTCGTCGAATTGAAGGCGCGGCTGCTGCCGCCGATGTCGCCGCAGCGTCCGGGCAGCTACGATTTCGGCCGCGACATGTATTTCCAGCGCATTGGCGCC
>DASWVJ010000142.1:0-24403 GCA_036406295.1 Bradyrhizobium sp.
TCATCATTGCTTTGGCAGCGGCGCTCGTCGGGCCGTATTTCATCGACTGGAACCAGTTTCGCCCGCAATTCGAGGCCGAGGCGACGCGGATCGTCGGCGCGCCGGTGCGCGTGGCCGGCAAGCTGGACGCGCGGCTGCTGCCGGCGCCCTCGCTGCAGTTGCGCGCGGTGACGATCGGCGGCGCCAACGACCTCGGCAAGGTGCGCGCGGAGAAGCTCGACGTTGAATTCAGCCTGGGTTCGCTGATGCGCGGCGAGTGGCGCGCCACCGAGCTCACCATCAACGGCATGGCCCTCGACCTTGGCCTCGATGCGCGCGGCCGGATCGACTGGCCGGCCTCGACCGGCACCTTCAATTTCGGCCAGCTTGCGATCGACCGGCTGAACCTCACCGGCCGCGTTGCGCTGCATGACGCTTCCAGCCGCAGCACGCTGGAGCTCGACGACATCGCGTTTTCCGGCGACGTCCGCTCGCTCGCCGGCTCGATCCGCGGCGACGGCAATTTCCTGCTCGCCGGCACCCGCTACCCGTTCCGTGTCTCGTCCGGGCAGACCCAGGACGGCAACGGCACGCGCGTGCATTTCAACGTCGACCCCGGCCAGCGCGCGCTCGCGGTCGATCTCGACGGCTTGCTCCATTTCGAGCAGCGCGCGCCGCGCTTCGATGGATCGGTGACCGTGGCGCGGCCGGTGGCGAAGTCCGATGCTTCCGCCTTGCCGTGGCGCATCACCGCCAAGGTCAAGGCCGACCATCAGGCGGCGCGGCTCGACCAGCTGGAGGTGAGCTATGGACCGGAAGAGCGCGCATTGCGCCTTGCCGGTACCGGCGATGCGAGCTTCGGCGCGTCGCCCTTGCTGCGCACGCAGCTCGCAGCAAGGCAGCTCGACATCGATCGCTTTGTCGCCAGGGACAACGCGTCCGAGCCGGTGCGGGCGCTGCCGGCCGTTCGCGCCCTGCTGTCGGGAATACCTGCTGCGCCGCTGCCGCTGCAGGTCGAATTCTCCTCCGACCAGATCATGCTCGGCGGCCGTCCGGTGCAGGACATCGCCACCGAACTGCACGCCGACGGCGCGGCCTGGAGCGTGCGCCGGCTGGAATTCCGCGGCCCCGGCTCGACGCGGGTCTCGCTGAGCGGCGCCGGCGGACAAAGCGCCGACACCTTCAAGGCCGCACTCAGTGTCGAGTCCGCCGACCCCGACGCGCTTGTCACCTGGCTGCAGGGGCGCAGCGATCCTGCTTTTCGCAGTCAGAAGCCGCTGCGGCTGCGCGGCGAGGTCAACGTCGCGCCGCACAGCGTGGCGATCGATGCCATGAAAGCGGAGTTCGACGGCGGCGCAGTGCAAGGCCGGGTCGCGATCTCGTACCCGCGGGCCGACAGCGGCATGCGTGTCGAAGCGGATCTGAAATCCGAGCGCCTTGATCTCGATGCCGCGACCGCGCTGCTGCGTTCGCTCGGCGGGCCGCAGGGCGAATGGCCGGAAGAGGCAGAGCTGTCGCTCGACGTCGGCCGCGCCACCGCCGCGGGGCAGGAACTCCGGCCGCTGCAGGCGAAGCTCGGTTACTCGCCCAAGTCGCTGATACTGGAGCGATTGAGGATCGGGCAGACCGATAGCATCACCCTTGAAGGGTCCGGAAGTTTCGATCGTGCCAATGCCGCCGGCAAGCTGGCGCTGAATTCCAGCGCGGCATCGTTCGGCCAGCTGACCGCGCTGCTCAACCCGTTTGCGCCATCGCTCGCCGCGCGGCTGAACGCGATGGGCACAAGCCCTGGTCCCGCGCGCGCAAAGCTGGCGCTGGAGCTGGACAAGGGGACTGCCGACCGCGCCAGCGCGCGCATCGTGCTCGATCTCGACGCGCCGCAGCTCAAGGGCACGGCCGCGGTCACGGCCAAGCCGCCAATTGCTGCGGTGAACGCCATCGATCTCGAAACGCTGCGACGCTCCGAACTTGCCGTCGAAACGAAGCTGTCGACGGGGCAGGGCAACGCATTGCTGGCGCTGCTCGGCCTCGACCGCACGATGGTCGCGGGCGAAGGGCCGGCGCGTCTGGAGGGCAGTGCAAGCGGAGCCTGGGGCGCGCCGCTGCAGGTGAAGGCAAAACTCTCCGGCGCTGGGCTGGATGCCGAAGCGCAAGGCTCCGTCGAGCCGTTCGCGCAGGAGGCCAGGGCGAACGTCAATTTGCGGATCGTCAGCACCAATCTCGCGCCGCTGCTCGATCTCAAGCCGACCGATGCGCTGGCGCAGAACATCGGCCTGTCGTCGCGCCTGACGGTCGCTGGCAGCAAATGGACGTTCGACGACCTCGACGGCCGGATCGCCGGCTCGCGGCTGCGCGGGCACGTGGCGCTCACGCTGGACGAAGAGAAGTCGATCGACGGCGAGGTAGGGCTCGATGCGCTGGCGCTGGCGCCGGCTTTCGGGCTTGCGATCGGCGCTGCCGGCCGTGATACGGACGAGCCGCTTGGCGCGGGGCTGGTGAAGGGCTGGCGCGGCCGCATCGCCTTTCAGGCGCTGCGTGGCGCGCTGCCGGGCGGCATCGAACTGCAGCCGGTGAGCGGCACGGTCAAGGCCGACGGCCAGTCGCTGGTGTTCGAGGACATCAAGGGCGGGATCGGCGGCGGCGAGGTGACGGCGACAGTCGATGCCAGGCCAGGAGCCAACGGCATCTCGCTGGCTGCGCGCGTTGCGCTGAACAATGCCGATGGCAGCGCCTTGCGCTATCGTGCGCTCACCATGCCTGCCGGCCGCGTCTCGCTGCAGACGACGCTGGCGAGCCAGGGCCGCAGCGCCGCGGCGCTGGCCGGCGCGCTCTCCGGTGGCGGCACCGTCACGCTGGAACGGGCCAAATTCGCCGGGCTCGATCCGCGCGCCTTCGAGGTCGCGGTGCGCGCCGGCGACAGCGGGCAGGCGCGTGACGAGGCGCGGCTGAAGCAGATCGTCGAGCCCGCGCTGGCGGCCGGCGCGCTGTGGGTCGGAACGGTGCAGCTGCCCTTCACCATCCGCGACGGCCGCATGCGGGTCGCCCCCACCACCATCGATACGCAGGGCGTGCGCGCGGTGATTTCCGGCGGCTTCGACATTCCCGCCGACCAAGCCGACATCCGTGCCGCGCTTACGCTGACGCTGGCGACATCGACCAGTGGCAGGCCGGAAATCCAGCTGTTTGCGGTGGGCACGCCCGATGCGATGACCCGCAGTGTCGATGTTGCTGCGTTGTCGTCGTGGCTTGCGGTGCGCGCGATCGACCATGAAACGCGAAGACTCGATGCCATCGAGCGCGGCGAACCTCCGCCTCCGCCGCCGACGCCGATCTCGATCCCGCCGCCGGCCGATGCGGCGCAGGAGATCGAACCGGCCGAGCCGCTCACCCACGTGCCATTGCCCGGCCGCGATCCGCGCCGCGCCAAGCGCCCGAAAGCGGCAGCACCGCCGCGTCTGCCCGCGCCGCCGCCAGGTGCTCCGCCGCCGGCGATCCAGCAACACGCCGCGCCGTTGCCGCCGCCGATCGAGGTCAGGCCCGCGCCCGGCACGCTCGCAAGGCCCAAGCCAAGACCGCCGCTGGCGCTGACGCCGCAGGTCGCCAATCCGCCGCCGCGTCCGGCAGCGCCGAACTAGAGCGTAGTTTCCCGGCAGTGTCTCAATTTGAAATTGGGCGCTTCATAAGGCACGATACCAGCGCCGCCGTGCAGGCGGATGCGGCCACTCGTGCAACCGACAGAGCAGCAGGGACGAACCCCATGATGTACATCGCGCTGATTGCCGTGATCGGCATCCTGCTCCTTCAATCGAGCGGCGCAATCCCGCTGGGCAGCGTCGGTGGGGCGATGGTGATTGCGCTTGCGTTTTTCCTCGGCGCACTGGCTGTCGGCGTTCACGAGGCATGGACGAAGAAACGGGGCGTGCTTGGCTGGATCGTGAACATCGTTGTCGCGTTTGCCGGAGCTTTTCTGGTCGCCCCTCCAGGCGGCATGGTCGTGGCAATGTTACTCAGTCCGTTCATGGGTGGGTCTACGTCGCTGGCGGCCGCGGGAGGTCCCGTGATGCATGTCGCGCTCGCCGGCATGATGATCGTCACGTTGCTGGGATCGTGGGGCGCGCTGTGGGTCGTGAACCGGTGGCGATGAATTCGCGGGAATAAGCGGACATGAAGTGCGCCCAGATCCGCGCCGATTTATGAACACACGACCTGGTGCATGATCCCGAATCCGCAGGGCCACGTTAGGGCAAAGCAGGTACCGGTTTTCGGACGGGATCATGCACAAAATTTAAAGCGCGATCTCGCGGATGATCCCGATGTTACGAAGAAAGGCCTGATCGTGGCTCACCACGATCAGCGCGCCGTCGAAGGCTTGCAATGCATGCTCCAGTTCTTCGACAGAGGCGAGGTCGAGGTGATTGGTCGGTTCATCCAGGATCAGAAGCCATGGCGGCTCTGATCGCGCGAACACGCAGGCCATGCCGGCGCGCAGCCGTTCGCCGCCGCTCAAGGTGCCCGCGATTTGCAGCGCGGCACGATTACGGAAGGCGAAACGCGCCAGCGCGGCATGCGCAGCGTTGTCGGTGAGATCGGGGTTCTCGCGGCGCATGTTGTCGAGAATGCTGGACGAGGGATCAAGCAAGCCGACATGCTGGTCGAGCACGGCGATGCGTGAAGTCTCGCGGCCTATCTCGCCAGCGCCCGGCGCGAGATCGCCGGCGATGAGCCGCAACAGCGTGGTCTTGCCGGAGCCGTTGGCGCCGCGGATGGCGATACGCTCTGGCCCGCGGATATCGAACGACAGCGGTCCGAACAGAAGGCGCTCGCCATGCGCCATCGTGACGTCCCTGAACGAAACGAGCTGGCGGCCACGCGGCAATCCAGTCTCCAGCAGGTCAATCGTCAGCGGCGTCACGATTTCCACGCGCGCGCGAGCCTCGCTCAACGCTTCGCTGCGTTCCTCGATCAGCCGCTCGGCAATACGGCCTTCGCGTGCACCGCTGTTCTCGGCGCGTTGCCTCTGCGCGCCCAGCAGGATCGGGGCCTGGCTGCCGCTGGCACCGTAGGCGCGGCCGGCCTTGTTGCGATGTGCCTTCCGCTCCTTGGCTTTCTGCGCGCTACGCTCGGCATTGCGCAGCGCGTCGGCGGCACGCTCGAAATCGCTTGCGGCCCGTTCCCGTGCGGCGTCGCGCGCTTCGGCGAATGCGCTCCATCCGCCGCCGCACACGGTGATGCCGACCGGGGTCAGCTCGACGATGCGATCGACCTGCTCCAGCAACTCGCGATCATGGCTGGCAACGATCGCGCCGCCTTGCCACTGCGCCAGCAGCTCAGTGACCGCCTTGCGGCCGTCGGCGTCGAGATTGTTGGTCGGCTCGTCGAGCAGCAGCAGATCTGGCGCTTCGACCAGCAAGCGCGCCAGCGCCACACGCGTCCGCTCGCCGCCGCTCAAGGAGGCAATCGGGCGATGCAGCGGCATCCCGGCCAGGCCGATATCGGCGAGCGCGGTTTCGATGCGGCTTTCCAGCGTCCAGTCGGCGTCGTTGGCGTCGTCGAGTGAGCCGTCGCCGCGCTCGAGCCGCTGCAAGCGCGCCATCGCGTCGGCGACGCCGAGCGCCTGCGCGACGCTGAGCCGTTCATCGACATGCTGCTCCAGCGCGCCGATCGAGCCGCTGCGGTGAATGCGTCCCTTGGCGGGCTCCGTTTCGCCCGAGATCAGGCGCAGCAGCGTGGACTTGCCGCAGCCATTGCGTCCGACAAGACCGGTCCGCTCGCGGCCGAGCGTCAGCGTCAAGCCGTCGAAGAGGGGGCGTCCGTCAGGCGTGGAAAGTGAAATCGAATCCAGGATAACCAGGGCAGGCATGGAAAGCTTCCGAAATGGATTGGGATCGCGGCGCGGTGAGCGGGGCGAAATCCATTACGGGCTCCATGGGGTTATCGGATTCGGATGATCTACATAGAAATTCGCGGGCCGCGGCGCAAGGCCGAAGCCGCCACTGGAACTGACGCCGTAAGTGGCCAACCCGCCGCAGCGCGACCGCCTGTACAGAACTGGGGCGTCGTGGACTTCATAAATTCGTCGCGTCCGCAAGGCGAGGTTGCGCTGATATGGATGCATCTCGGCCTCGCGCCGGACTCCATCACCTTGTCGGCGTGAAGCTTCTGATCAAATTTTAATGACCAAAATAAACGAGCATTGCTGCGCAAAAGACAGAGCTTGGAAGCAGGCTCCGGCGACAGGCCGACCACGAAATCGCACATTTGAGTCATTGTCTGGCCATCAAGTTTTCGGAGACGGCTGCGGTCAGGATTGAGGGGTTACCATCGGATATGGGAGAGCAGTCGATGATCCGCCGACTGTGGTTCGTAGCGTGGGCGTTGAGCCTCTTTTCCCTGCTGGTTGTAGCCGGCGCTCAGGCTCAGACCGCACAGGCGCCGACATCGCCCAATCCAGATGTGGTTCCACAGGCCGGTTCTCCTTCGGGTGCGCAAGCCACCTCGCAGCCAGCAAAATCGCCTGCCGCTCCAATCAACACGGCCGAGATCGTTGCACGTGCCAACAAGAGTGTCGGCGTTGACATCGAGAAGAGGATCACGGGTTGGCAACAGGAGCTTTCGCGCCTGGAGAGCGACCTGCAAAAGCCGGGCTTGCGCTATTCGGAGCTGAACGACTTCCGTGACAAGCTCCAGCGCGTTCGCGGCGAGATTGGGAGCTTCCGCGCGCATCTTGAACCTGCACTCGCGGCCGCGAAGGACCAATTGGGCCTGCTCGGGCCGGCTCCGGCCGCCGGTCAACCACCCGAGCCGGACGACGTAGCACGAATTCGGGCTGACCGGACCTACTACCTCGGAGTCTTGACCGGAGGTCAGAAAGAGATCGACTCCGCCAACCTGCGCATCGACCAGCTCATCGATACCATCCAGGATATCCGTCGAAAGAATTTCGCGACGCGCCTGTTGCAGCCGGTTCCTGGCATCTACTCCTCCGAGACCTGGTCGAGAGTGCCGGACTATGTCCCACTGGCCGCACACCGCGTTCGCGACATCATGGCCGACTGGTGGGGCAGTCTCGGCGATCAGGACGAGGTGTTGCTCGTCGTTTTCGAAGCCGGACTGCTCCTGCTCGGGCTCGCTGTTGCCGCCGCCTTCGCGACCCGCCGGTTGCGCCGCCGGCCGTCCGAGGACGTTGATCAGCCTTTCTGGCGGCGGGCTGCGGTCGCCGGCGCTATCGCCTTGATGTGGATATTGCCGGTCGTCGTGCCGATCGCTTTCCTCTACGGGCTCGTCGCCGACACGCATCAACTGCCTAAACGTGTCGATTGGCTGCTGTACTCGACCGCGCAATCAATCATCACCGTTCTCGC
This sequence comes from Bradyrhizobium sp., assembly GCA_036406295.1. Lineage (GTDB taxonomy): Bacteria > Pseudomonadota > Alphaproteobacteria > Rhizobiales > Xanthobacteraceae > Bradyrhizobium. The sequence goes on from DASWVJ010000142.1 coordinate 7,341, forward strand.
GGTCAGCGTGCTTGTCATCAGTGCGTTCGCACCGAAGGTGCCGCATTGGCGGTTGATCCCCGTCTCTGATCGCACGGCACGTCGGATTTGCGGGCTGCTCCTGGCGCTCGCAATCGTGTACGGCGTGACCACGTTGCTCTACGTGGTCACCCGCGTCGTGCAGGCCCCCTTTTCGCTGACGGTCGCAGTCGCACTTCCGTCGAGCCTGCTTGTGGCTGGAATCATCGTTGCCATCCTTCTTACGCCGCTGGAAGGGCAGCATCAGGACCGAACCCTCTCACCGCGGCTGCTCGCCGTGCTGCGGTTCCCTGTTTGGATTGCAGTCGTCGCGATCGTCGTATCGGCGCTTGCCGGGTACCTGGCGCTTGCTCGGTTTCTCGCGCAACAATTGGTCGTGACCGGCTCCATTATGGCGTTTGCCTACCTGCTGCTGCTGTGGGTCGATGGACTGATGCAGGGCTTGGGCGACGACCGCGCAGCGACAGGCCGCTGGCTCAAGGAAAGTCTTGGTGAGCAGCACCGGCGGCACGAGCAGTTGGTTCTGCCGCTCGGCCTGTTCCTCAAGGCCCTTGTGATCATACTGTCCGTGCCCCTCATTTTGCTCCAGTGGGGTTACAGTTGGCCGGAAGTCTACGACTGGTACACGCAGCTCTTCTTCGGTTTCCGGGTTGGCAACACCCAAATATCCATTGCGGTGCTCCTCGCGTCGGTGATCGTGTTCGGGCTCGCCTATGGCGCCGCGCGACTTTTCCAGGGCTGGCTCGATGAACGGGTCCTCAAGGCGGCGGGTATTTCGGGCGGCCTCCGCGATTCGATTCGCGTTGGAGTGGGATATGGCGGCGTCGTCATTGCAACGCTTGCGGCCTTCTCTTACGCAGGTTTCGACCTGTCCAACCTCGCGATCCTGGCCGGCGCATTCTCCGTCGGCATCGGTTTCGGTCTGCAAAGCATCGTCAACAATTTCGTGTCAGGGCTGATCCTTCTGGCCGAGCGCCCCATCAAGATCGGTGACTTGGTCGTCGTCGGAGGCGAAGAAGGTTATGTTCGCAAGATCAGCGTTCGTTCGACCGAGGTCGAGACGTTTGAGCGAGCGAGCGTTGTGATTCCGAACTCCTACTTCATCACGGAGAAGGTGAAGAACTGGACGTTGCGCGACAACAAGCGTCGCATCGCGATCCCGGTCAAGGTTGCGAATGGCTCCGATCCGCGGGCGGTCAAATCGATTCTGCTCAAGGTCGCGCAGGACCATCCCAGTGTCCTGACACTGCCTGCACCGTCCTTCGATTTTGAAGATTTCGGGGTAGACGGCCTCACGTTCAAACTCTACGCCTTTGTCGATCTGCGCGCAGGTGGCAACGTGGCTGCTGATCTAAGGATCGCCATCCTGGAAGCTTTCCAGGAGGCCGGGATCCTGATCCCGTCCCGGCAGGCGGAGGTCACGCTGCAGACCATCGACTTGTTGCGAGAGACGGCGGAATATCTCTCAAGTGACGCTCATAAGACAAGGGCCGAAGCCAACGGGCCTGCTGCAGGGCGGCTTGCCAATCTTCCAAGACAGCCGGCAAATCTCGTCAGACCCTAGGCTTGCTGCGAACGCGATCGAGATCTTGCACTTGTTGGGATGGACTTGAGGCTAACGCTGAAATGGCTGGAGAACCAAAACTCCTTGGTCACGGTAGAGCCGAACGAAGTCAACGCCGCGCTGCTCGCAGCTAAGCGCTATCTTCAACAGTTTCGAACGGTCGGCGAACCTGGAACAACTTCAGGATCGCGAAGCACGCGGCTGCTGCGGCCAGGTGTTTCAGCGTATGTCCGCTCAGAACGCCGCCAAGCGAATATACCGCGTGGTCATAATGCTCCATCAGCTTGGCGAGCGCATAAAGCGCCGCGGCGCCGACCCAGTAGGATGTGCCGGTGTATTTCGGTGGAAAGAGGCTCAGGATCAAGACCAGTGAGACAAACGGAAAAAATTGCGCCCACGCATAGAGCCGCAAGTCATCGGTCCAGCGCCACAGCAGAAGGCTGAAAATTCCGATCGCAAGCAGCGGCCGCAGCAACACGGCGCCTGCCCTCGCATCCACGCGCTCCTCGACTACCGCGGAAAGGATAGCGGCAAAGCACAGGGTCATCGGCAATCGATCCCAGAACAACGTCTGGTCATTGGGATCGAGATGATAATAGGATGAACCGAAGCCGGTCAGGAAGATTCCGCCGAACAACACCAAAGTCGTTGCATCCCGCCGAAACTGGGCAAGACCGATTGCTCCCACGGCGATGAAGGGCAGGTTGGACACGACATTCCAGAAATTCGGTATGCCGAACAGTTCGCGCTGGTCGGCAAACTGATGATAATCCTGGTTTTGCAACAGGGGCGGCAGCGGTAGCAATGCCAGCAACGTAATGATCATCGCGCCATACAGAAACGGCACCGGCCGATCCCGGACTGTCTTTCCAACTGCCATCAGCGATGCGCCCTTGAGAGCGATGTTGAAACAACGTCGCCGTAATCGAAGGTAAAGATTGAAATCGTAGCGCAACGGTGGCTCGCAGCAAGAGCCAAAGCGAACGGATGCCATCACGCAGCTATCTCTATTACGCGGGCTGGCTGGATACGTCGCTCCCCTTCGAGGAACTGCGGCGACGCTCCCTGATCAACAAGAGTGCCGAGGCGGCCGATGGCGGACCTGATTTTTCGGAGCGTATCCGGGCCGGCCTCCTTGCAATCCCTAAATGAAACATCCCGTAGACCCGGTGGATCGGGCGGCAACCGTACCCGGACCAAGTCCATAGCGCAGCAAGCTTAGCGAAATGCCGGAATGCCTGGCCGGTTTCCCTGCAATCGCGGCTGCGATATCGTCGCCATCAAGGTCGAGGATGTCGCTGCGAGCGGATACACTGCGGGTCGCGCAACCGTCCGACAGAAAAAGAAAGGACGGCCGCGGTTCGCAGTAAAATGACGCGATGGGCCAACAGGTGACATCGCGAAATGATAGAAGCCGCCAACTGAGACGACCTCAATCGCCCCAGACAATTCCTCCACACAGGCATCGAAACAGGCGAAGCGTCCTGCCATTGCGGGAATCAAGTATCTCGATGAAAAGATGAAGCGTGGCGGCACATCTTGCACAAACTATCTGCTCGCTCCCTCGAGCCTTTTTGACGGCGCGCTCATGAGAGCCCGCGCGCTCAACTGAACTCGCGCACTCATCTGAATCAGCGCGATCCATGGCTTGTCACCTGGGTTGCCCCCGGTCGCCAAGGTTTGAATGCAGCATTGACGAAAGCATGGCCACAAGATGGAGAGTGTGGGGCCACGGAACGTTGGAACTCGAGGTCCGGCGGGGTCCCGGCTGCGTTCGACGCGCGCAAAGGCTACAGTGCTTTGATCAGGTCGTGCCTTGCCCCGTATAAGGAGGAAAAGATGCGGTTGTCAGTTGCACTCTCTATCGTGTTGATTCCGGTCACAACGGTTATTGCGCGTGAGCAGGATCAGACCGTGTCCGTCGGACCATGGACGATTGCAACTTCTTTCAAAGCGGAGAAGTTTGACAGGTGCACGATGAACCGGTCCACTAATGATCTCGGTATAACGTTTGCAAGGTCCAATGACGGCTTACTCCTATTTCTCGATTCATCGAAATGGAAGCTCGAGAGAGGCAAGACGTACGATGTGAAGCTCGTTGCGGGTGCGCGATCAGTCCAGGCAAAAGCGTTAGCGGAAGCCAAGAGCGTAACAATCGCTCTATCGGACCGCCCGCTCGGTGAGAGAGTGCGCACGGCCAATATTCTCGAAGTGAGAGGAGAAGGAGCGACGCTGAAGGTACCACTCGACGGAAGTACGGCGGCCCTCGAACGCCTAGAATCATGTTTTGAGAAAAACAGCCAAGCCGGAGTTGAGAGTAACCCGTTCATCGCCCCCAGTCGCAAGCCTTAGCACTTTGCCCGGAGCTAACCGGCAGCTGCATCGACTGTCGGTACTCGCCCAAGTCCGACCTACTGTGCATGGGGTTGTTTTCGCGATTTGTGTCCAGGGCCTGCGGTGCACCGCCGCATGGCGGTCGAAAGGCTTAGCCCGCGCCGAGCGCAGTCGCGATCTGGTAGGTTGCGAAACTGGCGAGATAGGCCAGCGTCAGCATGTAGAAGAAAGTCACCGCCATCCACTTCCAGCTCCCGGTCTCGCGGCGGATCACCGCCAGCGTGGAAGCGCATTGCGGGGCGAAGATGTACCAGACCAGGAACGACAGCGCGGTGGCGAGGCTCCATTTGGTGGCGAGCATCTGGCCGATCTGCTCGGCGGCTTCCTTGCCGCCCTCGATCGAATAAACAGTGCCGAGCGCGGCCACCGCGACTTCGCGCGCCGCCATGCCGGGGATCAGGGCGACCGCGATTTGCCAGTTGAAGCCGACCGGCGCCAGCAGCGGCTGCACGGCTTTGCCGATCCAGGCGGCGATGCTGTAATCGATCGCCGGTTCGGTCGCGCCTGCCGGCGGCTGCGGGAACGAGGCCAGGAACCAGATCAGCACCATCATGGCGAAGATCGTGGTGCCGGCGCGCTGCAGAAACATCAGCGCGCGCGTATAGGTGCCGAGCACGATGCTGCGCAGGCGCGGCAGCTTGTAGTCGGGCAGCTCCAGCATGAAGGGCGCGGGCTGATAGTCGCGCAGCATGAAGAATTTGATCAGGAACGACATCAGCAGCGCGCTTGAGATACCGGCGGCATAGAGGCCGAACATCACGAGGCCGCGGATATTGAACCACCCCCACACCTGCTCATCCGGAATGAAGGCGGAGATGATCAGCGTGTAGACGGGGATGCGCGCCGAACAGGTCATCAGGGGCGCGATCAGGATGGTGGTGAGGCGGTCGCGGCGGTTGTCGATCACGCGCGTCGCCATGATGCCGGGGATGGCGCAGGCAAAGCTCGACAGCAGCGGAATGAAGGCGCGGCCGTGCAGCCCGGCACCGCCCATGATGCGGTCCATCAGGAAAGCCGCGCGCGCCATGTAGCCGAAATCTTCCAGCAGCAGGATGAACAGGAAGATGATGACGATCTGCGGCAGGAACACCACTACGCTGCCGACGCCCGAGATCACGCCGTTCTGCAGGAAGCTCTGCAGCAATCCCGCGGGCAGCGTGTCGTGCACGAACTGGCCCAGGGCGCCGAACCCTGACGACAACAGTTCCATCAGCGGCTGCGCCCAGGCGAACACGGCCTGGAACATCACGAACAGGATCAGTGCGAGGATCAGGAGGCCCGCGACCGGATGCAGCACGACGGCGTCGATCCGCGCGGTCCAGGTGTCGGGCCGCGCCGGCAGGCTGACGCTCTCGCCGATGATGCGGTCGGCCTCGCGCTGGGTTGCGCGGAGCTGTGCGGCGGTCAGCACCTGCCAGCGGTTCTCCTGCGCCTGCGCCTTGCCGGTGGCGGCGATCTCGTCGGTGAGGCGCAAGAGCTCGGCGGTGCCGCCCTTGCGCACGGCAACCGAGGTGACCACGGGGATGCCCAGATCAGCGGAAAATTTCGCTACGTCCACTGTCACGCCGCGTCGTGTCGCGATGTCGAACATGTTCAACACCAGCGCCAGCGGACGGCCGGTCGACTTCAATTCGAGCACCAGGCGGATGGTCAGCCGCAGATTGGTGGCGTCCGCCACGCAGAGCACGAGATCCGGCACCGCCTCGCCCGGCGTGCGGCCGAGCACCATGTCGCGGGTAATCTCTTCGTCCGGACTGCGGCCGCGCAACGAATAGGTACCGGGGAGGTCGACCAGCGAGACCTGGCGCCCTTTCGGCGTGACGAAGAAGCCTTCCTTGCGTTCCACGGTGACGCCGGGATAGTTCGCCACCTTCTGCCGGCTGCCGGTCAGGGCGTTGAACAGCGAGGTCTTGCCGCTGTTCGGCGTGCCGACCAGGGCGAGATGCAGCGGCGGGGCTTCCATGATCGCGATCCGGACGTTGCTAGCCGACGATGACGGCCATGGCCTCGCGGCGGCGGACGGCGATGGTGACGTTCTCGACACGCACCGCAATCGGGTCGCGTCCGACCGCGCCTTCGTGCAGCACCTCGACCCGCGCGCCCTCGACAAATCCCAGCTCGATCAGCCGGCTCTCCAGCTCCGGCGCCGTCAGTGCCGAGCCTGCCTTGTCGGCGGCGATGCGGCGGATCACGCCGGAATAGCCGCGTTTGGCCAATCCGAGCGGCAATTGCGTGGCTGCGCCGTTTGCATCGTTCATGGCCTGTCATTTCAACCGCCGGGCGGCAGGTCAAGCATATGACATGCAATCGCACGTGAGCTTAGAGCGATTATAAACTGGCCAAGCCAAATAACCCCGGACGGAGCCCAGGGCGCTTCTCACTTATTGACTTAGATCAAGCCTGCGGGCGCGACTCGGTCGCGCCGCCGCCATTGGCGCGCGTGCGGAAGTAGTCCAGCACGAACAGGCGAATCGCCGACGACAGATTGCCCTGCTGGCGGTTGCTGTCGATCTCGCCGACCAGCTCCGACAAGGTCATGTCGCGGGTGCCGGAGATTTCCTTCATGCCGTTCCAGAACGCCTCTTCGAGGCTGACGCTGGTCTTGTGGCCGGCGACCACGATCGAACGTTTGACGACGGGCGACTTCATGACGCTTCTCCGTCGCCGAGCCGATGCTGATCGAGCAACGCCTTCGCGCGTTCGCTGCGCTGCTGCTGCTGCGCGCGCTCCGACTTGCTGCGGCCAAAACGCGCACGATTGGCGTCGGCTTGCTTCGCCGCCGATTCCTTTGCGGCGCGCTTCCTGAATCGATTCAGATTGACGACATCACTCATGCTCGTCTCCATCATGCGAAGACCGCAGGAAAAGAGCGACAGTGTCGCCGCCGAAGAACAGACTCAATAGCCATCCAGAATCCCCGTATGCCCAGTCTGATGCCATCAATAACCGAGTTTCGCTATGCGAAAACCAACTTATTGTGCTCTAGCACGGGCGTACGCGATGGCAATAGCTGAATAATAGTGCGCGTTGTTCAGCGGTTATGATCCATAATAATAACAAGCCGCCGCAATGCGCGCTGATGCACGAGTGCGTCGCCTAGCCGGGGTGTGTCATTTTGTCCGGCTGTACAAGACGGTCAAATTCCGCAGCCGTTACAAAGCCAAGCCGCAAGGCTTCTTCCTTGAGCGTGGTGCCGCGCGCATGCGCTTCCTTGGCGACCTTCGCGGCATTGTCGTAGCCGATCCTCGGCGCAAGCGCGGTCACCAGCATCAGCGACCGCTGCATTAGGTCGCGGATGCGTTTTTCGTCGGCGCGTATTCCCTTCACGCAGTTCTCGGTGAACGAGCGCGCCGCGTCGGCCAGCAATTGAATGGAATGTATCATACAATATGCCAGCAGCGGCTTGTAGACGTTAAGCTCGAAGTGACCCTGGCTGCCGGCCACCGTGATCGAGGTGTGATTGCCGAACACCTGGCAGCACACCATGGTCATTGCCTCGCACTGGGTCGGGTTGACCTTGCCGGGCATGATCGAGGAGCCGGGCTCGTTCTCCGGCAGGATCAGTTCGCCGAGGCCCGAGCGCGGGCCGGAGCCGAGCAGGCGGATGTCGTTGGCGATCTTGAAGAGACCGGTTGCGACCGAATTGATCGCGCCGTGCACGGAGACATAGGCGTCGTTGGAAGCCAGCGCCTCGAATTTGTTCGGCGCGCTGGTGAACGGCAGTTTCGTGATGTCAGCGACGTGCCTGGCAAAGGTCTTGGCGAATCTCGGCTTCGAGTTGAGGCCGGTGCCGACTGCCGTGCCGCCTTGCGCCAGGGGAAACAATTCCTTCGTCGCAATGTGGAGTCGCGCCAGCCCGCTCTCGACCTGTGCGGCGTATCCGGAAAACTCCTGGCCCAGCGTCAGCGGCGTCGCATCCTGGGTGTGGGTGCGGCCGATCTTCACGATCCCTGAAAAGGCCTTCTCCTTCTGCCGCAGCGCGCGGTGCAGTTCATCCAGTGCGGGGATGAGGTCGGCGACGATGTTGCGGGCCGCGGCGATGTGCATGGCCGTGGGGAACGAATCGTTCGACGACTGGCTCATGTTGACGTGATCGTTGGGATGCACCGGCTCCTTGGCGCCGAGCTTGCCGCCGAGCAGCTCATTGGCGCGGTTGGCGATCACCTCGTTGAGGTTCATGTTGGTCTGGGTGCCGGACCCGGTCTGCCACACCACCAGCGGGAAGTGGTCGTCGAGCTTGCCTTCGATCACCTCGCGCGCGGCGCGGACGATCGCGCGGGCACGCCGCGCATCGAGCAGGCCAAGCTCACGATTGGTCTCGGCGGCCGCCAGCTTGACGATGCCGAGCGCATGGATAATGGCGATCGGCATTTGGTCCTTGCCGATGCGAAAGTTCTGCCGGGATCGCTGCGTCTGCGCGCCCCAGTAGCGGTCCGCGGGAACCTCGATCGGCCCAAAACTGTCGGTCTCGGTGCGGGTGGAATTTGTCTTCGGAGGCCGGGCCATGATCAACGTCCAATGCGCGTGAGGGCAGGACGTTCAGTGTAGGCATGATCCGGAACAGTGGGTACCCCGGTTTTCGCGCGACAAACGCCAAGCGTTTGCGCGGCGATCAAAGCGCAGAAGGCGCGCCGGCTATTTCTTGCGGAAACGGTCGAAGCGCACAACGGTTGCGCCTTCGTCGCCGCGTGGCGGTTCTTCCGCAGCCGCCGGCTCCGGGGTCGTGGCAGGCAGAGCGGGGGACGCAGGAACAGCCGGAAGCTTCGCGGCAGGGGCTTCCGCCGCTTCCTGCGGCTCGAATTGCAGGCCGAACTGTACGGACGGATCGAAGAAGCTCTTGATGGCGGCAAAGGGAACCACCAGCCGCTCGGGAATGCCGCCGAACGACAGGCCGACCTCGAAACGATCTTCCGTCACCACCAGGTCCCAGAACTGGTGTTGCAGGATGATCGTCATCTCCTCCGGATATTGCGCGAGCAGCCGCGGCGACAGCTTTACGCCGTCCGCCTTGGACAGGAAGGTGATGAAGAAGTGATGCTCGCCCGGCAGGCCGTGCTCGGCCGCATCGCTCAGCACGCGACGGAGCACTCCGCGCAGCGCGTCCCGCGCCAGCACGTCATATCGGATGTGATCGGTCGCCATGGTCTTCCTTGCAAGTCATCAAACAATCGGGCTCGGCGGTCAGCCGACTCGCCTTTCGGCGATATGCTACCCCGCCCGCATGCGCAGGTCAGCAGGCCAGCGGGGCGGAATTTAGGGTAGCTAACGCGCTTCTCGGTGAGGGAAAAGGAGCAAATGAAAGTGGAGGCTTCTGTTGCCAGGTGCCTCCGAACCCCGCCTGAAGGAGCTTAACCCGCCAGGACTTTAAAGTGGTCTTTCAAACTGCGTTACGCAGCCTGAGCAACCGGAGCATAGTTGTCGTTGGCAACTATAGCAGTAGCCCGATAACGGCGGAACAATACCGGGAAAAAACACGCCCTTTACGCCCTCGTCGATCCTATTTCGCCCCCGCCGAAGCCCACCTCGCGGGACGGGCTTTGGTGGAGGCGCCGGGTACCGCCCCCGGGTCCGAATGGTTTATTGCGACGGCCATTTATTTCCATAGCCGGCAAGCCGGCAGCCTCAATATAGGGGCCAAAGGTTGAGAAAAACAGTGCCGGAAAACCACGCTTGCGGGCTATGAAACCGGCCGGGCAGGGCTTGGCCGCCTCGGAGCAGCCGTTCTAGATTCCAGGTCATGTCGCCCGATTCCCAGCCGGCCGCCGTTCCGGAACCGGATCTTCCTGCGCCACATCCGCCCGATTCGCCCGGCCTGGCCGAGCTGTTTTTCGCCTTCGCCAAGATGTCGCTTGCGGGCTTTGGCGGTGTGCTGGTCTGGGCGCGGCGCGGCATCGTCGAGCAGCATCGCTGGATGACCGCGGATGAGTTCAACGAAACCTTTGCGCTCTGTCACTTCCTGCCCGGTCCGAACATCGTCAACCTCTCGTTTGTGTTCGGCTCGCGCTTCGCAGGCTTTGCCGGCGGGCTTGCCGCCTTTACCGGCCTGATCGCCCCGCCCATGCTGATCGCGATCGGCCTCGCGGCGCTTTATGCGCATTACGGCGAGATCGACGCGCTGCGCCGGATCCTGGCCGGCGTTTCCTGTGCCGCCATTGGGCTCCTGATTGCGGTCGTGCTGCGCATGATGATGCCGCTGGTCAGTAAGCGCGACGTGGCAGGCATGCTGATGCTGATCGCCGTGTTCCTTGCGATCGGGATGCTGCGGCTGCCGCTCCAGGTAGTGCTGCTGGTCGCTGTCCCGCTCAGCTTGTTGATCACGTGGCTGCTGCGCAGGCGAGAGGCCGCATGAACGCCGCCGCCCAGCTCTGGACGCTCGTCTGGACTTTCGCTTTGATGTCGCTCTTTGCGGTTGGCGGCGCCAATTCCGCCATTCCTGAAATGCACCGCGTTGCGGTCGACGTGCAGCACTGGATGACCGACAAGCAATTCGCCGACGCCTTTGCGATCTCGCAGCTCTCGCCGGGGCCGAACGTGCTGATCGTGACCTTGATCGGGTATTCGGTCGCAGGGGTTGGCGGCGCGTTGGTGGCAACGCTTGCAATGTGCGGGCCGACGGCAATCCTCGCCTATTATGTGAGTGGGCTCTTGCGCCGCTCCAGCGGCTCGCGCTGGCCGGCCATCATCCAGGCGGCGCTGGTTCCGTTGTCAATTGGTCTAATGGCGGCGAGCGCGCTGATCCTGGCCCTGGCCTCCGACCGGAGCTGGACTGCTGCACTGCTTACAATTGTCGCAGCTGCGCTGGCGGTTGCGACAAAACTCAATCCGTTCTGGATATTGGCGGCCGGGGGCCTTTTGGGTTTCGCTGGCGTTGTCTGACGAAAATCGCTAGCAAGGTCCTAGGAATACACCATCAAGCCATGAAAAACGGGCGCAAAACCTTCCTTGGGGGGAGTGACGTATGAGTGAAACGCCGAGCCAGGCGACGGGCCATTCCTGGATGCCAAAATGGATCAAGGGTCCGCAGGACTTTATCGGGGGGCTCGCGTTGGTGCTGCTCTCGCTGTTTGCGCTGTGGGCCTCGCGCGACCTGCAGGGCATGCACGGGTTCTCGTTCGGTGCCGGAACGGCGCCACGCATGTTTGGCGTGCTGCTGTTGGCACTGGGCGCTGCGATCATGATCGTCGGCCTTGTGACCGAAGGTGCCCATCTTTCGAAATATCACTGGCGGGGCCCGCTGTTCGTAACGCTCTCGATCCTGTCGTTTGCCTTCACGATCCGCCCGATGGGGATGATCTTCGCGGCCATGTCGAGCTTCCTGATCGCGGCATGCGGATCACCGGAGACACGATGGATCGAAACGCTGATCGTCGCGACCTGCCTGACGGCATTCTGCAGCCTCTTGTTCCCATATGCGCTCGGCCTGCCTTTGCAGCTGTTGCCAACTTTCTTGATTCGCTGAGGGCACCATGGGCGATCTGTTTTCAAATCTGGGCCTCGGCTTCGGCGTCGTTTTCAATGTCGTGCAATGGGCGCCTGCCTTCCTCGGCGGCGCTTCGATCCCGATTCCCACCAATATTCTGCTTTGTCTGATCGGCGCGCTGGTCGGCACGCTGGTGGGCGTGTTGCCGGGTATCGGCACCATCGCCACCGTGGCGATGTTGCTTCCGATCACCTTTGGCCTGCCGCCGGTGGGCGCGCTGATCATGCTGGCCGGCATTTACTACGGTGCGCAGTATGGCGGTTCGACCACGTCGATCCTGGTCAATATTCCCGGTGAAGCAGGCTCCGTCGTCACCGCGCTGGATGGTTTCCAGATGGCCAAGCAGGGCCGCGCCGGTCCGGCACTGGCGATTGCCGCAATCGGCTCGTTCTTCGCCGGCTGCGTTGCAACCGTGCTGATCGCCGTGCTCGGCGCGCCCCTGACCAAGCTGGCGCTGGCGTTCGGTCCGGCCGAGTATTTCTCGCTGATGGTGCTCGGCCTGATCTTTGCCGTGGTGCTGGCCAAGGGCTCGGTGCTCAAGGCGATCGCGATGATCGCGTTCGGAATTTTGTTGTCGATGGTCGGCTCCGATATCGAGACCGGCGCCTCGCGCATGGCGTTCAACATTCCGGAACTCGCCGACGGTCTCGGCTTCGCGACGGTGGCAATGGGCGTGTTCGGCTTTGCCGAGATCATCCGCAATCTCGACGCCGGCGGCGAAGCCGACCGCCAGTTGGTTCAGCAGAAGGTCTCCGGCCTAATGCCGACGGCGAAGGATATCAAGGAGTCCACTCCGGCGGTCATCCGGGGCACCGTCCTCGGATCGATCCTCGGAATTCTGCCAGGCGGCGGCGCCGTGATCTCGTCGTTTGCGGCCTACACGCTCGAGAAAAAGATCTCCAAAACCCCGTCGCGGTTCGGCCGCGGCGCGATTGAAGGCGTTGCAGCGCCCGAGAGCGCCAACAACGCCGCAGCGCAGACCTCCTTCATTCCGCTGCTCACGCTCGGCATTCCGCCGAATGCGGTGATGGCGCTGATGGTAGGCGCGATGACCATTCACGGCATCGTGCCGGGTCCTCAGGTGATGCAGAAGCAGCCCGAGCTGGTATGGGGCATGATCGCCTCGATGTGGGTCGGCAACCTGATGCTGCTGGTGATCAATCTGCCGCTCGTGGGCATATGGGTGCGCCTTCTGCGCGTGCCGTATCGCCTGATGTTCCCGTCCATCGTGATCTTCTGTTCGATCGGCATCTACTCGGTGAACAATGCCCCGACCGACGTCATCCTCGCGGGTGCGTTCGGGGTCGTCGGCTATTGGCTGATCAAGCATGATTTCGAGCCGGCGCCGCTGCTGCTAGGCATGGTGCTCGGGCCGCTGATGGAAGAAAACCTTCGGCGTGCGCTTCTGATCTCGCGCGGCGACTGGTCGGTGTTCGTAACCCGGCCGTTGTCGGCCGTCTTGATGGCGATTGCGGCTGGCTTGCTGGTGCTCGCGGTAATGCCGGCCCTTCGCAAGAAGCGCGACGAGGTTTTCGTGGAGTCCGAAAACTGACCTGCGGCAGCACGCCGCAGGTCTGTTCAATCGACTTCCGGGTTGATATGGTGAAATGACAGTGCCGGCCCAAAAGGCCGGCATTTTCCTTGTTTAACGGGCTTTCCCGGAGAGATCGAATGAACTTCTATGGTCGCGTACTAGCGCAGGCAAGTCTGGCTGCCGCCATCTCGCTCGGCGCAGTTGCCGCGCAGGCGCAAACCTATCCGACCCGCAATATCACCATGATCGTGCCGTTCGCGGCGGGCGGTCCGACCGACGTGATCGCGCGCATCGTCACCGGCCACATGGCGCCGGGCCTCGGCCAGAGCATCATCATCGAGAACGTGGTCGGTGCCGGCGGCACCACTGGCGCTACGCGCGCCGCCCGCGCCGCCAATGACGGTTATACGCTCATTACCGGGCACATGGGCACCCATGCCGCATCCGTGCCGCTCTATCCCAAGCTCGCCTATCACCCGGAGAAGGACTTTGAGCCGATCGCACTGCTCGCGGGCACGCCGATCCTGATCCTGGCGCGCAAGGACTTCCCGCCGAAGGACCTCAAGGAGTTCGTGGCCTACGTGAAGGCCAACGCCGACAAGGTCAACGCCGCCCATGCCGGCGTCGGCTCGGTGTCGCACGTCTCCTGCGAGCTGCTCAATTCGATCCTCGGCATCAAGCCCGTGGGCGTACCCTTCAACGGCACCGGACCTGCGATGAATGCGCTGGTCGCGGGCCAGGTCGACTACATGTGCGACCAGATCGTCAACGCGGTGCCGCAGATCAATGCCGGCACCATCAAGGCCTACGCGGTGGCAACGCCCGAGCGCAACGCGTCGCTGCCTAACGTGCCGACCACGAAGGAGGCCGGCCTGCCCGAATTCCAGGCCCAGGCCTGGAACGCGATCTTCGCGCCCAAGGGCACTTCGCCTGAAATCGTCGCGAAGCTCAACGCTTCGGCCGCCAAGGCGCTCGACGACGAGACCGTGAAGAAGCGGCTGCTGGAACTCGGCAGCGTGATTCCCGCGCCCGCCGACCGCACCCCGCAGGCCTTGGGGACGCTGGTGAAGAACGAGATCGCCAAATGGACGCCGGTGCTCAAGCCTGCACAGAATTGAGCTGTTTTGGCTGACGAACCGGAGGGCGGGACGCGAGTTCCGCCCTCTTGTCGTTTCCGGCCCGGGAAATCATTTCCCTGTATAATCGGTGGGTGAGCCGAGTCGGGCCTGTCGAGTGGCCGGCCCGGCCGCTAAATTCCCCGGTCCCCGGAAGGATCCGACCCGCAACGCCATGAACCAGTATCACGACCTGCTCGAACGCATCCTCGCCGACGGTGTGGAGAAGCACGACCGCACCGGCACCGGTACGCTGTCGATCTTCGGCCACCAGATGCGTTTCAATCTGCAGGCGGGCTTTCCGATGCTGACCACCAAGCGGCTGCCGCTGAAAGCGATCGTGCACGAGCTGCTCTGGTTTCTCAAAGGCGACACCAATATCAAATACCTCAGGGACAACGGCGTCACCATCTGGGACGAGTGGGCCGATGCCAATGGTGATCTCGGCCCGGTCTACGGCTCGCAGTGGCGTTCATGGCCGGCTCCCGACGGCCGGCAGATCGACCAGATCGCCAGTGTCGTCGACATGATCAGGCGCAATCCGGATTCGCGCCGGCTAATCGTCAGTGCCTGGAATCCTGCCGAAGTCGACAAGATGGCGCTGCCGCCCTGCCACTGCCTGTTCCAGTTCTATGTGGCCAACGGCAAGCTGTCCTGCCAGCTCTATCAGCGCTCCGCCGACGTCTTCCTCGGCGTGCCCTTCAACATCGCCTCCTATGCGCTGCTGACCATGATGGTGGCGCAGGTTACCGGCCTGAAGCCCGGCGACTTCGTGCATTCGCTGGGCGATGCGCATCTCTATTCCAACCATCTGGACCAGGCGCGCCTGCAGCTGACGCGCCCGACGCGGCAATTGCCGGCCATGAAGATCAATCCCGAGGTGAAGGACATCTTCTCCTTCCGCTACGAGGATTTCGTGCTCGAGAACTACGATCCGCATCCGCACATCAAGGCCGAGGTTGCGGTGTGACCGCGACGGCCACGGTCCGCCCGCAAATCGTGCTCATCGTCGCGGTCGCCGAAAATGGCGTGATCGGACGCGACAACACGATTCCGTGGCGGCTGAAATCCGACCAGCAGCGCTTCAAGGCGATCACGCTCAACAAGCCGGTGGTGATGGGCCGCAAGACCTTCGAGTCGCTGCCGCGGCCACTGCCGGGACGGACCAACATCGTCATTACCCGCGACGCCGGCTACAGGGCAGCGGGCGCGGTCGTCACGACATCGTTCGAGAACGCCTGCGCCATCGGCTGCGGCGACGCGCTGCGGCGCTGCGCCGCCGACATCATGATGATAGGCGGGGTCAACGTGTATGCGCGGGCCTTGCCGGTCGCCGACCGGCTGGAGATCACCGAAGTCCACGCAACGATCGAGGGCGACACGCGCTTTCCGGCCATCGACCTGACGGAGTGGCAAGAGGTCGCGCGCATCCGCCATCCGGCCGGCCCCGACGACAGCGCCGGCTTTTCCTATGTGACATATCGTCGGCGCGGATCACGTTAATTGCGCTAGCCAATGTTTACATTGACTTTTCCGGCCCTGAGCCTAGCTGCTTTGGGGACGGGCGGCCGCGTTGTAAGGGCCCAAGCGGTCCCCTATAAAGCCGGCTGAGTTTGCGAGGCGGGCGCCCATGCCGGGCAGGCCCCGCGGAGGAGAGGTTCGAATGCCGTGGAAGAATCAAGGCGGGGGCCCCTGGGGCTCGGGTCCGAAAGGGCCGTGGGGCCAGGGTCCGCAGTCGGTCGGTCCGCGGCCGCCGGACCTTGAAGACCTGCTTCGTCGCGGCCAGGACAAGATGCAGCAGCTGTTGCCGGGCGGCCACCTCAGCGGCATGGGTATCGCGCTGATCCTGATCGGCGCGCTGGCGATCTGGGGCCTCTCGGGCTTCTTCCGCGTGCAGTCCGAAGAACTCGGCGTGGTGCTGCGTTTCGGCAAGCATGTGCGCACCGTGCAGCCGGGCCTCAATTATCATCTGCCTTATCCGATCGAGACCGTGCAGCTGCCGAAGGCGCTGCGCGTTTCCACCATCTCCATCGGCATGACCCTGATCGAGGATGCGGCGCGGCGCGGCCGCACCATGCGCGACGTGCCGGAGGAGAGCCTGATGCTCACCGGCGACGAGAACATCGTCGACGTCGACTTCACCGTGCTGTGGCGCATCAAGCCGGACGGCGTCGGCGACTTCCTCTTCAACATCCAGAATCCCGAAGGCACCGTGAAGGCGGTGGCCGAAAGCGCAATGCGCGAACTGATCGGGCGTTCCCTGATCCAGCCGATCCTGACCGGCGCCCGCACTACCATCGAGCAGGGCGTGCAGGAGCTGATGCAGCGGACGCTCGACTCCTACGGCTCCGGCGTCCTGATCACGCAGGTGCAGATGCAGAAGGTCGACCCGCCGGCGCAGGTGATCGAAGCGTTCCGCGACGTGCAGGCGGCGCGCGCCGACCAGGAGCGTCTGCAGAACGAGGCGCAGACCTATGCCAACCGCGTGGTGCCCGATGCCCGCGGCCGCGCCGCGCAGATCCTGCAGGTGGCTGAAGGCTACAAGGAGCAGGCGATCGCCGAGGCCAAGGGCCAGAGCGCGCGCTTCACCAAAGTGTACGACGAATACGTCAAGGCCAAGGACGTGACGAGGCAGCGTATTTACCTGGAAACCATGGAGCGGATTCTCGGCAACTCGCAGAAGCTCGTCTATGACGGCGGACCGTCTGCATCGAGCATCGTGCCCTATCTTCCCCTCACTGAATTGAGCCCGCCTCGTGCCACGCCGCCGGCCGCAGGCCAGCAGCAGAGCGGAGGCGCACGATGAGGTCTCCGGTTATAGGTATCGTCTCGCTGATCCTGCTGTTCCTGATCGCCATCGTCGGCTACAGCTCGCTGTTCACGGTGCAGCAGACCCAGCAGGCGCTGGTGGTCCGGCTCGGCCGGCCGGTCGACGTGGTGTCGGCGCCGGGGCTGAAC
>DASWVJ010000143.1:0-8250 GCA_036406295.1 Bradyrhizobium sp.
GCGGCCCGCGAGATCCTGCTGCGCATCGAACGGCGCTCGGGCGAACAAAATGCACTTCTGATCAGCGTCGAGGACGATGGCGGCGGAGACGCCGATCACGTGGCGCGCTCCGCGGGCTTTGGACTGACCGGTATCCGCGAGCGGGTCACGGCGGCCGGCGGCTCGCTCTCGATCGCGCCGGCCACGCATGGCCTGAGCGTGGCGGCAACGATCCCGCTCGCCGCATGACAATTGTGGCAGACATGACGGAGCTGGACGCAAGGGGCATCTCGGTGCTGCTGGTCGACGACCACCCGATCGTCCGGCAAGGCTATCGGCGCGTCCTGGAAAGCCAGGGCGACCTGCACGTCGTGGCGGAGGCCGACAACGCGGCAGACGCCTACAGCGCATTCAAAGCGCATGATCCCGATGTCGTTGTGATGGATATCTCGATGCCCGGCGCCAGCGGGCTGGAGGCGATCAGGAACATCCGCTCACGCAACTCCCGTGCACGGATCCTCGTCTTCACAATGCATAACGAAGCCGTGCTGGTGAAGTCTGCGTTCGGTGCCGGCGCCAATGGCTTCGTTACCAAGAGCAGCGAGCCATCTGCGCTCGTGAAGGCGATCCGCGCGGTTGCGCGCGGCGAACGCGCCATGAGCGACGACATTGCGCATGTGTTGGCCGAGGAAAGCCTGTCGCCGAAGGGCTCGGTGCTCGATCAACTGGGCGAGCGGGAGATCGAGATCCTGCGGCAATTCGCGGCCGGTGCGACCACCGAGCAGATCGCCTCACACCTCAACCTAAGTGTGAAGACGGTTCAGAACTACCACTATCTGATCAAGACCAAGACCGGCACGCGCACCGACGCCCAGCTCGTGCGCCTCGCCGCGACTTGCGGGCTGACGAAGATTTAGCACTTTGTTTGAGCATGATCTTTTCGGGAAAACAGCTGCACACTTTTCCGGATCATACTTTAGCGCTTGCGCGGGGCCTCCAGGCCCTTGAGCAACAGGGAGAGCAGCGCGTCGACCCGTGCGGCCTTGGCCGGATCGTTCCATTCGTCGCAATGTGCGGGATGGTGATAGCGGGTGGTGGCATCGAATACCGCGCGTGCGGTCAACTTGACGTCGGCGACGTGGAAAGCGCCCTGCTTGACGCCCTCGGAAATGATATGCACCACCTGATCGATCAGGCGCTCCTTGTGCGCCTTGACCGCTTCGCAGGCCTCCCGCGCCAGCGTCAGATAGGTCGCGAACATCTCGGGATCCTCGCAAACCTTCTTGTATTTGATGTCGATCATCGTGCGCAGCCACTTCTCCAGCCGCGCCGGCGCGGGCCCGGTGGCCTCCGCGATCTTCTGCAGCGGCGCATTGGCGCGATCGAGCCAGCGCTTCGCTACCGCCTGCCGCAGTGAAGCCTTGCTCGGAAAATGGCGGTAGACGCTGCCGTGGCTCACATCGAGCGCGCGCGCAACGTCGACGACGGTGGCCTTCGCAAGCCCGTAGCGGCGCAAGACCTCCTCGGTAGCTTCGAGAATCCGCTCCGGGGTCAAGACGACAACTTCGTTCATGCAAACTCCCCTTTCGTCTCGCCTGATCGATGGCTCAGCGGGCGAACTTCGCCGCCTCCGCCTCGAGACGGCGGGCAACCAGCTGGTTGACCCAGTGCTGGAATTGCGTCGCCAGATGAAGAATCTCTGATGTCATGTTGTAAACCCTTGAGTTTTCGAGGCTGCCGTCGATTGCCGGCCGACCCACGCGGCGCCCTGGTCACTTGTTGTTTTTTGCATGCCCCGCCTTCGGCAGCATGTTCGGGCGTCGAGAATGGATATAGCATCTTGTGCTGACAGATTTCAATATCTGTCATTCACACTTCTGTGACCATTCTCCGCGGTCATGCCCGGCACAAGGCCGGCCATGACGACCATCGAGCTGGCTGGCAGGCTGTTTGTCTCGCTTCCCCCCGTCTGCTAAAGCGCGGCGTAACCCCCAAACGTCAGAGTCGTCGATGATCCCCCGCTATACCCGCCCGGAAATGGCCTCCATCTGGGAGGCGCAGACGCGTTTCAAGATCTGGTTCGAGATCGAGGCGCATGCGGCGGATGCGCTGGCCGAGCTCGGCGTGATCCCCAAGGAAGCCGCCAAGACGATCTGGGCCAAGGCGAAGAACGCCACCTTCAACGTCGCGCGGATCGACGAGATTGAGCGCGAGACCAAGCACGACGTCATCGCCTTCCTCACCCATCTGGCCGAGATCGTCGGCCCCGAAGCGCGCTTCGTGCACCAGGGCATGACCTCCTCCGATGTGCTCGACACCTGCCTCAATGTGCAACTGGTGCGCGCGGCGGATTTGCTGATTGCCGACATCGACAAAGTGCTGGCGGCGCTGAAGACGCGCGCCTTCGAGCACAAGATGACGCCGACCATCGGCCGCTCCCACGGCATCCATGCCGAGCCCGTCACCTTCGGGCTCAAGCTCGCCTATGCCTATGCCGAATTCTCCCGCGGCCGCGAGCGGCTCGTTGCCGCGCGCAAGGAGGTGGCGACCTGCGCGATATCAGGAGCGGTCGGCACCTTTGCGCAGATCGATCCGCGCGTGGAAGAGCATGTCGCCAAGGCGATGGGCCTGGTGCCTGAGCCGATCTCGACGCAAGTGATCCCGCGCGACCGGCATGCGATGTATTTTGCCACGCTGGGCGTCATCGCCGCTTCCGTGGAGCGGCTGGCGATCGAAATCCGCCATCTGCAGCGCACCGAGGTGCTGGAGGCCGAAGAATTCTTCTCGGAGGGCCAGAAGGGCTCCTCCGCCATGCCGCACAAGCGAAACCCGGTACTGTCGGAAAATCTTACCGGGCTCTCGCGCATGGTGCGCGCCTATGTGACGCCGGCGCTGGAGAATGTCGCGCTGTGGCACGAGCGCGATATCTCGCACTCCTCCGCCGAGCGCATGATCGGCCCCGACGCCACGGTGACGCTCGATTTCGCGCTGATGCGGCTGGCCGGCCTGATCGAGAAGCTGATGGTGTACCCCGCCAACATGCAGAAGAACCTCGACCGGCTCGGCGGGCTCGTGCATTCGCAGCGCGTGCTGATCGCGCTGACACAGAAGGGCGCGAGCCGCGAGGACGCCTACAAACTCGTGCAGCGCAACGCCATGCCGGTGTGGCGCGGCGAAGGCGACTTCCAGGCGCTGCTGAAGAAGGACGCCGACGTGAAGAAGTATCTGAGCGATGCCGAGATCGCCGAGCAGTTCGACCTCGGCTATCACCTCAAGCATGTCGACACGATCTTCAGGCGCGTGTTCGGCGAGGCCTGAGGCGACGAGCGCTGCGGCGACCTGCCGCTTATGGCGATAGAACAGACCGCCGCTCGCCATCGGTGCGGCGCCGCGCCTCGTATCATGGATATCAGAATGACTTGGATGAAAGTGATCAGCCGTACACCATGGGCCGCAGGCGTTGTTGCGCTATCAACTCTGACCGGCTCGTCCGCCTTTGCGCAGTCCGGCAGCTCGGCGCTCGAACGTTGCCGCGAGACAGTGGGACGCTCCATCGTTGCCGCTTGCATGCAACAAGGGGAAGGCAGCATCGAAAAATGTCGCGCAAAGGCATCTCCGGCGATCAGACGGTGCATGGCGGCGAATGGTGGCGGCGCAGTCCGCCAGAGCCAGGAACCTGCTACGCCTGATACGGGGAAAGGCACATTGGCTATCCTGATGCCGGGAGCCGGCGGCGCGGCTGCATCCGACTTCCTTGTCCGCAACCAGGGGCGGATTGGCGGGTCTGGCGTCTCCGCCGTTGTGACAACATCATCGGGACAAGCCGCCGCGCTCTCGCAAAGTGCAGCTGACAAAGGACGCAAGGTCATCCTGGTGGGAATGAGCCGCGGATCGATCGACGTTGCCAACGCACTGGCTTCTGGCGCCAAAGCCAATGGTGTCGTTCTGGTCTCCGGTGCCTATGATAAAGTGCGGTCGAGCCTTGGTTCGCCGTCGAGACTGCCCGCAACGCTGGTCATTCATCACCGCAACGACCAATGCCACGCTACCCCGGCGTCCGCGGTTGCTCCCTTTGTCGCCTGGTCCGGCGGACGAGCGTCAACACAATGGATCGACAATCAGGGAGCGCCCGCTCCCAATCCGTGCGGCCCACGTGGCGCTCATGGCTTTTTCATGCAGGACGGAGCCGCCGTGTCTGCGATCAATGGATTCATCGGCTCCCGCTGAGGAAAAGTTGCGCTAATTCGGTCCAAGTATGCCACGCCTGCGGACCAAAGCCGCCGGGCGGGCGCGCCGGCCAGCCGGCCAAAACAACTGAATGGTAACCGCGGATCGGCTATATTCCTGCCGTGGCATCACGTCCCACGATACTCGTCTTCGATTCCGGTCTCGGCGGCCTCACCGTGCTGCGCGAGATCGTCGTCGCTCGGCCGGATGCGCACTATGTGTATGTCGCCGACGACGCGTTCTTTCCCTACGGCCACCACGGCGAGGAGGAGATCATCGCCCGCGTGGTTCCGCTGGTGGGCGAACTGATCGCGCAGCACGCACCGGATCTCGTGGTGATCGCCTGCAACACGGCGTCCACGCTGGTCATGGCGCATCTGCGGGCCGCCTACACCGTTCCCTTCGTCGGTACGGTGCCTGCGATCAAGCCGGCCTGCGCCAGCTCGAAGACCAGGCGCGTGTCCGTGCTCGGCACCAGGGGCACGGTGAAGCGCGAATACACGCACGGCCTGATCCGCGATTTCGCGCAAGGCTGCGAGGTGAAGCTGGTGGGTTCGCCCGGGCTGGCGACGCTGGCGGAAGCCGCCCTCAGCGGCGGGACCGTCAGCGACGCCGATATCGCAGCGGAGATCGCCCCCTGCTTCGTGGGCCGCGCCTCGGATGCGGCCGCGCGCACCGATACGGTCGTGCTGGCCTGCACGCATTACCCGCTGCTGCTGGACCGGCTGGCGAGGCTTGCGCCCTGGCCGGTCGACTGGATCGATCCGGCGCCGGCGATCGCCCGGCGCGTGGTCGATCTGATCGGCAAGCCCGGCGAGACTATCGACGGCGCCGGCGCTGCGATGATCTTCACGACGGGACGGCCGCACACGCTGAGCCGCGCCTTGATGCCGTTTTTCGGTGGCCGCATTCCGGCGTGACCTGCTAGCCTCCGGGGGCTTGCCGCCGGAGTGCTTCGCTTGACGTCGACATCGCCGCCAGCCCTCAACCGCCTGAAGAAGATGTGGCGGGACCGCCGCCCCACCTTCGGGGCCATTGCCACCATTCCCAGCATCCAGACCGTGCGGATCATGGCGCAGTCGCTGGACTGGATCATCATCGATCTCGAGCACGGCCCGATCGATCTCGGCTCGGCGCATGCGATGATCACGGCGACCGCAGGCACGCCCTGCGTGCCGATGCTGCGCATTGCCGCCAACGAGCCGTGGCTGGCGAAGGCACCGATGGATCTCGGCGCGCTCGGCATCAATTTTCCGATGATCTGCAGCCGCGCCGATGCCGAAAAGGCCGTGCGCAGCGTGCGCTATCCACCGAAGGGCGAGCGGCTGTGGGGACCTTTCCATGCGCCGTTCCGCTGGAACGTCCCGATGGCCGACTACATGGCAACCGCCGATGACGACATGGTCTGCATGATCACGATCGAGCATGTCGAGGCGGTCGAGCGCATCGACGAGATCATGGCCACATCAGGCATCGACCTCGCCGTGATCGGTCCGGGCGATCTCGCCACCTCCATCAACAAGCGCGGCCTGCCCGACGATCCCGAAGTGATGGCGCTGATGAAGCGCGCCGAGGCAGGCATCTTGAAAAGCGGCGTGCCGATCGGTGGCGTCGCGCGCACTGCGGAGCAAGCCAATGCGATGATCGACCGCGGCTATGTGGCCCTCGCACTCGGCTTCGACTGGTCGCTGTTCCAGCGTGGCATTGCGGCCAGCCTTGAAGGCATCAAGCGCTGATGATCTGATAGGGATCTCATACCGGAGCAAGACATGACAAAGAAAATCATTATCGGACTTGCCGTCGTCACCTCCGTTGCCTTCGCCGGCATAGCCATCGCGCAACAGGGCGGCATCAAGCGCACGCCGCTGCAGAAGGTGGAATTCCCGGCCGGCTACAACACCGTCACCGCGATTGCCGAGCTTCCGCCCGGCGCCGCCGCCGGCCGTCATTTTCATCCCGGCGCGGAAACGGGCTACGTGATGGAGGGTGAGCTCGAGCTGTTGATCGATGGCCAGCCGCCCAGGAAGCTGAAGGCCGGTGATTCCTATCAGATCCCGGAAGGAGCCATCCATGACGCCAAGGCCTCCGGCGACAAGCCCATGAAGGTACTTGGGGTTTACGTGGTGAAGGCGGGGGAGCCGCTGGCCAAACCGGCGCCTTGAAACCATATCTGGCTGGCCCCAAGGCGGCCGGTTCGTGCTAGATCAGCGGGACGGCGAGCGGGGGCAGTCCCGGCTCGCCGGCTTTCTGTTTGTCCATTTTGCGGGAACCTGAGCCAGGATGCGGGGATCGCTTCGAAAAATCTCCATACCGCGCCGCCTCGTCGCCGACCTCATGCACGCCTCGGTCCGCGTGCCCTTCGTGTCGTTGACCCGCCCCGTCAATGTGCGCCAGCTCGCGGAAGCGCGCGCGCAGGCTGCAAGCCCGCCCGGCTGGGCGGCGATCTTCGTGAAAGCCTTTGCGCTGGTAGCCCGCGAGCATCCGGTCCTGCGCACGCTCTACGTCAAATGGCCCCTGCCCGGCCTGTACGAGCTGCCGCGCTCCGTGGCCATGGTGGCGATCGCCCGCAACGAGAACGGCGAAGACTGCGTGCTGCCTCAGCGGGTCACCACCCCCGACGAGATCCCCCTTAGCCAGGTCGATGCCCTGATCCGGCAGGCCAAGGAGGCGCCCATCGACGCGGTGCCGGCCTTCCGGAAAATGCTGCGGGTGACGCGGCTCGCCCTGCCGCTCCGGCGCATTCTGTGGGCCATCGGCCTGAACCTCGGGCGTCAGCGGGCCAATTTCTTCGGCAGTTTTGGGGTCACCTCAGTGGCCGCCTATGGCCCCGGGGAGTTGCATGCACTGAGCCCCGGCCCGTTCGTGCTCAGCTATGGGGTGGTGAGGGCCGACCAGAGCCTTGATGTGGTGCTTCGGTGGGACCACCGGGTCACCGACGCCGCCCCCATGGCCAAGGTCCTGACGAGGCTGGAGCAGGTCCTGAACGGGGAGATCGCGGCCGAGATCCGCAGCAATCGGCCGCAAACCGAGCCGAAACAGGTCCGGATCGTCGGAAGCTGACGGCCGAAGCCTGTCATTTCGGGGCGATGCGGGAGCATCGAACCCCAATGCGCAATCGCGCATTGTGGAATCTCGAGGTTCCCCGGTGCGCAATTGCGCACCTGAGGTCTGGTCCTGCGGACCATCCCGAAACGGCACTCTGATCGTAGGAGCCGTCCGCATTTGTTTGACATCGGGGCCGTTTCTGCCTAGAAACCGCCCTGCTCGCGGGCCGGTTTTCGGCCCGCGTTGCGTTTCGCGACCCGTGGTCCGTCCTTGAGCTTTCAAGCCGGATCTGTCGGCAGCAGGCAAAGTCCGGCTGCACAGGAGGGCGCGTCTCCTCAAACCCTAGACCACCGCAAGAGGACGCGATGACAAAGCGCAGTGAGGCGAAATACAAGATCGATCGCCGTATGGGCCAGAACATCTGGGGCCGCCCGAAGAGCCCCGTGAACCGCAGGGAGTATGGCCCCGGCCAGCACGGCCAGCGCCGCAAGGGCAAGCTCTCGGACTTCGGCGTGCAGCTCCGCGCCAAGCAGAAGCTCAAAGGCTATTACGCCAACATCTCTGAGCGCCAGTTCCACGGCGTTTATGTCGAGGCCGTCCGCATGAAGGGCGACACCGGCGAGAATCTGATCGGCCTCTTGGAGCGCCGTCTCGACACCGTCGTCTACCGCGCCAAGTTCGTGCCGACCATGTTCGCCTCACGGCAGTTCATCAACCACGGCCACATCAAGGTGAACGGCCGCAAGGTCAACATCGGCAGCTACAAGGTCAAGGTCGGCGACACCATCGAGGTGAAGGACGCCTCCAGGCAGCTCGCGACGGTGCTCGAAGCAAGCCAGCTTCCCGAACGCGACGTGCCGGACTTCCTCGAGGTCGACCACGGCAAGATGACGGCTACGTTTGCCCGCGTCCCCGGCCTCTCCGACGTGCCGTTCCCGGTGCAGATGGAGCCGCACCTGATCGTCGAATTCTATTCGCGCTGATCGGTTTTGAGTTTCC
>DASWVJ010000144.1:0-17585 GCA_036406295.1 Bradyrhizobium sp.
TCTCCATGGCTTTAGCGTATGTATCTCCCATCGGCCATGGCCAGCCTGGCAGGCCGCTCCCTGCAGCCAGCCTTCGGTACGGCCGTTGACATAGCTTGCCAGAAAATCCCGGCAAGTGCGCCCGTCGCCATCGGCATAGGCTTGGGCGAGCGGGGTCACCGAACCGCGGGCGCCGGTTGCGGGATTGGCCCAGGGCTGGCTGGTGTCCTTATCGCCCTTGGTCAGCACGTCGGAGGCCGCGGTGCGGGCAAAGGCCAGATCGCCTTCGGTCGGCACCGGCTCCTGCCTCGCCGCAATCGCACCGGTCACCTCGCTGTCCTCGGATTTGGAGAAGAGGCCGCTGTCGAAGCGGGAAAGGCTGCAGCCGCCGGAGCTGGCGCCGATTAGAAACAGTGTAACCATCGTTCCAAAGGGCCGGATCGCCAATAGGCCAACGCGTCCCCATGCCCTATATAGGCTGGGCTGCAGCGCACCCTGAGACGCTGGCCTACGCAAACTCGGTACTCCGGACATGACAGACACAACGTCCATCAAAACCCCAACACCGTTAACATCCGGTGATTTTACGGCCGCGGAGGAACCCTTCGCACTGTTCGGGGAGTGGTTCGCGGAAGCCGTAAAGTCCGAGCCGAACGACCCCAATGCGATGGCGCTCGCCACCGTCGACGCGGACGGCCTGCCCGACGTGCGCATGGTTCTGATGAAGGGTTTCGATACCGACGGTTTCGTCTTCTACAGCCACATCGCCAGCGCCAAGGGCCGCGAACTCGCCGCAAACCCTAAGGCCGGTTTACTCTTCCACTGGAAGTCGCTACGCCGCCAGGTCCGCATCCGCGGCCCCGTGACCCCGGTGACGGATGCCGAGGCCGACGCCTATTTCGCGACCCGCCCGAAGCAGGCGCAGATCGGCGCCTGGGCCAGCAAGCAGTCGCAGCCGCTGGAAAGCCGCTTCGCCTTCGAACAGGCCATTGCGCTGGTTGCGGCCAAGCATGTGATCGGCGAGGTACCGCGGCCGCCGGGCTGGAGCGGCTGGCGGATCGCACCGCTGCGCATCGAGTTCTGGCACGACCGCCCCTTCCGCCTGCACGACCGCGTCGAATTCCGCCGCGACGCGCCGGGCCAGCCCTGGAGCAAGGTGCGGCTCTACCCATAAGAAGTCGTCATGGCGGGCCTGTCCCGGCCATCCACGTCTTGCTTGTTGCGATACCAGGGTAGACGTGGATGCCCGGCCGGACATGACCGAGAACGAGAGAACCACAGATGCCGACTTCCAACCTGCCGCGGCGTACGCTGCTTCTGACCGGCGCGAGCCGCGGCATCGGCCATGCCACCGTGATCCGCTTTTCCAGCGCTGGCTGGCGCGTGATCACCTGCTCGCGGCATCCCTTCCCGGAGGATTGTCCGTGGGACGCCGGCCCCGAGGACCACATCCAGGTCGACCTGGCCAACCATGAGGACACCACGCGGGCGATCGGCGAAATTCGCCGCCGTCTGGAGGGCGGCGCGCTGCACGCGCTGGTCAACAATGCCGCGATCTCGCCCAAGGCCGAGGGCGGCAAGCGCCTCGGCAGCGTAGACACCGACCTCGACACCTGGATGCACGTATTCGCGGTCAATTTCTTTGCGCCGATCATGATTGCGCGGGGTCTGATCGAGGAGCTCAAGGCCGCCAGAGGCTCGGTGGTGAACGTCACCTCGATCGCGGGATCGCGCGTGCACCCCTTTGCGGGCGCGGCCTATGCGACGTCGAAAGCGGCGCTCGCCGCGCTGACCCGCGAAATGGCGTCCGATTTCGGCAGGGTCGGCGTGCGCGTCAACGCGATCGCGCCGGGCGAGATCGATACGGCCATCCTGTCGCCGGGCACCGAGAAGATCGTGGAGCAGCAAATCCCGATGCACCGCCTCGGCACGCCAGACGAGGTGGCCAAGATCATCTATGTGCTGTGCACGGAAACCAGCTCGTATGTGAACGGTGCCGAGATCCACATCAACGGCGGACAGCACGTCTGAGGGACCGAAGCTCTTGATCACCTGACGTGCGCAGAGATTTGATCTGCGCCGGGTGGAAGCGGCCGGGAGCGCCCATTACCCTTGGCGCATGGGACGCTTCGCCACCACAGCCGAACTCTACGAACAATACAGGCCGCCTTACCCGGCCGATTTCTTTCGAGCCGTCGCGCAAGAATTGGCGCTGTCCAGGCAGCACGCATTGATCGATCTCGGCACCGGACCTGGCCTGCTTGCGCGCGGCTTTGCCCCCTATGCCGGCCGCGTCGTGGCTGTCGACCCCGAACCCAGGATGCTGGCCGCCGCGCGCGCTGCGGCCGCGCGGGCGGGCACTGAGGTGACCTTCGTCGAAGGCCGGGCGGAGGACTTGCCTGAAGATGTCGGCGGCTTCGATATCGTGACCATCGGCCGCGCCCTGCATTGGATGGACCGCGACGCGCTCGGTCTGCTGTTCGCGCGGCTGGTCGCACCCGACGGCGCCATCGTTGTCTGCGCCTCCTCCTCCATTCGCGATGGCCGCAACCCGTGGCTCGGCGATTACGACGTGGCGCGGCGCAACTGGTCGGACGAAGGCCTGCTGGCCGGCGCGGGCAAAGGCGAGCAAACACACCGCAATCTCGCAGGTATCCTCGCTCCCGCCGGTTTTGGCGTGGCCAAGACCATCAGGGTGGAGACCACGCATCAAGTCAGTGCAAGGGACCTCGCCCGACGCGTACTGACCTTCTCTTCATCTTCGCCGGCAGCACTCGGTGACAGGGTCGAGGCCATGCTGGCCGACATCGAAGCGCGTCTTTTGTCGTTCAGCCGTGACGGCGTTCTCACCGAGACACTGGTCTCGGTGGCTGACGTCGCGCGACGCCCGTCATGATGGACGCGCTCGCCACGCCGGCTGTGACGTCTGACAGACAAAGACCGAACGATCGGCCATGAACCCGGAGCGGGTCTCCGATCATCGCGTCGATTCGCCGCCTGCCTGCGCGTTGTGCCGGCAGACGGATTTCAAACCAGTTCGCGCAAGATCTGCGCGGCCTTCCAGCGCAGCTGGGCCGCCTCGACATTGAACGTGCTGGAGCACTCTTCCTCGCGCTCGCCCTCGGCCAGCACCGCGCCGCAGTGCCGGCAGGTCCGCACCGAAATCGCAGGAGCCCGCACGCCGATGCGCTGGCGGTAACTCGCGAGGTCGACGACCGTGCGCGCTTGAGTTGTAACTTTGTCAACCATTGTGCCCTCTGCGTGTGAGCAGCGTTATCGCAGACAACTTTCGCTCAAACGTTCAGCGCACAGTTCAAATTTTACCGGTGCGATGGCGGCTGATGGAACCACCCTGAATTCTGACCTGTTAGTTGCCGCCAGGTTGCGCGGTAACCATGGCGAATCCGGACCGCCATTCACCCTTCGGAAACACAAGCCTCACAGCCATTTCTTCCAGCGGAAGAGGACGTAGGGCACGATCGCTGCGGCGAGCATCATCAGCAGCGCGATCGGATAGCCGTGCGGCCAGTCCAGTTCCGGCATCATCTTGAAGTTCATGCCATAGATCGAGGCGATCAGGGTCGGCGGCATCAAGACCACTGCCATCACCGAAAACAGCTTGATGATGTTGTTCTGCTCGAGATTGACCACGCCCAGCATGGCGTCGAGCACGAAGGTGATCTTGTTGGAGAGATACGAAGCATGGTCGGTCAGGGAACCGACGTCGCGCTGCATGGTCTTGAGTTGCTCGCGCATATCCTTCGACCATTTCACGCCCTCCATCACCGCCGACATGAAGGTGACGAGGCGGCCGATCGAGACGAGGCTTTCGCGGACCTTCGAGGTCAGGTCGCCCTTGCGCCCGATCTCGATCAGGATCTGTGAATATTGTTTGGCATGGCCATGCCGTTGGGCCTCCGGCTCGAAGATCTCGTGGCTCACCTGGTCGATCTCGGCGCCGCAACGCTCCAGAATGTCGGCACAGCGGTCAATCACGGCATCGAGCAGCTCCATCAGCACCATCTCGCCGGTGATCGACGGCGAACAGGAGCGCGCCAGCTTGTTCTCCACCAGCGCGAAGGGCTTCGGGGCGTCGTAGCGCACCGTGACCAGACGATGGCCGGCGAGGATGAAGGTGACGGCCGTGGTTCGAGGCATATCGGTGTCGGAATGACACATCAGCGTTGCCGTCATGTAGCGCGCGCCGTTCTCGATATAGAGGCGGCTGGAAATCTCGATTTCCTGCATGTCCTCCCGGGTCGGCACGGCGATCCCGGCGAGCCGCTCCACGGCCTTGTCCTCCTGCGGCGTCGGCTTGACGAGGTCGATCCAGACCGCGCTTTCCGGGAGCGCGCTGATATCGACGGCGACGACTTTTTTAAGCGAAAATTCGGAGGGTACGAAAACCGAGAACATCCACAACTCCGGAAGGGGTTACCAAGAGCACACCGACTTAGTCCGATTCTGGCAAGCGCTTCATGACCGGCGAATTAACCGGTCTGGAAAGATTTGTGGTGCCGTGGTGGCGCCTCCATGGCACGGATGCGGCCAGTGTGACCGAATTGCCCAATAACCAGGCCGGATTGACGCATCCCTTGCGGCAGAAAGGACACAGCCGGCCGCCAACGAAACGGGATAAGTAGCTAAGTTCTAGGAACTATGAAGGGTTTCGGGGATAATATCGTCCAATAAGTTCGGGCTTTTTGCGGCGCATCGCTTGAGCGCGCATGCAGCAAATTTTCGATTGGAACTGGACATGTCGTCGTTGAAGGCAAAGTTGGGAATTCTGGCGGCGGGCCTGATGCTGTCGGGCTGCATGCAGGCCACGACCTATCAGCCGGCCCCTGAAGCCACGCTCAAGCCCGCCGACAAGGCGCAGCTCGCCAAGGCGCGCTACGAGAAAGTCGCCGTCGCCGAGCCGTTCCGCCGCGCTATCGTCGACTATCACCGCAAGGAAATGCCTGGCACCATCGTGGTCGATTCCGACAACCACTACCTGTACCTGGTGCAGGACGGCGGCAAGGCGATCCGTTACGGCGTGACCGTCGGCGAGGAGGCGCTCGCCTTCTCCGGCATCGCCAAGGTCGGCAACATGGCCGAATGGCCGAAGTGGACGCCCACCGCGGACATCCACAAGCGCATCGAAGGCCTGCCGGCCTCGGTGCCCGGCGGCGTCGACAATCCGCTCGGCGCGCGCGCCCTCTATCTCTACCAGGGCAGCCGCGACACCCTCTTCCGCATCCACGGCACCAACCAGCCGGAATATATCGGCGCCTCGATCTCGTCGGGCTGCATCCGCATGACCAACGAGGACGTCATCGATCTCTACAGCCGCGTGAAGGTCGGCACCATGGTGGTCGTGCTCGAACCCAAGCACGGCGACTCGCCCTATAATTCCAAGATGGCCCTGCAGGGCGGCAGTGGCCCCATGATGCAGTAAGCCGCCAGGCAAAACGGAATGCAGAAAGCGCCGGTTTTCCGGCGCTTTTTTCTTGTGCCCGTCTGAGGGCCGGCCCCCCGGTACGGAGGCCGAAAGACCAATCGGCAGAAATGCAACAATCGGCGCGCACCACGGGCGGTGAGCCATCTAAAGGCTGGAATTGCGGTCGGCTTCGACCATAATGCCTGCGCGGAATCGTCGCAGTTCCCCTGCACAAACGTTGTGTTCGGGCTAGAGCTTCAACTGGAAGTTTGCCTATGTCGCTGAAAGCAAAATTGGGAATCCTGGCCGCCGGATTGATGCTGTCGGGCTGCATGCAGGCCACGACCTACGAGGCGACCAACGCCTCCAATTTCAAGCCGCGCGACAGGGAGATGCTGGCAAAGACGACCTACGCCAAGGTCCCGGTCGCCGAACCGTTTCGTCGCGCCATCGTCGAATATCACCGCAGGGAAGCCCCGGGCTCCATCGTGGTCGATTCCGACAATCACTACCTCTACTACGTGCTGAAGGACGGCAAGGCGATCCGCTACGGCATTACCGTCGGCGAAGAGGCGATGGCCTGGTCGGGCATCGCCAAGATCGGCAGCAAGACGGAGTGGCCGGCCTGGCATCCGACCAAGAGCGAGATCTCGCGGCTGGGCGTGCCGACCTATGTGGCCCCGGGTCCCGACAATCCGATGGGCTCGCGCGCGATGTATCTCTATTCCGGCGGCAAGGACACGCTGTTCCGCATCCACGGCACCAACCAGCCCGAATATATCGGCGCCTCTATCTCCTCCGGCTGCATCCGCATGACCAATGAGGACGTCATCGACCTATACGACCGCGCCGCAGTCGGCACCGTCGTGGTGGTCCTGGAGCCCAAGCAGGGCGACTCGCCGTTCAATTCGAAGATGGCGCTGTCGGGCGGCGGTAATCCGATGACACAATGAAGCTTCGCCCAAACCGGGATTGAAAAAGCGCCGGCCTTCACCGGCGCTTTTTTTTCGACTTCGGTTTTGCGGGCGCAGGCTTGTCTTCGGCCTCGCGCTCTTCAGAATCGGGCTTTGCTGCTTCAGGCTTGTTGGACTGGTCCGATTTGGCAGCGACCTCGCGCGGCGGCGCCTCCGCCGGGCGTCCGGCCGGCAACAGCGGCGCGACCTGCGGCAGCGGGTCCCAGACGT
The DNA here is from genome assembly GCA_036406295.1 of Bradyrhizobium sp. Classification (GTDB taxonomy): domain Bacteria; phylum Pseudomonadota; class Alphaproteobacteria; order Rhizobiales; family Xanthobacteraceae; genus Bradyrhizobium. The sequence continues at coordinate 6,586 of DASWVJ010000144.1, forward strand.
TCCACTGGCATATCCGGTAGTTGTTGCGCCGCTCGGAGGCATCGAGGTGGATGTGATCCTCGTGGTACCAATCCGACCCCGGCCCGAGCACGGTCGAAAACCGCGCACATGCCGAATGCAGCACGGCCTCGCGCACCTCGCGCGCCACGGTGCGGTCGGTGAGGTAGATCGACTTGCCATTTGCGAGCTTGAAGGCGCGCACATCAAGCGCATTGGCGCGGCCGTGCTCGGAGAGCTGGGCGCCGGCGACGCGGTTGCGGCCACGGCATTCGAAGGAATCGAAGTTGTCGAGGTCGCTCACCTGGCTGCCGAGCCGGGCGGCGATCGGAACGATGTCGGTGCGGACCCAATCAGCGATGGCCGTGGCCATCTTGCAGCGGAGGACCGCCGCGGGTTTTACCGGGACCTTGCGCTTGTCGGGCAGCACGATGGCCTCCAGCCGCACCAGGTCCTCGCCGCCGCAGCCGCCGGGCCCCTTGATGTCGGGGATGCTGGGAGCGACCGCGACCTCCTCCGTGAGCGCCAGCCGGCATGCCGAAGGCTGCGGCGCAGGCGTTTCGGCCTTCTTCTCAGCCCCGGGCTTTTCCGCGTGTTCCTCCTCCGGACCGGCCTTGGGCGCATCGGTCGGGCGCGGGCGCGGCAGCGGGATCGCCACGTGGCGGAGGCTGCCGCGCAGCTTCGGCGGCTTTTTCCCGAACAGCTCCAGCGGCGGGGCCAGCCTGCCCCCGCGCGCCAAGTCACGTGCCATGTCACGTGCCACGGCCGGGTCAGCGGACCAAACCATAAGTGCTGCGACGGTAACCATTGCCGCCAGTTTGCGGTCAAGGGCCCCTCTACCCAATTTCCGGCTTGATTTCTCCGCGCTAAAGTTCATGACATTTCCAAATCTTACAGCCAGTTCGCCCGCCCTTTAGGGCGAAAACGCGGAAGCACCATAGCGATCAGGAGGGACGTTCGAATGCGTGGTTTGATGCAAGATTGGCCGTTGCTGTGCCACCGGATTATCGAGCACGCGGCCCGGTATCACGGAACGCAGGAGGTCGTCACCCGTTCGGTGGAAGGCCCCATCGTCCGCACCACTTACGCCGAAATTCACAAGCGCGCGCTGAAGGTTTCGCAGATGCTGCAGCGCGACGGCATCAAGCTCGGCGACCGCGTCGCCACCATCGCCTGGAACACCGGGCGCCATCTCGAATGCTGGTACGGCATCATGGGCATCGGTGCGGTCTGCCACACCGTCAATCCGCGCCTGTTCCCCGAACAGATCGCCTGGATCATCAACCATGCCGAGGACCGCGTGGTGATGACCGACATCACTTTCGTGCCGATCCTGGAGAAGCTTGCCGACAAACTGTCCAGCGTCGAGCGCTACATCGTGCTGACCGACAGGGCGCACATGCCGCAGACCACGCTGAAGAACGCGATTCCCTATGAGGAATGGCTTGCGCAAGCCGACGGCAATTTCACCTGGCAGGATTTCGACGAGAATACCGCGGCCGCCATGTGCTACACCTCGGGCACCACGGGCGACCCGAAGGGCGTGCTCTATTCGCACCGCTCCAACGTCATTCACTCCTTCTTGGCCAACTCGAAGGACGCGCTCGGCACGTCCGCGAGCGACGTCATGCTGCCGGTGGTACCGCTGTTCCATGCCAACAGTTGGGGCATCGCGTTCTCGGCACCAGCCATGGGCACCAAGCTGGTGATGCCGGGCATGAAGCTCGACGGCGCATCGGTCTACGAACTGCTCGATACGGAAAAGGTCACCCACACCGCCGGCGTGCCAACCGTGTGGCTGATGCTGCTGCAACACATGGCGGCCAACAAATTGAAGCTGCCGCATCTCGAATTCGTCGTCTGCGGCGGCTCGGCGATGCCGCGCTCCATGATCAAGGCCTTCGTCGATATGGGCGTGACCGTGCGCCACGCCTGGGGCATGACCGAGATGAGCCCGCTCGGCACGCTGGCGGCGCTGAAGCCGCCGTTTAACGAACTGACCGGCGAAGAGCAGCTGGACATCCTGCAGACCCAGGGCTTCCCGCCCTACGGCGTGCAGATGAAGATCACCGATGACGCCGGCAAGGAGCTGCCGTGGGACGGCAAGACCTTCGGCCGACTCAAGGTGTCCGGCCCTGCGGTGGCGAAGGCCTATTTCAAGGTCGACAGCAACATTCTCGACGACGACGGCTATTTCGACACCGGCGACGTCGCCACCATCGATCCGCACGGCTATATGCGGATCACCGACCGGTCCAAGGACGTGATCAAGTCGGGCGGCGAATGGATTTCCTCGATCGACCTGGAGAACCTTGCGGTCGGCCATCCGGCCGTCGCGGAAGCCGCCGTGATCGGCGTCTACCATCCCAAGTGGGATGAGCGGCCGCTGCTCATCGTGCAGCTCAAGCCGGGCGCGACCGCCACGGGCGAGGAGATCCTGAAATTCATGGACGGCAAGATCGCCAAATGGTGGATGCCCGATGACGTCGTGTTCGTCGAGGGCATCCCGCACACGGCGACCGGCAAGATCCTGAAGACGGCGCTACGCGACCAGTTCAAGAGCTACCGCTTTCCGAACGCCGCGGCTTAAACCGTTCTTCCCTTCTCCCCTTGTGGGAGAAGGGACCTTCTTAAGGACGCCGATGCTTTGCACTGGCTAGCGCAGTCCGCGCCGGACGAGGGGTCTGTCTCCGCGGATGGAGACCCCTCATCCTCTCCGACAAGGAGGGTGAAACAAAGCCTCAATCTCCCTTGAATTTGCCGCAGGTCCGTGGTCTCAACGGACCTGATCAGCGGCCGGTACGATTTGGTTCCGGCAGCGCTCCAACCGGCAGATTCTTAGAGCATATGGCCCGCAGGTTTTCCGCCCCCTACCAGACGGAGCCCGTGTCGGCTCTTGCGACATGGTCGCGCAATCTGGCGGTTTTCTCGCTGATCACCGTGCTGGTTTCGGTCGTCATCGTCCATACCGACTTTCTCGAGATCAAGCCTGCGATGGTGACCTTCTTCGGCGGCCTCGCCATTGCCGGGCTCTCGATCCTGGTCGGGCTCGGCGCCTTTGCCGCGATCTGGCAGACCGGCGCGCGCGGAATGGGCCGGGTCCTGCTCGCGTTTCTGATCAACGCTGTCGTGCTGGCCTATCCCGCCTATCTCGGCCTGCAGTACCGCAAGCTGCCGAAAATCCACGACATCACCACCGACCCGATCGACCCACCGCGCTTCGAGGCCCTGGCGCGGCTGCGCGCCAGCGAAGGCGCCAACTCCGCGGTCTATGCCGGGCTCTATTCGGCCGAGCAGCAGCGTGTCGCCTATCCGGATATCGAGACGGTGGAGCTCGAACTGCCGGCGCAGCGCGCCTATGAGGTGACGCTGGCGATCATTCACAGGCGCAAATGGAAAGTGGTCGATGAGCGCTCGCCGCAGGCGCGCCGGGACGGCCGTATCGAAGCGATTGCGCAAACGATGATCATGGGATTCCGCGAGGACGTCTCGATCCGCGTCAAGTCGGACGGGGAGGATTCCCGCGTCGATATCCGTTCCTCCTCGCGCTATTTCGAGAGCGATCTCGGCAGCAACGCCGCGCGCGTGTCGAAGCTGATCGAGGACATCAACACCGCGGCCGAGGCGGCCGCGCTGAAGCCGGTGAAGAAGGCGCCCACCCCGGCCTCTAAGGCTCCGGCCAAGACGGTGAAGAAGTGACGCGTAGCGTCAGCCCGGGGCGGTCCGAAGGACCGAACCGGGATCTCGAAGTGAGGGAGTAGAATACGGCTCGAGATTCTCAGCTACGCAATTGCGTACCATCGTTCGCGCTTCGCGCGCCCCGAAATGACGGCGTCCCTTCAAGACGCCATTCGGTACGTGCCGCCGATGACCGGGTCGCCGTCAGTCTTGACAATCCCGCGCGCGACCAGATCTTCCAGATGCGCCAGCACGGAATAGCCGGCGGCATTGGTCAGCCGCGGATCGATGCCGATATAGATCGCACGCACCATGGTCGGAATATCGGCCTCCCCCTTGGAGAGCCGGTGCAGGATTGAGGCCTCGCGGGCCCGGCGGTGCCGCTCGAGGAAGCGCACATAGCGCGGACCTTCGGGGATCTCCGGGCCGTGGCCGGAGAAATACAAATCCTCGTCGCGCTGCGCCAGGCGATCGAGCGAGGCCATGTAGTCGATCATGGAGCCGTCAGGCGGCGCGACGATCGAGGTCGACCAGCCCATCACATGGTCGCCGACAAAGCTGATCTTTCGATCCGGCCAGGCAAAGGCGAGATGATTGGCGGTGTGGCCGGGCGTGGCGACGGCTTCCAGCCGCCAGCCCTTGCCCTCGATGACATCGCCGCTCTTCACGGCAATATCGGGCCTGAAATCGCGGTCGGCGCCGGATTCTGGATTGTGCTTCTCGCTCTCGAAGCGCGGTCGCGAGGCGCGGTGCGGACCCTCGGCATAAACGGGCGCCCCGGTCGCGGCCTTGATCCGGGCCGTGTTCGGCGAGTGGTCGCGGTGGGTGTGCGTCACCAGGATATGCGTCACCGTCTCGCCACGCACGGCGTCGAGCAGCGCTTTTGCATGCGCTTCGTCATCGGGACCTGGATCGATGATCGCGACATTGCCCTTGCCCACGACGTAGCTGACGGTGCCGGTGAAGGTGAACGGGCTCGGATTGTCGCAGAGGACGCGCCGCACCCCGGGGCGAGCTTCCTCCGCCACGCCGGGCTTCAGGGGAAAGTCGCGGTTGAAGGGGATGTCGTCGTTGTCGGCCATGACTTGCTCAACTCGCTCATTCGTCATGCCCGGCCTCGTGCCGGGCACCCACGTCTTTCTTGCCGAGCGGCCAAGACGTGGATGGCCGGGACTAGCCCGGCCATGACGGAGGAAGGGAAAATGGACCTTACGAAAACGCCTGAATACCCGTGATCGCGCGGCCGAGGATCAGGGCGTGGACGTCGTGGGTGCCCTCATAGGTGTTCACCGTCTCCAGATTCGCGGTGTGGCGCATCACGTGATACTCGATCTGGATACCGTTGCCGCCGTGCATGTCGCGCGACATGCGGGCGATATCGAGCGCCTTGCCGCAATTGTTGCGCTTGACGATGGAGATCATCTCCGGCGCCATCTTGCCCTCGTCCATCAGGCGGCCGACACGCAGGCTGGCCTGAAGTCCGAGCGCAATCTCGGTCTCCATGTCGGCGAGTTTCTTCTGCACCAACTGAGTTGCGGCGAGCGGCCGGCCGAACTGCTTGCGATCCAGCGTGTACTGCCGCGCGCGGTGGAAACAGTCCTCGGCAGCGCCCATTGCGCCCCAGGAAATGCCGTAGCGGGCGCGGTTGAGGCAGCCGAACGGGCCCTTCAGGCCGGACACGTTGGGCAGCAGCGCGCTTTCCGGCACCACGACGTTGTCGAGCACGATCTCGCCGGTGATGGAGGCGCGCAGCGAAAGCTTGCCGCCGACCTTAGGCGCGGAAAGACCCTTCATGCCCTTCTCGAGGATGAAGCCGCGGATCTGGTTGTCGTGCGCGGCGGACTTCGCCCAGACGACGAAGACGTCGGCGATCGGCGCATTGGAGATCCACATCTTGCTGCCAGTCAGCTTGTAGCCGTCGGACACCTTCTCGGCGCGGGTCTTCATGCCGCCGGGGTCGGAACCGGCATCGGGCTCCGTGAGGCCGAAGCAGCCGACCCACTCGCCGGTCGCAAGCTTGGGCAGGTACCTCTTGCGCTGGGTTTCGTCGCCATAGGCATAGATCGGATACATCACCAGCGACGTCTGCACCGAGTTCATCGAGCGATAGCCGGAATCGACGCGCTCGATCTCGCGCGCCACCAAGCCATAGGCCACATAGCTCGCATTGGCGCAGCCATACTCCTCCGGCAGTGTCACGCCGATCAGGCCGAGTTCGCCCATCTCGTTGAAGATCTCGCGGTCGGTCTTTTCCTCCAGATACGCCTTGGTCACGCGCGGCAGCAACTTGTCCTGCGCATAGGCACGCGCCGTGTCGCGGATCAACCGTTCGTCCTCGGTAAGCTGGTCGTCGAGCAGGAATGGATCATCCCACTGGAACGAGGCCGCAGCCGGCTTGTCCTTGCTCTGGGGGCGCACGCTCATTGGAATTCCTTTCGCATTACTTGTTCCAGTCAATTGCCAACAAATTAGATCGCTAACGGGATTAGCGCAATTCCTGCCCCGTCATTCCGGGGCGATGCGGAATGACAGTCCCTATCCTTCAAGGCGCTCATTGCCGACGATCTCGATGCCGAAACCGGACAGGCCCTTGTAGTCATGCACCGACGAGGTGAGATTACGGATCGAGGTGATGCCGAGATCACGCAAAATCTGCGCGCCGACGCCGACCTCGCGCCATTGCTTGTTGCGGTCGGCTTCCGCCGACCTCTGCTCGCCGACCGGCTCGACGGGAACGCCGGCCGCGCCGTCGCGCAAATATACCAGCACGCCGCGGCCAGCGCGCTGGAAATGGTTGAGCACGAGGCGCATGCGTTCCTGGCCGGTGAAGAGGTCTTTCACGATGTTGGGCTTGTGCAGGCGCGTCAGCACATTCTTGCCATCACCGACGCCGTTATAGACGAAGGCGGCGTGCGCGATCTCATCGAACGGCGAGCGATAGGCATAGCCCTGCAATGTTCCGATCGGGCTCTCGGTGACGAAGGTCGAGACGCGCTCGATCAGCTTCTCGCGCGCCTGGCGGTAGGCTATCAGGTCAGCGATCGTGACATGCCTGAGCTTGTTGGCGGCAGCGAAACGCGCCACCTGCTCGCCCTTCATGACAGTGCCGTCGTCGTTCATCAACTCAGAGATGACGCCGACCGGCGGCAGGCCGCTCAGCTTACAGAGATCGACCGCGGCCTCGGTATGACCGGAGCGCAGCAGCACGCCACCGTCACGCGCGATCAGCGGAAAGATATGGCCGGGTCGGGCAAAGTCGACGGCGCCGACATTGGGATTGGCCAGCGCCCGGCAGCAGGAAGCGCGCTCCTCCGCCGAAATGCCGGTGCCGCCGTCGGGTTTGTAGTCGATCGAGACCGTAAAGGCGGTGGTGTGGTTGGATTCGTTGTGGGCCACCATCGGGTCGAGGCGCAGCCGCCGCGCGTCCTCGGTGGTGATCGGCGCGCAGACGATGCCCGAGGTGTGGCGGATGATGAAGGCCATCTTCTCGGCCGTGCAGAGCGAGGCCGCGACGATCAGATCGCCCTCGCCTTCCCGGTCGTCGTCATCCGTGACCACGACGAGTTCGCCCTTGGCAAAGGCCTGCAAGACTTCCTGAACCGTGTCGGCCATTTCCTCAAAACCCGTTTCTTGTGCCGGGATGGATTACCCGGACTCTCTGGCCCGCGCCAGCGTCATTACGCAGGGCCGTATGCTGCCCGCGGGGGGCCTGAAGAACTATATTTATGTGGGATCGCCGCAACGGGATGAAAGGCCGGGTTGCGGTCTGGAGCGACTGCTCCTCCTCTACGGCAGAACCTCTTTGCGCTCGGCAAGCCGGGCGTCCATCTCGGCCCGCTTGTCCTCCAGGAGTCCGGCGTCGGAGGCCTCGATCACCGAAAACAGTTCGGCAGCGTCCGTCAGGCGGGTTACCGTCACATAGTCGGCGCCGGCGGCATAGAGGTCACCGACGTTGGAAAGCAGATCGGCGGTCGCGACGATCTTGGCGGTCGGGTTGAGCGCCCTGACATGGCGAACCAGCCTTTCATTGTTGGCACCGACCAGGAGCGAGTCCGGCACGCTCAGGATGATGATCTCGGCCTTGCCGATGCCGGCATGCACCAGGGTATCGACATTGGAGATGTCGCCATAGATCACGTGCACGCCGCGATTGCCCAGCGTGCGGAACACGTTGGGATTGAAATCGATCACCGTGATCTGTTCCAGCAGCGACTCGTTCTGCCGCTCGATCTGGCTGAGCAGGGCGCTCGCCGCGCGGAAGAAGCCGAGGATGACGATGCGGTTGGACTCGCCATGCCCACCCTCATGGCCACCTTCGACGTGGTGAGCGTGATCGAGATCGCGCAGGCCGATCTTCTTCAGCGGCCCGATCAGGCCCCTGGTGATCTCGCCGCTTCGCATCATGAAGAAGGTTGAGAGCACCGCCAGCACCACGAAGGCAAAGGAGGCCGCACTCGCCGTCTCGGTCTTGATGTGGCCGGCGATAATGCCGGTCTGGATCACCACCAGCGAGAATTCCGAAATCTGCGCGAGGTTGATCGCCGGCAAGAGGCTGGCGCGCAGGCCCTGCTTCATCAGATAAAGCGGCGTGAACGTCGTCACCACGCGGCTTGCCACCGTGAAGGCGGCGATAACTAGCGCAAGCGCGATCACCGAGCCATTGGGGATCGGGATGGTCATGCCGAGCGCGACAAAGAACAGTGTGATGAAGAAGTCGCGCAGTGTCGTCACCTTCGCCGTCACGTCGAGCGCATAGGGGAAGGTCGAGATCGACACGCCCGCCACCAGCGAACCCATCTCGCGCGACAGATGCAGCCTTTCCGCGACCTCGCCGATCAGGAAGCACCAGGCGAGTGCGCCGAGCAGGAGCAGCTCCGGCCGCCGAGCGATCTGGTGGAACAGCCTTGGCAGCACATAGCGGCTCAGGACCAGCGCGGTGGCCACGAGCGCCCCGACCCGCGCGACCGAGAGCAGGATCACCGACACCTGCAGATTGGCGAGGTTCGGCTGCACCGCCAGGAACAGGATGGCGAAGATGTCCTGCAGCACCAGCACGCCCAGCGTGATGCGGCCCGGCAGCGTGTCGAGCTCGCGCTTCTCGTAGAGCACCTTGACGATGATGACCGTGCTCGACAGCGCGCAGGCCACCGTCAGATACAGCGCATCGAAGGCGCCTCCGCCGAGCGCAAGACCGATGGCCATGAAGAACAGGACGCCGAGCAGGCAGCCGCCGACCAGCTGGCCACCGCCGGCGAACAGGATCACCGGGCCGGCACGGATGATCTTCTTCAGGTCGATCTCGAGCCCGATCATGAACAGCATGAAGATCAGGCCGAGCTCGGAGATGACGCTGATCGATTCCTGGGACTTGACCCATCCCATGCCGAATGGCCCAATGAAGAAGCCGGCAAGAAGATAGGCGAGGATCAGCGGCTGGCGAGAAAAATGGGCCAAAAGCCCGAGCCCCCAGGCGAACAGGATGCTAAAAGTGATATCGCCAATAAGTTGGTGCATGAACCGGATTGCCCCTTCGCCACAACCTAGTGGCAGGGATGGGAGGCCAAGACAAGCAATCTGTCACACCCCGATCAAGGCTACTTTCTTCGGACGTTCGGCCTGCCGCGTCGGCGCAGGACATTATTCCCTCATCAGCCAGCGACGGCCGATCCGGATGAACTGACCAGAACCAAGAGGAGCGAAAGCAACCCGCCTCCTCAACAAGAAAATCAACGGGAGACAATGTTCATGACTTCAGCCCAATTCAACTACGCCCCGCTGCTGCCGGCCAGCCTCCCCGCGCCCGCGGTGCGCTGGACGGGCCTTGCCAAATACAGCTTTGTCGGCGGCAACAACGACCCCGACGGCGTTCCGGTCGACGGGCTAATCGAGGCGGTCAATGCGGTGCTCAAGCGCGAGGGCAAGTCGCTGGCCACCTACAACCTCGCTCATGGCCCGCAGGGCTACGGCCCCTTGCGCGAATTCCTGGTGAAGAAACTCAAGCGCGATGCCGGGATAGCCTGCACCGTGGACGATCTCATGATCGTCTCCGGCTCACTGCAGGCGCTCGACCTCGTCAACAGCGCACTGCTGGCGCGCGGCGACACCGTTCTGTTCGAAAAGGAATCCTATCAAGGCTCGATCAACCGCCTGACCCGTCTTGGCGTCAACATCGTCGGCATTCCCCTCGATGAGCACGGCATGCGCATGGATGCGCTGGCAAGCGCGCTCGCCGATCTCAAGGCCAGGGGCGTCAGGCCGAAATACATCTACACCATCCCGACGGTGCAGAACCCGACGGGCACGATCCTGCCCGTGGAGCGCCGTGCCGAGATGCTGCGACTGTCGGAGCAATATGGCGTGCCGATCTTCGAGGACGACTGCTACGCGGATCTGACCTGGGACGGCAAGCGGCCGCCCGCGATCTACGCTATGAGCAAGACCGGCAACGTCATCCATATCGGATCGTTCTCGAAATCGATCGCGCCTGCCCTGCGCGTCGGCTTCATCGTTGCGCCCTGGGAGATGATGTCGCGCATGCTCGCGCTGAAGACCGATGCCGGTTCCGGCGCGCTGGAGCAAATGGTGCTCGCCGAATATTGCGCGCCGCACTTCCAGAGCCATGTGCCGGAACTGACGCGCGGCCTGCGCGCCAAACTCGACACGCTGATGGATGCGCTCGGCGAGCAGTTCGGCACCGCGGCTGAGTTCGAGGAGCCGAGGGGCGGCATCTTCCTGTGGGTGAAGCTGCCCGACAATGTCGACACGATGAAGCTATACCAGGCCGCGCTCGCCGCCGGCGTCGCCATCAATCCGGGACCGGAATGGTCGGTCGACAAGCCCTATTCGGGCTGCCGCCTGCGGCTCTGCTTCGCCAGCCCCTCACACGGGCAGATCCGCGAAGGCGTCGCCGTGCTCGCCGACGTCTGCCGCAAGGAGTTCGGCGTGCCTACCCGCAGCGCCAATGTGGAGAAGCGCGCGAAGGGCTAGAAAGAAATTATTGCCTGGACCGTTCCATCAACGGGGCTCGATACACCTCTCCCAAGGGAGAGGTGAGCATCTCTGCTTGCGACTATAGTTCAATCCAATCTCACGCCGCCACGTGAAACTCGACATTGACCTGGCCGCTGCCGCTGGACGGAAAATAGTCGCAGAGCTGTTCGGCCCTGCCCTGGTAGCCGTACCAGCCCAGCGCCGCGAACAGCATGATGGTATCGGCCATGCCGCCCTCGCCGTTGCACTTGGTGGCATAGTCCGGAAGCATGTCGATGAATTCGCGGTAGCGGCCCTGCTGCCATAGATCGAGCACGCGCAGATCGACCTGGCGA
>DASWVJ010000145.1:0-20357 GCA_036406295.1 Bradyrhizobium sp.
GGCAGGTTGAAATTGACCGCCCACGGCTTCGGCTCGATACGAAGGATGCGCACTTCGAGCACGTCGCCGGGCTCGGCTCCGTTGACGTAGATCGGACCGGTCATCGAATGCGGACCGCCGCCGGGATTGGCTTTGCGCAGGTCGACGACCTGCTCCATCGTGACGCCCGGCACAATCTTGTCGTGAGAATGCATCATGGTTTCGATGGAAACCGTGTCGCCGGAGTCGATGGTCAGCCTCGGCTTTTCGCGCGGATCGAGCCAACCCCATTGCACGGTGTCGAGCGTCGCCGCGAGGCTGTGGTGCTTGCCGACCGCCACCTTCGGCGCCCAGTCGTGGTTACCTCGTGCCGGAGCCTGCTGTTGTTGCGCAATCACCGAGCTTGCCGCCAGCACGCCCGCAGCGACGCCGGCAACAATCCATTTGCGCGCGGAAGTCAATTGCATGGAGACCTCCTTATCGTTCTGGAAGACCTGATAGTGGCGGCCACGCAGAATAACTGTCAAGGCTCCCGGTAAGGCAGCACCGATGAGACCGTAGGCAGGGGACGGCTTTCGGACTCCTCGGCCCCGTCGTGACTTCGACGCTGCTGAGCAGAAAATGTGATGTTGATGTCGCTGCCAGCAGTTGTGCCGGGCATTGTCGGCGCGTTGCGCGCGGCCTAGGCTACAACTTGTACTGAATACATTGATTTTGGGCGTGTTTTGCTAGTTGGGGACGTCTCTTGCGCGAAGGCTTATACAAGGTCGAGTTTCACACGATTCACGGCACCGGCACCGGAGTGATTTACGCCACCGCCGGCAAATTGCGCGGTGGAACGCCGCCTTTGCCTTCATCGGCACCTATGTCGACCGGGACGACGGCATCCAGGTCAAGGTGTCGACGCAGCGGCACAATCCCGATCCGGCGTTCCGGCCGCTGTTCGGAACCGACATGATCACGGTGACGCTGAAGGGGATCGCCCACGGCGACATGATCGACTTCGAGGGCACTGCATTGCAGATGCCGGGCGTCGCCTTCAAGGCGGTCCTGACGCGGATCAGCGATTAGCGCAGCCGTCGAGCCCGACCGTCACGACGGCAGCTTGGGCAGCTTCTCGGCAAAGCCGTTGAAGCAGGTCAGCCGCTCCTCTTCGTCCTTGAAGCCGCCGCACTCGGTGACGGATTTCACCGGCGCCTTGGCCTTCGGATTGGGCTTTGGCACGATCACAGCGTCGTAGCAATTCAGCCGCTCCTTGGTGCCGTCGTCGATCTCGAGGCACGCCTGCAGCTTCTGCGCCATCGATTTCGGTTTGCCCGGCGCGGCCTTGGCCGATTTGGAAGCGTCCTTGGCCGCATCCGCCGGCTTGGCGTCCTTGGATTTGGCCCCCTTCGGCTTGACCTGTATCAGCGGCTTGTCGCCAATCATTGGCGGCTTGGCCGGCTCGCTCGTCTGCGCTATGGCGGCGGCCGAATACAGCACAGCAGCAATCACCAGAATCTTCTTCATCTCGCTTCGCTCTCGTCCTGACCCACGGGATGGAAGGAATGCGACGAATATGCGCCCGATTGAGGCCAAATGGCGAAATCCGCCTCGCCTCCCGGCGATTCCCTGATCGCCTCCCCCTGAGCGGTAAAGTAAGCATGCGGCGGGCGTCTTGTCACGATGCAGCTTAGCTTGTGGTGGGCAGCAGCCTATCCGGCTGCACGCGGCCGGGTCAGGACGACCATGACCAGCGCCAATGCCAGGAAGGCCGTCGCCACATAGCCGGTGCCGTAAAGGAAATCGCCGCCATAAAGGATGCCGCCGACCGCCGAGCCGATCGCCTGTCCGATATAGAGCACGGACGTGTTGAGCGAGACGGAAGCGGAGGCCATCGGTGGCGCGGCGGCGATCAGGCGCACCTGCTGCATCGAGTTGCTGGAAGCAAACCCCAGCCCCCAGATCGCGACCGAACAGGCCATCAGCAGATAATTGCCGGCCGTCAGCGCCCAGCCCGCAATTCCGGCAAGCACCATCGATATCGACAGCAACGAGGTGCGGTACGGGCCCCATCCATCGACGATGCGGGTTGCGACCGCCACGCCGATGAAGCCGAATGCGCCATAGATAGCAAACACGAGGCCGATGGCGTCAGCGCCTGCGCCGGTCAGCCTGGCGAGCAGCGGTCCCATGAAGGTGAAGATCACGAACTGGCCGGACATGTAGAACGTGGTGATCAAAAGGAGCAGCACGACCAGGCGGTTGCGCGCGAGATCGAGCCAGGTTCGCAATTGCACGGGCGCACCCAGCAACCCGCGAGGCAGGCGCCATGTCAGCAGCAGCAAGCTCACGATGCCCAGCGCGCCGATGCCGCCATAGGCCGCACGCCAGCCGTAGCGATGCGCGACCAGCGCGATCAGCGGCAGGCCGATCGCGGCGGCCAGCGACCAGCCGAGAAAGACGTAGGCGACGGTGGAGCCGCGCCTCGTTTCCGGCACGATCATGGCTGCAGTGCCGGCGGCCTGCGGTGTGTAGATCACGCCAATGGCGAGCATCACAAGCCGCAAGCCCAGCAGGCTCGCGTAATCGGGCGCGAAGGCCGAGGCGATATTGCTCGCCGCCAGAGCCCCGAGCGTCACCGAAAGGAGCATGCGCCGCTCGATCCGGCTGGTGAGCCAGGCCGTGACCGGCGATCCCACGCACAGCACGATAGCGCCGAAAGTAATCAGCAGGCCCGCAGTGCGGATGCTGACATCGAGGCCTTCGGACAATTCCTTCAGCATGCCCGCCGGCGCCAGCACCGCACAACCGGTGACGACATTGCCGAGCATCAAGGCGGTTGGAGCGAAACGGCGCGCGGCCGCAGGGCGATTTTCCATGCAGGCGCATGTAAGCCGCGGGCTACCGATATGGAAGGGAAAGCCGCGATTATTTCGCAACGCTCTCCTGCACATCGACAGTTTGCCGGAGCGCAAGGTTTTTCTGCGGCGGACAAGTCGCAGACAGCGTGGCCAGCGCGCTCGCCAGGCCTTCCGTGGAAAATTTTGCCGTGCGAGCCACGCGTTTGCCGCCCGCCCCCTGCACCGATTCCAGGAATTCGAACTGCGGCACATTAGCCAGGCTCTGTACCGAGGCGCGCGTCAAATGCAGTCGCCAGATCTCGAACCCGAGCAATTTTGCCGGAGGCCAGCTGAAGAGCTGCGGGGTCGTGCCGACGCCGGACAGCGCCACCGTCGGCTGGATCGAGCCTGTGGCGAGTGCCGGACGCTGGAAATTCAGCTCGAACTGCTCGCTTGAGGAGCAGATGATCCGCCATTGCGAGAGGCGCCAGGATCTTCCGCTCTCCTCGCGCACCGCCGCGGTCTTGCTCACCATGCTGCGGACGCTGTTCTCGAATTTCCACGGCGTCTCCGCGATCTCCCGCCGGTCGATTCCGAAGCGGACGATTTCTTCCCGCGTCAGCACGTGCTGGCTCTCGAATTTGACGGAGCGGACAAGGTCTAGCAGGCCGGCATCGGCGCCCATCTTCAGGAGGTAAGCCGACAGCATGCGGTCGGCGCGCTCTCGTCCGCGCTGGTTCGCCGCGGCCCATACCTCGGCGGGCGGCACGCCGCCACGGAAATGCACCACCACCTTGGCGGAATGCACCGCAAGCAGTGCGTCGGGCGCGACCTCGCGCGTGGTTGCACCGAGCAGCAGATACGGACAGGCCGAATTACAATTGACGGCGCGGGTGAAGAGATCGCCGCGCAGTTCGCGGCCGGACTGCTTGAGCTTGATGCAGGCAGTGCTGTCCTGCGCCTCGAAGCCGCAATCACCGACCACCGTACGCCCGACCCGAGCCGTGGCGCGACGATCGCGCAGCATTTCGCCCATCACCAGCGCCTGATCGAGATTGCCGCCGGGAGACGCGAGGTAGATGGGCAGTTGGCGATTGCCGACCTGCCGCAGGAATTTCCTGAAGCGCGCGGCGGCGGCGCCGTCGATCTGGCCTTCCACCGCGACCCAGCTGTCGCAGCCGCGTCCGCACGAGTCAGCCGCGCCCTTGACGACATAGAACACCATCGGCGCCGGCGGCATTGCCGCGGGCGCTCGTCGTCCGAGGCTAGGCGCCGCCCAGGCAGGCGCACCGAGCAGGATAAGAATGACGACCAGAAATACGCGCAACGTCATGGGGTCTTCAGACCGCGGCGGCCGAGCCGATTAGCGACGCTAACAAGCGGCCCCGCCCGCGGCAACCATTGGCTGCAGGGAGTACCCCGGGTCAACGACGATGTCACAAATCTGCAGCAGGCATGACGCCCCGTTCTCCGTTGTGGCGGTGTTGCGCGCTCAATGCCGCTTCAACGGCCGTATTTCACTCTAATTTTCCCGTGAATCCCCGCTTGTCCGGCCCGAATCGCCT
This sequence comes from Bradyrhizobium sp., assembly GCA_036406295.1. Lineage (GTDB taxonomy): Bacteria > Pseudomonadota > Alphaproteobacteria > Rhizobiales > Xanthobacteraceae > Bradyrhizobium. The sequence goes on from DASWVJ010000145.1 coordinate 4,367, forward strand.
GCTATACCGGGGCCAGTTCCCGCTTACCTGCGTTGGTCCGCAGGAGTGAGCCACAGGAGAGACTGATGAGCGACTTCAAGTATTCGATTACGAATCTCAAGCCGGCCGAGCCTGTGAACAAGGTCAACGTCACCTTCCCCGACGGCGCCAGGCGCGAATTTCCCAAGGGCATCACCGGCCTCGATATCGCCAAGGGCATTTCGCCTTCGCTTGCCAAGCGCACCGTGGCGATGACGCTGGATGGCACCCTTGCAGATCTCACCGATCCCATCGAAAACGACGCGAAAATCGAGTTCGTCGCCCGCGAGGATGCGCGCGCGCTGGAATTGATCCGGCACGATTGCGCGCATGTGCTTGCCGAAGCGGTGCAGTCGCTGTGGCCGGGCACGCAGGTCACCATCGGTCCTGTGATTGAGAACGGTTTCTATTACGATTTCTTCCGCAACGAGCCGTTCACGCCGGAAGACTTTGCCGCGATCGAGAAGAAGATGCGCGAGATCGTCGCGCGCGACCAGCCTTTCACCAAGGAAGTGTGGGACCGGCAGAAGACGAAGCAGGTGTTCCGCGACAAGGGGGAGAACTTCAAGGTCGAGTTGGTCGACGCCATTCCCGGCGACGAGCCGATCAAGATCTATTTCCAGGGCGACTGGTTCGATCTCTGCCGCGGTCCGCACATGACCTCGACCGGCAAGATCGGCAATGCCTTCAAGCTGATGAAGGTGGCTGGCGCCTATTGGCGCGGCGACAGCAACAACCCGATGCTGACCCGCATCTACGGCACGGCCTTCGCAAAGCAGGAAGAACTCGACGCTTACCTCAAGCAGATCGAGGAGGCCGAGAAGCGCGATCACCGTCGGCTCGGCCGCGAGCTCGATCTCTTCCACTTCCAGGAGGAAGGCCCGGGCGTGGTGTTCTGGCATCCGAAAGGCTGGACCATCTTCCAGCAGGTGATCGCCTATATGCGCCGACGCCTCACCGGCGATTACAGCGAGGTCAACGCGCCGCAGATCCTCGACAAGGTGCTGTGGGAGACCTCCGGCCACTGGGACTGGTACCGCGAGAACATGTTTGCGGCGCAATCCGCGGGCGACGAGGCCGAGGACAAGCGCTGGTTTGCGCTGAAGCCGATGAACTGCCCGGGACACGTACAGATCTTCAAGCACGGGCTGAAGAGCTATCGCGACCTGCCGCTGCGTCTCGCCGAATTCGGGGTGGTGCACCGCTACGAGCCCTCGGGCGCCATGCACGGCCTGATGCGCGTGCGCGGCTTCACGCAGGACGATGCGCACATCTTCTGCACGGAGGAGCAACTCGCCGAGGAGTGCCTCAAGATCAACGACCTGATCCTGTCGGTCTATGAGGATTTCGGCTTCACCGGCGAGCTCACGATCAAGCTGTCGACCAAGCCGGAGAAGCGCGTCGGCACCGACGCCATGTGGGATCACGCCGAGCGCGTGATGGCCACGGTGCTGAACCAGATCCAGTCGCAGAGCAACCAGATCAAGACCTCGATCAATCCCGGCGAAGGCGCATTCTACGGGCCGAAGTTCGAATATGTGCTGCGCGATGCCATCGGCCGCGATTGGCAATGCGGAACCACGCAGGTCGACTTCAACTTGCCGGAACGCTTCGGCGCCTTCTACATCGACGCCGATGGCGGCAAGAAGGTGCCTGTCATGGTGCACCGCGCGATCTGCGGCTCGATGGAGCGCTTCATCGGCATTTTGATCGAGCACTATGCCGGCAGCTTCCCGCTCTGGCTCGCGCCGGTGCAGGCCGTGGTCACCACCATCACCTCGGAAGCTGACGAGTATGCCAAGCAGGTCGTCGCAGCGGCGCGGCGTGCGGGCTTGCGGGTCGAGATTGACCTGCGCAACGAGAAGATCAACTACAAGGTCCGCGAGCACTCGCTGGCGAAGATTCCGGCAATCCTCGCCGTCGGCAGAAAAGAAGCCGAGACGCATTCGGTCTCGGTGCGCCGTCTCGGCAGCGAGGGCCAGAAGGTGTTGCCGACCGCCGAGGCGATCGCCGCCCTTCTCGACGAAGCGACGCCGCCGGACATCAAGCGGGCGAGCGGACGGACCTAGCGCTCAGTGGGGTCTTCGCCCCGGCAGGTCGAGGCGGAAGTCGGCAAATTCCGGCGGCCCCTCGGTCAGCCGGTGGATTCGCCGCTCACGCTCCTCCTCCGGCGTTTCCGGATCGATCAGCAGCCCGATTTGGCTCACGGCCTGGGCTTCGATCGCACGCCCGTCGCATGGATGGTGCGGGGCAATCCCCGCTTCCGCCCTCAGGCCGATTTCGACCAGACGCGGAATGGCGGCCGCACGCTCGAGCGTATGGGCTGCCGCCCAGACATCGACCTGGGAGGTCAGATCGGGCGTCAAGCGAACGACGTTCAACTCGATCTTTTTTGATTTCGGCATGGCAGACCTCAGGGAGGAAGGCGATATGTGCCAACATAAGCCGCGCGCGGCGCCCATCCTTGCGCGGGATCAAATGGCAGCGCCTGCCAGTTTGGAATGGTAATAAAGGCAGCCATCTTGCTATCGCCTCGCAGAGGCAGATATCTGCATGAAAACCTCAAACCACGGCTTCGTAATGCCCGATGCAATCGAACTTCTTAAGACCCGCCGCTCGATGAAGCCGCGCGAGATGACCGGCCCCGGCCCCTCGCCCGCCGAACTCGAGACCATTTTGACCATCGGCGCGCGGGTGCCCGATCACGGCAAGCTCGCACCCTGGCGCTTCATCGTGTTCGAGGGCGATGCGCGCGTTCGCGCCGGTGAAGTCATCGCCGGCGTGTTCGCGAGGAAGAATCCGCAGGCCACCGCCGCCGAGATCGAGGTGGAGAAAAAGCGCCTTACCGACGCGCCGCTCGTGATCGGTGTCGTCAGCTTCACAAGGTCGCATCCGAAAGTGCCAGCCTGGGAGCAGGAACTGTCCGCCGGCGCCAGCGCCATGAATATCGTCACCGCGGCAACCGCACTCGGCTTCGGCGCCTGCTGGCTGACCGGCTGGTTCGCCTTCGACCGCGACGTGCTTGATGGTTTCGGCCTGAAGCCGGACGAAAAGCTCGTCGGCCTTATCCATATCGGCAACGTGACCAAGCCGAGCGAGGACCGCCCTCGCCCGGCACTGTCCGATATCGTGACGCGGTTCTGAGGATGAACCTTTCTCCTTATCCGGAGGAGCGGCCCTCAGGCCGCGTCTCGAAGGATGAAGGCCCGTCAGCGGCCTCATGGTTCGAGACGGCGCAAGCGCTCGCTCGCCATGAGGATCAGAAAGCTACGCTGCCCTCGACTGCCGCTGGCTAAAGTCGTTCAGCAGCGTCTCGATCTCGCCGGCCGGCCGCGCCGCACTGAACAGGAACCCCTGCACCTCATTGCAACCTTCGGCGCGCAGCCAGTCGAGTTGATCGGTGGTCTCGACACCTTCGGCCGTGGTCGTGATGTTGAGGCTGCGGCCCAGCCCCGAGATGGCGCGGACGATCGCCACGCAATCGCTGCGCTTCGCCAGATCCTTGACGAAGGAGCGGTCGATCTTGATCTTGTCGAAGGGAAAGCTGCGGAGGTAGCTGAGGCTGGAATAGCCTGTGCCGAAATCGTCCATGGAGATGCCAACGCCGAGCCCGCGCAGTTGATGCAGGATCGCGAGATTGGCCTCGGTCTCCGCCAGGAAAACCGTCTCGGTGATCTCCAGCTCGAGCCGTTTCGGCGACAGGCCGGAATGCGCCAGCGCCGAGATGACGGCCTGCACCAGATTGCGGCTGCGGAACTGCACCGGCGACAGGTTGACTGCGACCTTGATCTCGGACGGCCATTTCGCCGCCTCCACGCACGCCTCGCGCAACACCCATTCGCCGATCGCCACGATCAGCCCGATATCCTCGGCCACCGGAATGAACTCGGCCGGCGACACCATGCCTTTGTCCGGATGGCGCCAGCGCAGCAGCGACTCGAAGCCGCTGATCCGGTTGGTGGCGATATCGACTAGCGGCTGGTAGTGCAACTCGAACTCGCCATTGGCAAAGGCTGCGCGCAGATCCCGTTCCATGTCGCGCCGCTTCTGCGCCTGGCGGTCCATCTCGCGCTCGAAGAAGCGGTGCACGCCGCCGCCGTCGGACTTGGCACGGTACAGCGCCATGTCGGCGTTGCGCATCAATTCTTCCGAGGTCACGCCGTCGCCGGGCGACAGCGCGATGCCGATGCTGGCGCCGACCACAGCCTCGATGCCGTCGATCTCGTAGCGCGCACTCAACACCTTGATGATCCGGTCGGCGAAATCACTGGCTTCCTTGGGCGACACTCCGGAAGCAAGCACGATGGCGAACTCGTCGCCGCCAAGCCGGGCCGCGAGATTGTCGCCGCGCGCCTCGCTGCGCAGCCGCTCGGCCACCTGCTTCAGCAACCGGTCGCCCATGGGATGACCGAAGGAGTCGTTGACGTTCTTGAAGAGATCGAGGTCGACGCACAGCACCGCCACGTGCTTGCCGCCGTCGGCGCGCTCCAGCGCCTGGCGCAGTCGCTCCTGGTAGTATTCGCGGTTCGGCAGGTTGGTCAGGCCGTCGTGATGCGCCATATGCGCGATGCGCTCCTCGGCCTTGCGGCGCTCGGTGATGTCGACCACGGCGACGAGATAGCCGTCGCGGCCGTCGAAAGCGACCCTGCGTCCGAAGGTCAGCACCTGGATTTCGCTGCCGTCGGCCCTGATGTGCCGCCAGTCGCGCTCTGAACTGTAGACGTCACCGACCTGCTGCAGCGCCTGGGTGTGGGTCACCCATTCGTCCTCCGGCCAGATTTCGTGCAGCTTCATGCGCAGGAAGGCGGCACGGCTGTAGCCGTAATGCTGGACCGCGGCGTCGTTGACGCCGAGAAACTCCATGGTCCTGGCGTCGAACACCCACATCGGCATCGGATTGTTGTCAAACAGAAGCCGAAACGATGCCTCGCGCCGCTTGATCGCGGTGACGTCGGACACCGTCAGCGACAGCATATCGCCGCAGGCGGTTACACCCAGCCGCAGGCTGCGATCGCCGCTGTCGATCTCGACCTGATCGCCCTTGCCGCTCATGACAACATCGCGCAGGCGCTCGATCACGTCGCCCGCGCCGAGCACGCTGTCGCCGGTCGCCAGCCGTCGCCACATCAGCTCCGCCGTATCCTGTCGCAGCAAGCGCGCCGCGCCCTGGTTGAGATGGACGATCTGGAAATCGTGCGGGCGTCCGCCGGCATCGCGAATGGTCGCGAGCGACAGCACGCCGTCTTCGGTGGCGGAAAAGATCGTATCGAGCAGGTTGTACTGCACGCCGCGTTCGTTGACATAGGCGCCGACCAGCGTGCCGCCCCACCGCGAGGTCGTCGGCAGCGCCAGCACGTCAAAGGTCCGCACCAACCCGTCGCGCACGCAATGCGCCGCAGCCAGATAAGGCTGTCCATTTTGCAGCGCGTTCGCGGCGGCTTCACCCAGCGCGGTCGCACAATCCGGCGGCAGCGCGCTCAGGGAAATGTCCCAGCGCTCGTCGCCGATCCATTGCTGAAAGTAGCGGCCGGTGCGCGACACTGCGAAGGCGCCGCCGCAGTCCTTCAGCAGTGCGATATGGTCTGCAAGGCGCCCGAGGCTGCCGAGCATCACATCTTCATAGCGCGGCAGCTTTTCGCCCGGACGTACCGCCGCTTGCCACTTGCGCTTCAACACCGGCACGTCGCCGAACATCTCGATGCCTGACTTCGCCGGCGATTTCTTCGACGGTTGGCTGGCCGCACGCATAACTTTCCCCGTACCACAAAGGTTCTTCCTGCGAGGGCGATCCAAGGCAGCTCTACTTAAGGCGATGTAAAGATCGCGGACGCAGCAGGGCCATCCGGCGATTATGACAGTTTTAAGTGATGGGATGGTTAGTGCGCGTTAGAGACTATGACAGCGATCAGCTTGGCGCGGCGATTGGCGAGGACAGCCCCCACGCGCGACACCATCTGACACCGTGATGCACTTCAAGGCGCCGTCCGGCCGATTGACGGACAGGTCTCCCCCGGTTTTGATCGGAGTGCGTCGGGGGAGAGAAACCGGCATGAAGGGCCTGCAGGTCATTTTCGTCGCCATGGCGATTTTCGCCACGCCCGCGACCGGCGCAATCGGGCAAGGCCGCAATGCGGATGTCCCCGCCCCTGCGTCGGAAAAGCTGGAGCTGATCACCGCTTTCTTCGCCAACGAGGTCGCAACCGGCAAAATCCCGGGCGCCGTGATCCTGGTCCAGCAGCATGGCCGGCCGCTCTATCTGAAGAGCTTCGGCACACAGGACGTGCGGACGGGAACGCCGATGAACCCGGACACTATCTTCGCCATCCATTCCATGACCAAGCCGATCACCTGCCTTGCCGCGATGATGCTGGTCGACGACGGCAAGCTTTCTCTCAAGGATCCGCTCTCCAAGTACATTCCATCTTTCGCCAAGGTGGAAGTCGGACACGAGGTCAAGATGATGGACGGCAGGGTGGCGGTAGAACTGGTGCCGCCGATCCGCCCCATCACGATCCTGGACCTGATGCGTCAAACGTCAGGTATCAGCTACAGCTATATCGGCGCCAATTGGGTCGAGAAGGCCTATACGGATGCAGACCTCTTTGCCGGCCAGTTCGACAACAAGGAATTTGCCGAGCGCATCGCAAGATTGCCGCTGTCGCGCCAGCCCGGAACGCTGTGGCGCTATGGTCATTCGACCGATGTCCTCGGTCGCGTGATCGAAATCGTCTCCGGGCAGACGCTGTACGAATTCATGAACCAGCGCATCTTCAACCCGCTCGGCATGACCAGCACGAAATTCCTGCTGACTTCGCCGGCGGAGCTTGCGCGAATGGCGCGGCCGCTGCCCAGCGACCCCATCCTGCTCGACGGCGAGCGCGAACGCCTTGCTCATCCCGAATGGCAATCCGGCGGCGGCGGCCTGCTTACGACCATCAAGGATTACGCGCGCTTCGCCCAGATGCTCCTCAATGGCGGCGAACTGAACGGTAGGCGCTATCTCAGCCGCGCCTCCTTCAAGAACATGACCACCGATCACATCGGGCCGCGTTCGGGCGTCGGCCGCGACTACTACTACTTTCCCGGCGACGGCTTCGGCTACGGCTTCGGGATCGCCGTGCGCACCGATCCGGGCAATGCCAAACCGCCGCCGCCCGGCTCGATCGGCGAACTGAAATGGGACTCTGGAAGCGGCACCTATTTCGGCGTCGATCCCAAACGCGACATGATCTACATCATGATGGAGCAGACCCAGAACGAGCGCACGCGCATCACGTCCGCCTTCAGGAAGCTCGTCTACGACGCCTTCCAGCCAAACTGACGCCGCCGCGGCTCGCAGCGACCGGCCTCTAGCGCGCGACGACCTCGACTTCGCCATCCACGCCGTTGACGACGTTGAAGGGACGCTCGAACACCTTGCCTTCGTTCTTGGCGATGGCGCGGTACTCACCTTCCGACAGCACGACGCGCGGAAACGCGCCGATCGATTCCTTGATGACGTCGCCGCCCGGCGTAATCACCGACCATGCGGTGTTCGCCAGCGCCTCGCCGCCCTTGTCGCTGACCAGCTTCAGCGTGATGACAGCCGCACGATGCGTAATGATGACGTCGGTAAGCCTGCCGGCCTGCACGCGGATATCGGATCGCACCACCGAGTTGGCGTCGCCATAGTTGGAGATGATGTAGTAGGTGCCCTCCGGCAGCAGCGCGACGTCGCCAGCCGCGACGTTCGGAATCAGCGAGGAGCGCTCGGACGCCTCGAACTGGCTGCCCTTGTAGATCGAGAACGAAATCTGGTTGGGCGGAATCTTGCTGCTGCCGACGCGGCCCTCGATGCGCAGGCCGCCGGCCGGCAGGATGAAGGACTCGCGGTCGGTTTCGGATTTCAGCGTCACCGCACGCGTGGCGCTGACGAGGCCGAGCGCGACATGCACGACATAGTTGCCGGGCGGCAGCACGATGTTGGGCGTGGCGCCGCGCTCCTCGCGGATCAGCTTGAAGGTGCCGTTCTCGTCCGGCCTGTCGGCAAACACTCGCCATACCAGGCCGCTGGTGATGACGGGCAGCTCCTTGCCGTATTTCGCGGTCAGCGCCAGCACGGCCTGGCCGGCCGTGGGGGCGCCCGGCGGCAAGGCGGCCGGTGCGTTGGCGACCGGGGGCTGGCCCAAGCCCGGCTGGGTCAGCGTCGGCTGTGTCAGCGTCGGCGGCAGGCTGGGACCCGCACCGGGACCCGACGGCGGGGCAAGGTTCATGGCCGGTCCCGTGGGCGGCGCATCTGGAACGGAGCCCGGTGGTACTGGTGGCGGCCGGTCGGAAAACCACTGGGCCGACGCCGGACCGGGACAAAGCGCGAGCGCGACGGCAAGGCAACACACGCTGCCAAGCCCAATGGCTCGCCCCCTGCCGGTTACTTCCTTGCCCCGCCAAATCATGGCCATGCTTTTCACCGAAAACGAGGCAAATTCAAGCCTGCGTGACCCCGGATACCTTCCGCTTGGGGAACCCCGGGGCAACCCCTATCCTTAGCCAATATGTCGCGTTGCAGTCGTATTCCCCCCTTGGCCGGCCCAGGCGCCTCCACCGGGCATAAACCATGCATCCGCTAGATTGGCGAAACGCAGGAAGCGCGGCATTATGTTGCGCGAGGAGAGTTGTCGGTGCTGAACAGCTGGATTGGCCGAGGTTCGGATACCACGCAAGCTCCCGACAAGGTCGGGCTCGGTACGACGCGGCGGCCGGTGATCGGCCTCGCGCTCGGCGGCGGGGCGGCACGCGGCTTTGCCCATATCGGCATGCTGCGGACACTGATTGCGCACGGCATCCTGCCCAATATCGTAGTCGGCACCTCGATCGGCGCGGTAATCGGCGGCGCCTATGCCGCGGGCCATCTCGACAAACTGGAGGAATGGGCGCGCAGCCTGCAGCCGCGCAATATCTTCGGCTATCTTGATATCCGACTGAATGGAAGCGGCCTGATCGGCGGCACCAAGCTCGCCGCCGAGCTCGAGACTTCCATAGGACAGACCCTGATCGAGGACCTGCCGATCAAATATGCCACGGTCGCCACTGAAGTTCGTACCGGGCACGAGATCTGGCTGACCCACGGCCGCATGGTCGACGCGATGCGTGCGTCCTATGCCCTGCCCGGCATCTTCTCGCCGGTGCTGGTCGGCGACCGCTGGCTGGTCGACGGCGCCCTGGTCAATCCGGTGCCGGTCTCTGCTGCGCGCGCCTTCGGCGCAGAGATCGTGATTGCCGCCAACGTCTCCAGCGACGTGTTCGCGCACGGCACCACCGTGTACGCCCACGGCCCGTCGGTTGTCGCGCCAGCGGAGCCTGATCCGGAGCCGGAGGCGCCCAGGCGCGGCTTGCGGCGGCTGTTCTCGGCCGAGCGGACCATGAAGCGCGAATTCTTCGGCAGCGCGGCGCGGCCGGGCATCTCCTCGGTCATGATCGATGCCTTCAACATCATGCAGGACCGCATCACCCGCGCGCGGCTCGCCGGCGACCCGCCGGACCTCCTGATCTCGCCGCGCGTCGGCCAGATCGGCTGGTTCGACTTCCACCGCGCGGACGAGCTTATCGCGCATGGCGCGCGTGCCGCGGAGCGCGCGATCGATTCCATCCAGGAAGCGATCCACATCCTCGCGCCGTCGGCCGCCGAGCCTGCGGCTCCGGTCGAGAAGGCTGAGTAGGACTGTCAGGCTGTCTTGATGTATTCGCGTAGCGCTTCCTGCTCGCGCTCGTATTCGCCAACGCGCCATTTCACGACATCGCCGATCGAGATCAGGCCGGCTACCTTGCCGTCCTCGACAACAGGCAAATGACGGAACTTGCCGTTGGTCATCATCTCCATGATCTCGCTGACGGTGTCCTTCTCGCGGCAGCTGACGACCTTGCGCGTCATGACCGCACTGACCGGCTCGTCCACAACACTGGCCCCGCGCTCCCCCAGCACGCGGACGATGTCGCGCTCCGACAGAATGCCCTCGATGCGGCCCTGGTTCATCACCAGCACGGCGCCGATCCGGCGCTCGCTCAACAGCTTGATGGCGGCCGAGAGCTTTACGCCCGGCTCCACACTCAGCACGTGATGCCCCTTGGAATCGAGAATTGCCCGTACCGTCATTGTCGCCTCCCTTAAGCCGGCTATGCCCGAAAAAGGACACAACCTCTGTTCGCGAGCCTTCAATCAACAGCTTCACGCCGAGTTGGTTTCGGCATGAGGAACAAAACGCAGCGGCAAGAACGCCAACCGGTATTGTCTGGTCAAAATAAACATGGCGATGATCGCTTAAATCGCAACGACCCGCAAGCGCGGTCAAATGTCTCGCGATGACGCATCGGCCGTTGCGGCGGACGCGCGCGGCACCGGGTCGAACAACGAGAACAGCATCAGTCCCGCGATGAAGCCGCCGATGTGGGCCTGCCAGGCCACGCTCGCGCCTTCCGCGCCGACCGAGATCGAGCCGAGGCCGAAGATGATGTTGACGCCGAACCACACCGCAAGGAAGGCGAGCACGCGCGGATTGCGCAGCGCACGCCATAACGACAGCGCCGGCACCTTTGCGGCTTCGTCGGCATCGCCGCGGCTGAAGGAGAGGAAGCTGCCCTTGACGAAGGCAAAGCGGATCGCGGCCGCCATCGTGCCCGATACCGAGGCGGACGCGCCGATCATTGGCGCAATCGCATGCTCGTGGGTGACGAGATGGGCAAGCGCGCCGGCCGCCGCCGTCACCGCCATGAAGACGTAGAAGCGGATCGGGCCGAAACGCCGTGCCAGCGCGCTGCCGAACGGCAACAGCCACAGCACGTTGAAGAAGATGTGGCTCAGATTGGCGTGCAGCAGCGAATAGGTGACGAAGGTCCACACCTTCGCGCCCGCCCCGCCGGGAAAATAAATCTGCAGCGCATTTGCATCGTAGCGGCGCGGGATGAAGCCGAAGACGTCGATGGTCCAGTTTTCGGCTTCCGGCGGCAGAAAGGTCCGCAGATGGATAAAGGCGATCAGCGCGATATAGGCCGTCAGCGCGCCCGGCAGCGTCAGGATCGGCTCGTGCGGCGGGTCCTGCGGCGGCGGTGGCGGCTGATGTGCGGGAACAGATTCCAAGGGAGCAACGGCCTTCTCGGCAGGTGATCTGTTCAGATAGGCGGCTTTCCCCGCATTGTGCAAGTGCACAAGGGGGACTTGTTGAGGCCTGGCAGGACGCAGTGCGCCTCTTGAGGGCCTCTTTGCGGTGCACTGCCCGGAAGCGGGAATTTCTCGTTCGGGGAGATGGGTCCCGGCTCTGCAGTGCACCACTGCGCGCTGCACTGCATCCGGGACACGAGAGGGGCGAAGGTCGGGACGAAAAAGGGCGGACGCTGAGAACGTCCGCCCTTGAACCGTTGATCCTTTCGCGCCTGCCGGGGCATCCCCACCCCTCCCCACGCGATGACCAAACTGTTTGACGCCACCTTTGTAACGAAGCGCGGGCGCAGCCTGGAGGAAGCTTCCGCACTGGAGTGAGTGTGACCTTATTCAGGGACCCCGGCCCCGCCAACCCCATCGTTAAATTTACCTTAACGCAGCAAAGGCGACGCAATTTGCCCGAAACGGCCGACGCGGCATGGACGCTGCACAGCCTGTCCTGCACAACAACCACGGGGAAGGCGCTTGCACGAAACCGGGACAGATATGTCCCGCCGGGCGGGCGACGGGCAGCACAGCATGAAACATCCTTCGAGCCGCGAGTTTTACGCCTATTGGGACCGGATACGCGGCAGCGCTGCGGCACCCGACCGCAGTGAAGTCGAGCCATCGGCAGTGCGCGAGCTGCTCGGCGACATTTTCGTGCTCTCCTATGACGCCGGGGCCGGCTACCCCTTCCGCGTCGCCGGAACCCGGGTCTGCGCCCTGCTTGGCCGCGACATGAAGGACCACAGCTTTTCCGGCCTGTTCACGCCCGAAGCCCGGCGCGAGGTCGAGGACATGATCGTCGTCGTCGCCGAGGAAACCCTGCCCGCCATCGCCGGCCTCACCGCCACATCCGAGACCGGCGCGACCGCGCATCTGGAATTGCTGCTGCTGCCCTTCTCCGCCCGCGCGCATGCGCCAGTCAGCCTCACCGGCGTGCTCGCGCCGTTCGAAAGCGAGTTCAACCGGCTCGAGAATTTCGGCCTCACCTCCTATCGTTACCTGCACCATCAGGAAAAGCTGCTGCCGCGCGCCATCCGCAAGCTGCAGGTTGCCCGCGGCTTCATGGTCTATGAGGGCCTGCGCTAGCCAGCACTCTGCCGCCACAATACGGGCTTCATCCTTCGAGACGCGGCGCAAGCGCAGCTTCTCAGGATGAGGTCTGGCTGGATCCCTCATGGTGAGGAGCACGGCAACGCCGCGCGTCTCGAACCACGCTACGCCGCTGGCAAGGTTCGGCGAAGCTGCTAGGATGCTTGAAAACGAGCATTCACAGGGAGGCCCGCCATGGACGCCGTCACGCCGAAGGCCGACGAACATTCCCACCTCGTTCGCCCTATGGAGATGGAGTGGCAAAAAACCCGCTTTCCCGGCTGTGAGGCGAAGACGCTGCTGTTCGACCGCAAGACCGGCCTGATGACGGCCCTGATGCGCTTTGCGCCAGGCGCAGTGCTGCCCGACCATGAGCATGTCAATATCGAGCAGACTTACGTGCTCGAGGGCTCGCTGGTGGACAAGGACGGCCCCGCCGAGGGCATCGAATGCAAGGCCGGCGAGTTCATCTGGCGCGAGGCCGGCAGCCGCCATGTCGCCTGGTGCCCACAGGGCGGCTTGATGCTCGCGATCTTCCAGGTGCCCAACAAGTTCTTCGAGGCCGATGGCCGTGTCCGCGATGCCAACGGCAACGACTGGGACGAAGTCTGGGGCCACACGCGCAAAGCATGAGGCATTGCGCGGCGCGAAGCGCGCCCCGCGTTCCCGGCTCTTCCCTCGCCCTCCCCACGCCGCTACGGTGATTTTTGCAAGACACCAGCGCCGGCGGCGAACTGTTCCGCATGGCGAAATGAGACGGGAGGAGACCAGCGGATGTTTTCGCATATCATGATCGGCACCAACGACCTCGACAGGGCCAAGACGTTCTATGACGCGCTGCTTGGCACGCTCGGCGTGCCGCCGGGCCGGGTCGATCGCCACCGCATCTTCTGGCGCACCAAGACCGGTACCTTCTCGGTGACCAAGCCGATCAACGGCCAGGCCGCCACCTTCGCCAATGGCGGCACCATCGGCTTTGCCGCCGACTCCGTCGACGCCGCCAACGCGTTTCATGCCACCGGCCTCGCCCATGGCGGCACCACCTGCGAGGATCCGCCGGGCATCCGCGAAGGCACCGGTGTGAAGCTGTACATCGCTTACCTGCGCGACCCCGACGGCAACAAGCTCTGTGCGTTGCACCGGGTGCCGGCGTAGGTAGCCAGCGCTGTCGTTCCGGATTGGTGCGTAAGCACCAGAACCGGAACCTCGAGATTCCGGGTTCGATGCTCCGCATCGCCCCGGAATGACAGTCAACCGGGGTTCGCTCATGACCGATGCACCCGCAACCGACAGCCCGGCGCGCTTTCGTGACCAGACGATTGCGTTCGACGGACTCGCGGGCCGCAACATCGACATTCCCTCGGCCTCACCGCTCAACTACCACCAGGCGATCAGCAGGCCCGCCGAAATGCCGAAGGTCACGATCGACGGCAAGCTGTTCCTGCCCGCCCGCGCGACGTCGAAAAAACTGCCGCTGATCATGATCGTGCCGGGCAGTCTTGGCGTGGCGCCGTCGCATGTCGCGCACGCGGAAACCCTCACCCGCGCAGGATTTGCCACCTTCGTGCTCGACAGTTTTGGCGCACGCGGTGTTACTTTGACTGTCTCCAACCAGACCCAGTTCTCCTTTGCCGCCAGCGCCTATGACGTGCTCGCGGCGTGGAAGGTACTGGCTGCCCTGCCCGAGATCGATGCCATCAGGATCGGCGCACAGGGACACAGCCGCGGCGGATCGGCGGTGCTGACGGCCGCAACGCGGCGTTTTGCCGATGCCGTGATCGGCAAGAATGCAGCCCTGCAAGGCGTGCTGGCCGCCTATCCCTGGAGCGGACATCAGTTTCTCGACCCCAGGGTCGGCGCCACCTCCGTGCGCGTGCTGATGGGCGATGCCGACGAATGGTGCTCGCCGATGCAGGTGCAGGGTCATTGCCAGGCGATCCGCCTCTCCGGCGGCGACGCTGTGATGCGGCTGATCGCCGGCGCCCATCACAGCTTTGACCGCGGCACCGCGATCACGGATGTTCCCAGCGCTTCCGTGTCGCCCGCGGCGCCAACGGCCTACATCGCCGATGACGGCGCACTCATTCATCCCGTCAAGGATCAGGGCGATCCGGCGCTCGTCGATCGCGACCTGATGGTCTACGCACTCAAGGCCGGCTACGGCCGCAAGGGCGCGAAGATCGGCAGCCGCCCGGGCGAAGGCGAACTGTTCCGGGACGACATGCTTGCATTCTGGACGCAGCTGTTCGGATCTCGTAGGGCGGATTAGCGTCCCCGCCCGACCTGGCTCGACGAGCGACGACGGAAGCGTAATCCGCCGTCGCTCCACCACCATCGGCGGATTACGCCTACCGCGAAGCCGCCCTACGGATTCGGAGAGTCTTTCATGCGCATTGCGGTTATCGGCGCGGGCGGCGTCGGCGGCGGGTTCGGCGCGGCGCTGGCGAAAGCGGGCGCGGACGTCACGTTCGTTGCGCGCGGCGCACATCTGGCCGCCATGAAACGCGGCGGGCTGAAAGTTAAGGGCCCGCGCGGCGATACGCATCTGGCGCCGACACAGGCGACCGACAATCCCGCCGAAATCGGCGCGGTCGATGTCGTGCTGTTCTGTGTGAAATTGTGGGACGTCGAGAGCGCAGGTCAGGCCATCAAGCCGCTGATCGGACCGGATACGGCCGTCATCCCGCTGCAGAACGGCGTCGACGCGCATGAGCGGCTGCTGCCGATCCTGGGCGGGCGCGCCGTGATGGGTGGCGTAGCGCAAATCTCCGCCTCGATCACCGCCCCCGGAGAAATCACGCAGGTCGGCACGTTCATGCGCATGATCTTTGGCGAGCTCGACGGGACGCGCAGCAAGCGCGCGGAAAACTTCCTCGCGCTGTGCCAGGCGGCAGGCTTCGACGCCACGCTGAGCGAGGCCATCCTCACCGACCTCTGGATGAAATTCATCCTGCTCGCCAGCAACGCCGGCATGACGGCGCTGGCACGCCAGCCGATCGGCAAGCTGCGCGACGATCCCGACATGCAGCCGCTCTTTCTGTCCGCCTATCGCGAAGTCGTCGCCGTCGGCCTCGCCAAAGGCATCGCACTGCCGGCGGATGCGGTCGAGACGGTGGTCGACTTCACCAATCACTTCCCGCCGGCGATGAAGGCATCGATGGCGCTCGATCTCGAGCGTGGCAACCGGCTGGAAGTGCTGTGGCTCTCCGGCAAGGTGGCCGAGCTCGGCAAGCAATACGGCATTGCGACGCCGACGCATGCGATGCTGTATGCGATGCTCAAGCCGTATGCGATGGGAAGTGCGGGGTGACATCGTCATTGCGAGCCACCGGGTCGCGCGAAATGCGCGCCCGATGACAGGCTCCGCGAAGCCATCCATAGCGCCACATGCGGATAAGTGGATTGCATCCGCCCCCGCTCTCCGAGCTTCGGCGGACTGCACGCCCGGCGTAGCTTGCGCAGCAAGCGTAGACGGGTCGTCGCTACGCTCCTCACAATGACGGGGAAACACGGGGGCTCATTCTCACGGCGCGATTTCGCCTGAGGTTTGTAGTCTCGTTTGCGCCCTCTTGGTCAGAGGGCGCAGGGAAAGCCGGGCGCCGACTGCGCCCGCAGTCCCGTGTGCGAAGAGTGCTACAGAAAAGCACACGGGTTAAACTACAGGTACAGCCAGGACATCCCGGCTTTCCCCGCGCAATGGTTTAC
>DASWVJ010000146.1:0-2629 GCA_036406295.1 Bradyrhizobium sp.
CTTCCCTGACGTGCCGACGCTGAAGGAAGCGATGGGCATCGACTACGCGACCGGCGCATGGCGCGGCATCGCAGGCCCGAAGGGCCTGCCAGCCGACGTCGCCTCCAAGCTCACAGCCTCCCTGAAGAAGGTTTACGACTCGAAGGAGTTCAAGGAGTTCATGGCCAATCGCGGCTTTGGAACGATCTGGGGCAATGCGGCCGAATTCGCGGCTTTCATGGACAAGGGCGACGCCGCCATGGGCCAGGCCATGAAGGCCGCCGGTCTCGCCAAGGCCTGACTGGCCCCGTTTCCTCGAAGGCAGGCGGGGCTCGTTCATGCGCCTACCCGATCGCATCACGGGACTGTTTCTCGTTGGCCTCGGCGCGGCGGCAGCCTATGGCGGCTGGAAGCTTCCGCCGGTGCCGGGCCAGCCGGTCGGTCCGAATGTGTTTCCGCTGGTAATCGGCATGGGGCTTGCGCTGTGCGGCCTCGCGATCGCATTCGGGATCGGCCACTCCTTCGAGGAAGAAGAGGAGATCGTTCCCTATGAGAGCGGCGAGGCCCCGGCGCCGCGCGGCAAGCTGTACGGGCTGCGCGCCCTGCTGCCGCCGGCGCTGCTGCTGTTCTACGTCTTCGTTGCCGACCGGGTCGGCTTCATCCTGACCGCGGCGATCATCGTTTTCGTGACGGCGACCGCCCTCGGCGCCCGCTGGAGGCTTGCACTTCCCCTCGCCGTACTGGCACCGATTGTCATCCATCTGATCTTCAGCAAGCTCTTGCGCGTGCCGCTGCCGATCGGCCTCTTGCCCATGCCCTGGTGAGACATGCTCAATACCCTGATCCAGGCTTTCAACCTCATCACGACCTGGGAAGTCATCGTCGCGATGCTGGCGGCGTCGGTGTACGGGCTGGTCATCGGGTCGCTGCCCGGCCTCTCCGCCACGATGGCCACCGCCCTGCTCGTGCCCGTCACCTTCTATCTCTCGCCGATCGCGGCAATCGCCACCATCGTGGCGGCCTCCTCGATGGCGATCTTTTCCGGCGACATTCCCGGCGCGCTGCTGCGCATTCCCGGCACCCCCGCTTCGGCCGCCTATGCGGATGAGGCCTATGCCATGACCCGCAAGGGCGAGGCGGAGCTCGCGCTGGGCGCCGGCGTCTGGTTCTCCGCCGTCGGCGGCATCGCCGGCACGCTCTCGCTGATGGTCCTGGCGCCGCCGCTTGCCGAAATCGCGCTGTCATTCTCGACCTTCGAATATTTCTGGCTGGCGCTGCTCGGCCTGATGTGCGCCACGCTGGTGGCGCGCTCCTCGCCGGTGAAAGCCATCGCGAGCATGTTCATCGGCCTGCTCGTCGCGTGCATCGGCATCGAAAACCCCGGCGGCGTGCCGCGCTTCACCTTCGGGGTGACCGACCTGCTCGGCGGCATCGAACCGATCCCGGCGCTGGTCGGCGTGTTTGCCGTAGCACAGGTGATGCGCGCAATGCTCACGCCCGAGCCGCCGCCGATCCCGCGGCGCAAGTTCGGAAGCATCATGGCCGGACAGTGGGCGCTCACCTTGAAGTACCACTGGCAGATGACGCGCGGGAACATCATCGGCATCATCATCGGTGTGTTGCCCGGCGCCGGCGCCGACATGGCGGCATGGGTCAGCTACGCCATGTCCAAGCGCTTCTCCAAGGAGCCGGAGAAATTCGGCACTGGTCATGTCGAAGGCCTCGTCGAGGCCGGCGCCAGCAACAATGCCAGCATCGCTTCGGGATGGGTGCCCTCGCTGTTGTTCGGCATTCCCGGCGACACCATCGCGGCGATCGCAATCGGCGTGCTCTACATGAAGGGGCTCAATCCCGGACCGACGCTGTTCACGGAAAAGGCGTCGAGCATGTACGCGATCTATTTGATGTTCATTATCGCGAACGTCCTGATGATCCCGCTCGGCATCGTGATGATTCGCCTGGCGAGCTATGTGCTGCGCGCGCCGCGCTCCACGGTGATGCCCGTGATCATGCTGTGCTGTGCGGTCGGCTCGTTCGCGATCGGCAACAATCTTTTCGGGGTCGTCACGGTCGCAGCCTTCGGGGTGATCGGCTACGTCATGGAAGCCAACGGCTATCCGGTCGCCGCGATGGTCCTCGGCATTGTGATGGGCACGATGGTGGAGCAGGCGTTCGTCACCTCGCTGATCAAGTCCGACGGCAGCATCTTGCCCTTCTTCGACCGGCCGATCGCTGCAATCCTGGCGTCGATGGCGATCGGCGCATTCATCTGGCCCGTGCTGGTCTGGCTGTGGCGGTGGCTGAAACCGAGATTTGCCGCGTCCGCCGCCGCGCCAACCCGTTGATGTCAGGCCCAGGCCCCTCGCCTGCTTCGCCCGGCCGTTGTAAAGCAGGGCATGGTTTCGAATAAGATTCCCCTCAATATCAAGGCGTTGGCCAGGGACCTCCGTTCCGGCCAGCGCGCCGCGCTGGCGCGGGCGATCACGCTGATCGAGAGCCGGCGCACCGACCATCAGGCGTCCGCGCGCGAACTGGTGCAGACGCTGCTGCCCGACACCGGCAAGGCGGTGCGGGTCGGCATCACCGGTTCGCCCGGCGTCGGCAAATCCACCACGATCGATGCGCTCGGCATGTACCTGATCGGCCAGGG
>DASWVJ010000147.1:0-21908 GCA_036406295.1 Bradyrhizobium sp.
CGCGAGGCTCGAGTCTATCCTGTTCTTGATCCAGATGAGAGCATCCAGGACCATCGGACCGCAGTCGTCGAGATCGACCTGATAGGTATCGATCCGGGGATTTTGTCCAGACTCCGGATCGTAGCGATAGACGTCAAAGCGTTTGACTCGCGTCGCGCCGTGCGGCGCTGGCCAACTACGGCCCCGCTTGATGCGTGAGCCCGGGGCGACACCAAAATTCCTGGGCACCGGAAACCGTTTGAGCACGGTGGTCCGTGATACCTCGTCTGAGGATCGAATGATCATCGCATGCTTCCTAGTGAAGCGCGCAGATGGGACATCGTATTGTGTGTTTGCATCCGCCTTGATTCCCAATCGACGCCGACCGCGCCTCAACGCGCTGATCCAAAGGGCCACAGCTTGATGGTTCCGTCTCATCCAGACAAACGAAAAATATTGAGGCTTAGGTACAGGATTTTCGATACGTTCTCTCGCCTGCGCTCGAAATCTTCCTGAGAATCATCAGCGGGTATTCGTCGGACCCTCCGAAGATAGTTGGATCAACGGGAAGCAGAACCGAATCGTTCTGAAAACGAAATCGAGCCGTTCTCAAAGTGTCCGCATAATGATCGGATCACTCGTTCGAGGTCCGCATAGTACATGCTTGCAACCAGACCGCCGTGAGCGGTCAAGTCTGACCTTGAAGCCCTGCGCGAGAGGGAAGGTACTCGCTCCAGTCCAGACATATGTGGCGCTGAGTCCGGCTTCGGTGGCGCAGGTCCAGGCTTATATGGCGTCTTACAGAGAGCTGGCGCACCCGACACGATTCGAACGTGTGACCTTTGCCTTCGGAGGGCAACGCTCTATCCAGCTGAGCTACGGGTGCGGAGGGCTTTCATTTAGCCGATTGGTCCCGTCCGGGCAACCGGCCCCGCAGGCGATTGTCCCGTCCGTTGCAGGCTGTAAACTGGCCGGCAAGGGGAAGCCGCGCGGCCTCGGCCACGCGCCAAAAACGGGAGAAACGCGCATGCGTCCGCTGGAATTTGGCTGGTATTTGCCGACGCATGGCGACACCACGGCCTATGGCCTGCCCGAGGCGCAGATCCCGGGCTCCGTGGAACTGTGCGACCGCGTGGTGCAGGCGGCGGAAGCGGCCGGCTTCGAATATCTTTTGATTCCGGTCGGCTCGGTGTGCTGGGAGGCGTGGATTTCCGGCGCCTTCATGGCGGCGCGCACCTCGAAGATCAAGCCGCTGATCGCGGCGCGGCCGGGCTACATCAATCCGGTATTGATGGCCAAGATGATCTCGACCTTCGACCAGATGTCGGGCGGGCGCATCTGCATCAACCTGATCGCGGGGCAAAACGAGAGTGAGGTCGAGGCCGAAGGCGTCCGTTACGCCAAGGAGGAACGCTACGCGCTGATGGAGGAGGAAGTTTCCATCCTGAAGGCGCTGTGGACCACGCGCGGGCCGGTGCATTTCGACGGCCGGTTTCACAAGATCGCCGGCGCCTTCATCCGGCCGCGGCCGCTGCAGCAGCCGTTCCCGAAATTCTATCTCGGCGGCGGCTCGCGCCAGGCGTGGGAATTGTCGGCGAAACATTCCGACGTGCATCTGTTCTGGGGCGACCTGCCGGAAAGGATTGCGTCCAATATCGCCGAGATCAGGGAGATGGCGCGCGCGCATGGCCGGGCGAACGAGATCGGTTTCGGCATGCGGTTGCAGGTGATCTGTCGCGAGGACGAGAGACAGGCGTGGGAGGCCGCCGATCAATTGGTACACCACGCCACCGAGCGGCAGAAGCAGGAGATGAAGACGCTCTACAACAAATCGGAAGCCAACATGCGCGTGCAGCAGCTCGCCCGCGAGCATGGCGATCTGCTGTTGCCTCATTTGTGGACCGGCATCACCAAGGTGCGTCCCGGCGCCGGCATCGCCGTCGTCGGCAATCCCGAACAATGCGCGGCCACGCTGCAGCAGTTCATCGATGCCGGTTGCCACTCGTTTTGCCTGTCCGGCTATCTCCACGACGAGGAGGCCGAGCGCTTCGGCCGCCTGATCCGCCCGATCCTTGCGGAGAACAATCGCGGCCGGCTCGCGGCGTAATGCGGCAGGTGCCGTAGGGTCGGCAAAGGGGCGCAAGGCCGCCTTTGCCTACCCTGCGTACTTTGCCTTCCACAACGTTTACGCCGGCACGATCGTCCTGCCGATCGGCCACAGCGCGATGCCGGCGAGTTTCAGATGCGCCCAGGCAAAGGGCAGGCCGATGATGGTGATTGCCCAGATGATCGCGGTGATGAGATGGCCGAGCGCCAGCCACCAGCCGGCGAGCACGAACCAGATGATGTTGCCGATTACCCCGAGCGGCCCGGTGCCGACGTCGGGGAGGCCGGTCACCTCGTCGCGGCGCACCGCGCGCGAGCCGAACGGCAACAGCGTATAGACCGCGATATTGAACGCTGCGCGCGCCCAGGGCAGGCCGATGATGGTGACCGCCATGATTACGGCCGCGACCAGCCAGCCGAACGCCATCCAGGCGCCGCCGATCAGGATCCAGAGGACGTTGAGGATGATGGAGACCGGCTGCATGGCAAACCTCGTTCAGGTTACAGCATGATCCCGGGCCCGCACGGCCGCGTTGGCGCAAGGCGGGCGCCGGATTTCGGAAGAGTTCATGCTCGAACAAAAGCACCCGGGCGCAATATAGGCGCGGCGAAAACCGCGCGGTAGGGCTTGTTTTTGCCAATGAGCAGACTAGCCGCGCGCCTTGCGCGGCTGATCCTGCGCGGATTCGGCCGCACTGGCGCGCGTCAGGCGCGCTTTCGCAAGCTCGAGCAGCATGTTGTCGGTGGAGAGCACGCGATTGCGGCCGAGATGCTTTGCGGCATACAGCGCCTGGTCGGCCTGGCCGATCAGCCAGTCGGGCCCGACGACCTCCTGACCGTGGGCGTAGGCGGCCACGCCCACGCTGAGGGTGACGCAGGCACCTCCTTCGGGCTCGCCGAGCGCGATGCGCATCTCGGCCACTGCGTGGCGCAGCCGCTCGGCCACCGTGGCGGCGGCGGCCATGTCGGTATCCGGCATGATGATGGCAAACTCCTCGCCGCCGTAGCGGGTGGCGAGGTCGGTCGGCCGGATCGCCGTCTTGCCGATCATGGCGGCGATGTCGCGCAGGCACTCGTCGCCGCGCTGATGGCCGTGATGGTCATTGAACATCTTGAAATGATCGACGTCCGCAAACAGCAGCGCCAGTGGCCGGCCCGAGCGCTCGGCACGCGCCCATTCTATCTCGATCGCCTGGTCGAAGGAGCGGCGGTTGGCAAGCCCGGTCAGCGCGTCCTGGGCGGCCAGCGTCTTCAGCGCCATCTCGGCGCGCTTCTGATCGGTCATGTCGCGCATGGTTTCCACCACCGCGATCAGGTTGCCGTCGTCGTCATGGATCGGGCCGGCGTCCAAGGCGAGATATCGGTGATTGCCGAGCCGCGGCATCACGCACCAGTTTTCCGCGGAGGAGCCGAGGCGGTCGTCCCGGGTGACGATGAATTCCGAATAGAGATCCCCGATCAGGTCCTGACGGCCGAGCGCCACGAGATCGGCGAGACAATGGCGCTCCTCCTCGTAGAAGGCCTGCCAGTGATTGCGGGTGCCCAGCACTTCCATGGCGGCCACGCCGGTGAGCCGCTCGCAGGCGCGGTTCCATACCACCACGCGGCGGTCCGCATCGATCACGAAGGTTGGCACCACCAGATGCTGCAGCAGCCGCGCGGCATAGTGGTTCGCCGCATCTGCGGCCTTCCGGCTACTGGCTGGATCATACGCCATCACGCTACCGCGGCCACGTCGACGGAGGAGGGCACAAGCAGCTTGCGCAGCTCGGCGCTTGGCCTGGCGCCGGAGAACAGGAAGCCCTGCATCTGGGTGCATCCGAGCGCGCGCAGCAATTCCTTCTGTTGCGGCGTCTCGACGCCTTCGGCCACCGTCGTCATGTTGCAGGAGGCTGCGATGTTCACCACCGCTTGCACGATGACGGACGAGCCGTCGGCCTCGGTGAGGTCGGTGATGAAGCACCTGTCGATCTTGATCTTGTCGAAGGGGAAGCGCTTGAGATAGCTGAGCGAGGAATAGCCGGTGCCGAAATCGTCGAGCGCGATGCGCACGCCGATGGCTTTCAGCTCATGCAGGATGGCGAGCGCCGTGGCGTCGTCGCCGATCAGCACCGCCTCGGTGATCTCGAGTTCCAGCCGGTTCGCCGGCAGGCCGGAGGCGGCGAGCGCGCTTGCGACCTTCAGCGCCAGTGTCGGCTCGCGCAGCTGCACGGGCGAGACGTTGACCGCAAGCCGAACATGTTCCGGCCAATTCGCCGCTTCCGCACAGGCTGTGCGCAGCACCCATTCGCCGAGACCGACGATCAGGCCGGTATCTTCCGCAACCGGGATGAAGGTCGCGGGCGAGATCATGCCGCGCTCCGGATGGCGCCAGCGCACCAGCGCCTCGCAGCCCGTTACGCGGTCGGTGTCGAGGTCGACCAGCGGCTGATAGTGGATTTCGAACCCGCTATTGGTCAACGCATGGCGCAGATCCTGCTCCAGCGCGAGCCGCGCCTTGGCACTGGCGTCCATTTCCGGCTCGAAAAAGCGATAGGTGCGGCGGCCGTCCGACTTGGCGCCGTACATCGCCAGATCCGCATTCTTGATCAGCTGGTCGATATCGGTGCCGTCCTGCGGAGCGAGCACGATTCCGATCGAGGCGTCGGACGACAGGTGATGGCCCAGGCACTGGAACGGCTGACGAACCGCCTCGCGGATCCGCGTGACGAAATCCAGTACATCGTTGACGCCCTTGACACCGGTCTGGATCACCGCGAACTCGTCGCCTCCGAGCCGCGCGATCAGGTCGTTTTCGCGGATGCAGCCCTTGATGCGTCCGGCAACCGCCTTCAACAGTTCGTCGCCGACGTGATGGCCGAGCGAGTCGTTGATACCCTTGAACTCGTCGACGTCGATATAGAGCAGCGCGAACTGCTCGCCGCGCGAGACCTTTTGCATCTCGCGTTCCATCTGCTCGCGGAACAGCGCGCGGTTCGGCAAGTCGGTCAGCGGGTCGTAATTGGCGAGATGCGCGATCTTTTCGTGGGCGCGGCGACGCTCGGTGACGTCGTTGACCACGTTTACGATGTAGCGGATGTCGCCGCCATTGTCGCGGATGCCGATCCGCGTCGAGGTGATGTAGCGCTTGCCGTAGACCTGGCTCTCCCAGAGATGTTCGTCCTTGAACAGGCCGCCGGACTGCAGCGTCTTCTCGTCATCTGCGTTGATGATTTCGACGGAATGCTGCGGGAACAGTTCGGAGGCGGTCTTGCCGACGATTTCCTCGCGCGGCACGCCGAATTGCTCCGCGGCGACACGATTGGCGAGCAGATAGCGGCGGTCGCGGGCGTCCTTCACCGTGATCTGCGAGGGGATGTGGTCGAGGATCTGGCTCAGGAAGGCGTAGTTGCGGTCGCGCTCCTGCTCGAGCCGCTGCCGCTCCGTGATCTCCTCGATGGTCGCCACCCAACCGCCCTGCGATAGCGGCTGGTTGACCATCTGGAACCAGCGGCCATCGGTCGAGTTCGTAATCGTCGCGGTGACCTCGCCGTTCGCGAGCCGGCTCCGGATACCGTCATAGAATTCGTCGGCGTTACCCGCGAACGAACCCATCTTGACGCGGTGACGCATGATGGCGCGGGCGTCGGCGCCGGGCTTGACGATGTCCGGCGACAGGCCAAACATGTCGATGAAGCGCTGGTTGCACAGCACGAGGCGCTCGGCGCCGTCGTACAGCACGAGCCCCTGCGTCATATTGTTGAGTGCAGTGTCGAGCTGCTGCTTTTGCGATTCCAGCCGCTGTTGCGATTCGTGGTTCTGCCGGTTGATCTGCCGGATGATCAGCAGCAGCGTTGCGCCAATCGCCAGCATCAGCAGGCAAGCGCCTGCGATCATGGCGCGGGTCTGGTCGCGCCAATCGGCAAGTACGGTCGATACCGCCATGGTCGCGACGACGGTGATCGGATAATCACGTACCGCAGCAGCCGCGCCGATGCGGTCCTGGCCGTCCACCGGGCTCTTCACCCGCATCGTCTGAACACCGCCATTGCTCCGGACGCTGTTGACCAGAGGCGCATTGGTGAATTTCTGTCCGATCGTGGACGCGACAAAAGGGTGGCGCGCCATCATTGTCCCGTCGCCATGGAACAAGGCGATTGCGGCGCCATTGCCCAGCGCAACGGAGGCGAAGAATTTTTCGAAGTTCGCGGGATCGATACGCCGTCCCATGACGCCCAGGAACACGCCGTCAGGGCCGCTCAGGCGGTGCGACATGATGGTGGTCCAGTCGGCGGTGAAATAGCTGCGCACCGACTCAGTCAGCGCCGTGTAGGGCGGTCCGGACCGCAGCGTCGAGAAATAGGCGCGGTCGGAGATGTCGATCTCCGGCAGCGGCCAGGGAGCGGATGAATTGATCAGCCGGCCGTTGACGTCGAAGATATTGACGTGACCGAAATGGGACAGCTTGCCGACCCTGGATTTCAGGAGTTCATGTGCTTCGGCACCTGACATCTTCTGGCGGAATTCGTCCGGCGAGGTCATCTGCGGGATGCCCATCTGGATGATGACGCTCCGCGCGATGGTGTCGGAATCCTCGAACTGCCGGTCGAAATGACGCGTCAGCAGCAGCACGGTGTTTTCGAGTTCACGCAGACCGTTCGCCAGTGCACGTTCGCGGAACTGGTCGATCATGATGACGGTGCCGACCAGGATCGCGGCTGCGAGCAGGGCACCACACAGCAACAGCCAGGTTACGGGGCCACGGCGAACGGATGCGGCAATGGCGCGTGACCCGTCGGTCGCGACAACCCAACCCGTCATCCTGGCAAGCAATTCACGCATCTACCCGGCCCTTGCAAACCATGGGTACGACACGAGAAATGGCATTCGCGTTAGGAAATCCGGTTACCCCGGTCTTAATCCATGCTGCGCCTGCACTGGAGGCGCAACCCACGATAACTAATGCAAAGTTAAGACGGAGATGCGCGGCGCTAGCGCCGGTAACCGGACGCGCGCGAATAGCCGGTGCGGTTCTCCGGCGTGGGGCGGCTCGCGAGGCTGGCGCGCGACTCGCTCCTTGCCGGGGTCGCCAGCTTCAGATCTTCGAGGAAGATAGGCTTGTCGAAATAGTAGCCCTGGGCATAGCGGATCCTGGTTGCAGCCTGCAGATAGGCGAGCTCCTCGTGGGTCTCGATACCCTCCGCGATCACGGTCATGCCGAGCGCTTCCGACAGCGACTCGATGGCGCGCAAAATGCCCTGGCTGCGCGGCCGCTTATGGATGTCGGTGATGAAGGAACGGTCGATCTTGATCTCGTCGGCGGTGATGTCGGCGAGCGCCGACAGCGACGAATAGCCGGTGCCGAAATCGTCGATCGAGATGCCGACGCCGATCTTGCGCAGGATCGGAAGAATCTCGTCCTGGAACAGTGTCTTGGTGACGAAGGCGTCTTCCGTCACTTCGATCATGAAGCGTTTCGGGAAGCCGGTCCGCTCCAGCGCTTCTGCGAATGGGCGCATGAACTCGGGATTGCCAGCCTGCTTTGCGGCGACGTTGATGCTGATCGTGACCTCGTGGCCGAAGGTGTCGTTGATCAGGTCGATCGACTTGACGATGTCGGCAAGCACCAGATGCGTCAGCTCATCGATCAACCCGAGCTCGGTCGCAAGGTTGATGAAGGTGCCGGGCGCCTGGATGACGCCCCGGTCGTCGCGCAGGCGGACCAGCGCTTCGATGCCCTTGACCTTGCGGGTGCGGATATCGACCTTGGGCTGGAAGGCGCAGCAAAACCTTTTTTCCAGGATGGCGAGCCGCAACGACTGCTCGACCTCCATGCGCGCCTGCGCCTCGCGCTCCATGCTGTCGTCGAAAAACGCCGCCGTGCCCTTGCCGGCGTTCTTCACGCGGTACATCGCGATGTCGGCGTTGTGGCGCAGCGCGTCGTAGCTGTTGCCGTGCTCGGGATATAGGCTGACGCCGATCGAGGTCGAGGCGAAGATTTCCGAGCCGTCGATGAAGAGCGGCGCCTTGATTCGTTCCAGCATGAAGCGGATGAATTCGGCGACTTCCTCCTGGCTATGCACGGGATGCAGCAGCAGCACGAATTCGTCGCCGCTGATCCGCGACAGCATGTCTGACGCGCGCAGGTTCATGCCGATCCGGCGCGCCATTTCGACCAGCAGCGCGTCGCCGATCGCGTGGCCGTAATAATCATTGATGTGCTTGAAATTGTCGACGTCGAGAAAGGCCAGCGCGAATCCGCCAGTTCCGTCGGTCCGGAGCAGCTTGTTGACGCGGTGCTCGATCACCCGCCGGTTCGGCAGGTCGGTCAGTTCGTCGTAATAGGCCGAGCGGAACAGCTGATCTTCGAATGCCTTCTGCTCGGTGATGTCGGCGGAGCTCGACAGCAGCAGGTCACGCCCGGCGATGCGCGCCGGCTGGTGGCTGGTGAGGAATACTTGCCGGCCGCCCTGGCGGACGAAGCTCTCCTCGACCACCACGGCGCGGCCGGTGCGAAAGGCCTCGCGCACGGCTTCACGGCGATCTTCCTGCTCGCCGACGCGGTCCGCACCGGGCTGCGATTGCGCGACGGCGGCGTCGTTGGCGAGTAGCACGCGGCCGTGCTGGTCCTGCACGGTGACGCCGTTTGGAAGCATCCTGAGAACATCGCGCAGGATGCTCAGTTCGGAAACGGATTGGCCCTCGTTGCCGGGCGTCGTCGCGCCGGGCTGCGAGGCGTTGTTGCGGGGACCATGCATGGCGCCGAGAGTGGCGAAATCCGTTGTAGTTTTGGTTAAGTGGGAACCGCGGTCGCCGCATCTTTCGGGCGCTTACGGCAGTTCGATCCGCATTGCCGGCAGACGTCATTAACAGAACGTCAACGCGCCCTCGCCGGGTTTGGGTTTGATGCGCGCTTCGGCTCGTTGGCCGCGCTCAACTCGCAGGGATCCGGCACTGCATGATGCAATGCACGCCGCTCCTGAGAAAACTGATCTCGGTCTTCCCATCGAACGAGCGCAGCGCCGAGTTCAGCAGCTTTGTACCGAAGCCGGGCTTGCCGACATTTTCCACCGGCGGGCCCTGGGTTTCGTCCCAGGTGATGCTGAGCCGGTCGTCGGACACCGTCCATGACACCTGCAGGAAGCCGTGCGCGGAGGCAAAGGCGCCATATTTGCTGGCGTTGGTGGCGAGCTCGTGAAACATCAGTGCCAGGCTTACGGCGAGCCTCGATGGCAGGAACAGCGCATCCCCGTTCAGGTTGAAGCGGACATGGCCGTAGGGCCCGAGTTCGGACCGCAGGAGGTCGCGGATGTCGCAACCCGTGCCGTCCACCCGCGCAATCAGGTCGTCGGTCGCCGACAGTGCGCGGATGCGTCCGTCGATGGCATTCCAGATATGCGGCTGGTCGGCCAGCACCTGGTGCAGCACCGCATGGATGGTGGAAGTCTTGTTCTTCAGCCGGTGCTGCAGCTCGTCGACGAGCAGCTTGCGGTATGCCTCTTCCTCGATCAGCCGCTTGGAGATGTCGTGCTGGTGCGCGGCGATCAAGCGGTAATGCTCCACGCCCCAGATCGTCACGGCGCACACCGCCCAGTAAATGACGAGCAGCACGATGCGTGCCGAATCCGTCGTGGTGTCGCCGAAATTCACGGCAATGCCGAACACGCCGGCTGCTATCGCGGTGAGGATGCCGATCCGGTAGCCGCCGAACATGGTCGCCAGCAGCACGGCCGGGAAATACGGCGTGAAGAACACGTCGGGGCGAATCTGGGCCAGTCCCCATCTTGCAAGCGTCGAGAGCGCCAGGCAAACAATCGCAAAACCGAGGGCAAGCGGCAGCGCGGGTTGGGATATCCCCCGCCAGGCCCGCCGGAATTCGTTGATCAACTTCTCCATGGATCTGTCACTTCACGTGATCAGCGGATCCAAATTATGGCCGAGCATAGGGCAAAACCGGCGTTTTCCAGAGCGGCGAAGGTTGCAACTGTGTCATGCCACCCGCGCGGCGAGCGCTTGCGCCAATTCCTTGCTGCGGGGATAGTGTCACAAACAATACCGGCATTTTCGAAAGGGGGAACGCTATGGGACGGCTGGACGGCAAGGTTGCGGTGATTACGGGCGCAACGAGCGGCATTGGATTGCGCACGGCCGAGGTCTTCGTCACCGAAGGCGCGAAAATTGTCATTGCGGGACGCCGCGTGCCCGAGGGCGAGGCGCTGGCGAAGCGGCTCGGCGCCGCCTGCATCTTCCGCCAAACCGACGTCGCGGTCGAGGAGCAGATGAAATCGTTGATCTCCCTTGCAGTGGACAAGTTCGGGAAGATCGATTGCCTGTTCAACAATGCCGGTGGCCCGGCGCAGACAGGCGGCATTGAAGGCCTCGAGGTCGACCGCTTCGATGCCGCGATGGGGACCCTTGTGCGCAGCGTCATGCTCGGCATGAAGCACGCGGCGCCCCACATGAAGAGGCAGGGGTCCGGCAGCATCATCAACAACGGCAGCATCGCCGGACGGCTCGGCGGCTATTCCACCTCATTGGTTTACGGCGCAGCCAAGGCCGCGGTCATTCATCTCACCAGATGCGTGGCAATGGAGCTCGGCGAAGTTGGCATTCGCGTCAACTCGATTTCGCCGGGCGTGATCGCCACCGGCATTTTCGGCAAGGCACTTGGCCTGTCGGTCGAGGCGGCGGAGAAGACGCCCGAACTGATGCACGGGGTCTATAAATCGGCTCAGCCGATCCCGCGCGCCGGGCTGCCTGAAGATATCGCGTACGCTGCGGTGTTCCTGGCCAGCGATGAGGCCACCTTCATCAATGGCCATGACCTCGTCGTCGACGGCGCCATTACCGGCGGCCGCAACTGGACGCAGCAGCAGCAAGGCTACGTCGCCCTGCGCAAGGCGTTCGACCAGGGGACGTGAGTTTAGTCCGTCATTCCGAGTCTGGTGCTTACCCACCATCCCGGAGTGACAGCGCCAGTGGAGTGACTGCCATGCTCGCAACTACCGCCTTCAAGCAACCCGAAGCCCGCCCGTTCCATCTCGCCGTCATCGCGGGCCTCGCCTGCGCTTTCCTCATCGCCATGGCCGCGCCGGCCACGCGCGATGTCGTCGCCGCCGTGATCGAGCCGCTCTGCATGACTTCCGCATCGGCAGGCTCTTCCCAGGATGTCGTCGAGCCCATCACCTCGCACGCGCTGCCGAACGTGCCGGGCAAGCGCGTCACCGTGGTGCGCGTGTTCTACGGGCCCGGCGGCTTCACGCCGCCGCATTTTCATTCCGGCTCGGTGACGGCCTATGTCACGAAAGGCGAAATCCGCTCGCAGCTCGGCGGCGGACCGGTCGAGACCTTCAAGGTCGGGCAGTCCTTCTTCGAGCCGCCCGGCTCGACGCACCTGGTCTCGGCCAATGCCAGCAACACCGAGCCCGCGGAATTGATCGCGATCTTCGTCGCCGACGAAGGCGCGCAGCTCACGACGTTACTCAAGCAGTGAAAGCGCGACAATGTCATTCCGGGGCGATGCGTTAGCATCGAACCCGGAATCTCGAGATTCCGGGTCTGCGCTTCGCGCATCCCGGAATGACGGCCCGCAAGTCACACAGCCCTGATCTTCACCTTGAGCCCGTCGCGCGGCTTGGGGATCGGCCACATCTGCCAGTCCGCCTTGTAGCCCGGCTCCAGCGACACCTCGAGGTTCTGCAGGAAGTGCCGGGCGAAGGTCTTCGCCTGCATATGGGCGAAGTGCAGCCCGAGGCACATATGCGCGCCGCCGCCGAACGGCACCCAGGCAAAGCGGTGGCGGGTGCGCTGCGCTTCGTCGGTAAAACGCAGCGGGTCGAACTTGTCCGGCTCCGGCCAGATCTCCGGCATGTGATGCGTGTACAGCGGGTTGACGCCGAGCTGCGTGCCGGCCGGTATCGTGTATCCCCCGAACGAGAAGTCGCGCACCGCGCGGCGCGGTATCGAAGGCACCGGGGGTTTCAGCCGCAGCGCTTCCTTGAACGCCATTTCCGACAGCGGCATCTTTTCCAGGTTGTCGAGGCTGGAGGGATCGTTGGCGTCGATGCCGAGGCCTTTGACTTCCTCGCGCAGCCGTTGCTGCCACGCGGGATGAGCGGCGAGCTCACCGACCAGGGATGTCAGCGACGAGGTCAGCGTGTCGTGGGCGGCCAACATCAGAAAGCTCATATGGTCGATGATGTCCTGGGTGGACAGCAGCGCGCCATCCTCATGCGTCGCCTGGCACAATTGCGAGAACAGGTCCTCGCCGCCGCCTCGCGCGCGGCGGACCGGAATCTGCTCGGCGAAATAGGCAACGATCCGCTTGCGGCCCGCGACGCCGCGGCCCATCTGCGTGAATGGCAGCGGCCGCCGGATCGGCGCCACGGACGCCGCCACCATGTCGATGAAGGCGCGGGTGATCTGGTCGACCTCGGGCCCGATATCGGCGCCGAGGAAGGAGGTCGCCGCGAGGTCGAGCGTCAGCTGCTTCATCGCCGGGTACACCAGCATCTCGCCCGGTTGGTCCTTCCACTGCTTGACACGCGCGGCAATGCCGCGGTCGAGATCGGCCAGGTAGGACTTCATCGGCCCCGACTTGAACGCAACCGACAGCGCGCGGCGGTGCAGGCGGTGCTCCTCGAAGTCGAGCAGCATCAGTCCGCGCGGAAACACCAGGCCGAGGATCGGCCCCCAGCCATGGGTGGAGGAGAACAGGCGGGCCTGGTCGAACAGCACGAGTTCGTTGGCCTCGGGCCCGAGCAGCGTGATGCTGGTGTTGCCGAACAGGTTGGTGCGGTAGATCGGGCCGAATTTCGCCGCCTGCCGCTCGACCTGTCCCTTCGGGTCAGCCAGCACTTTCAGCGTATTGCCGATGAACGGCCAGCCCTCGTCGCCGGGAATCTGCCGAAGCGCCTTGGGGTTCGGCCGCGGTAGCGTGACGGCAGGGGAGCCCGCGCTCTGCATCGACATGGCATTGCTCCACTCAGGCATGATGCTCGACAAACCAAATGGCCGGCCGCGAGTTCTGCAAGGTAAACCTTTGCGCGAGCGCCGCAAGGTTTCCGCAGTCAACCAAATCGCGCTGCAAGGCCGCAGCGCCGTGACGGGAGGAGAAGGCGCACTTCTCACGCCTTCCGCTTCGCCGCTTCCTTTTGCAGGTCGGGCGCATTGACGGCGGGGATCGCCACCCTGCCGGGACCCGTCTGCTGCAAGGCGGCCGCAGCCTTCTCGTTCTCCATGATCTTGGCCATCACGGCCTGGCCTGCGCGCTCGAACACGGCGCGGTTCTCGATCACGAATTTCTGGCTTTCGCGCAGCTTGGTGATGTAGCCGTTGATCTCGGGGACGACGTAGCGCGCCACCATGTCCCAGCTCCGGCGGGTGTTCTCCGGATTGGCCCAGTCGTGAGCGAAACCGATGATGGCGCCGACGCCGCCGGACACCTGCATCACATTCTTGATCGTCTTCACGAGATCATCGGGCGTGCCGATGGTGGAGACCGCGCCTTCCACGAACGCGGTCTTGTCCACGGCCTCATCCGGCGAGGAAAATGCGGTGAGGCCCGGCCGCTGCAGCGTGCCGACGTTATATTCGTTGTGCCAGCGCATCAGGCCGGCGCCGGCTTCGCGGCGCGCCAGCTCGCGCGTCTCGGCAATGTGCCATGACAGCAGCACGCGCCAGTTGGCGCGGCTCACGGTGGTGCCGGCCTTCCTGGCCGCATCCTCGGCGAACTGCCATTGCTGCGGCAGCGCCATCAGGCCCTGCGTCGACATCGATCCCAGCGAGATGATGCCGATGCCGTATTTGCCGGCAAGCGTCATGCCCGAGGGCGAGATCTGCGAGGCCACCACGAACGGCATATCTTCCTGCAAGGGAAGGATTTGCAGTGCGGCGTCGTTCATCACGAACCAGTCGCTCTTCGCCGTGACGCGCTCGCCGTTGAACAGGCGGCGGATGATCGCGATCGCCTCGTCCTGGCGGTCGCGCTGCGTCATCGGATCGATGCCGAGCGTGTGCGCGTCGGAGGCGAGCGCGCCGGGGCCGGAGCCGAAGATGGCGCGGCCGCCGGTCATGTGGTCGAGCTGCACCATGCGCTGCGCCACGTTGAAGGGATGGTGATAGGGCAGCGAGACCACGCCGGTGCCGAGCTTGATGCGTTTGGTGCGCTCGCCGGCCGCGGCCAAAAACATCTCCGGCGAGGCGATCATCTCCCAGCCTGAGGAATGGTGTTCGCCGCACCAGAATTCATCATAGCCGAGCTCGTCGAGCTGCTCGACAAAGGCGAGGTCGCGGCGGAATTGCAGCATCGGATGCTCGCCGATCGGGTGATGCGGGGCGAGGAAGGCTCCGAACTTCAGGCGCGCCATGGATTTCCTACCTGTTGTGTTGATTTTTGTGGCCCATTGTAGGGCCAGCCATCCCGGTCTTTCAATGCTTGTGCCTGCGTGGCGGCAATGCGCCGGGCAGGGCGCTCCACGTCACGGAATTTGTCGTAACAAGGCCTTGAGGCAGATCAGCGTCGCGCTGGTCGAAGCCGGGCGCGTCAGCCTCATTGCTTCGGCTCCGTTTGCTCTCGCGATCGTTACCTCCGCCGCATTCCTGTCATGGATGCGTCGCGTGATGCCGAATTGGCACTTCACCAGGATTTAAGGGGAACCGTCAGTGTACGGTCTTTTTATTCTCTGCCGCAGCAACTATCTCTTGGACCCAGCGTAAAGAATCAGAACCGTGTAGAGGCTGCCGTTGCGATCGCTTGCCGCCAATATCGACTTCCTGCGCCGCTTTCCGAGGCTGGCACATCTTGACAGCTTCGGACTGTACGGTCGCGGCCGGCCGCCCGTTGTGCGCAGTCCGCTCGTCGAGGTCTCGGATTTCGGCGACAATCCGGGCGCGCTTCGCATGTTCACCTATCTGCCGCCGGATCTGCGAAGGCGGCCCGCGCTGGTCGTGGTGCTGCACGGCTGCGGCCAGGATGCGAGAGGTTACGATCACGGCGCCGGCTGGTCGACATTGGCCAAGCGCTACGGCTTTGCGCTCCTGATGCCGCAGCAGCAGGAGGTGAACAACGCCAACACCTGCTTCAACTGGTTCAATCGGGAAGACATCGCACGCGATCATGGCGAGGTCGCCTCGATCCGCCGGATGATCGACAAGATGCTCTACGACCACAACATCGATCGCCGCCGCATCTACATCACCGGCCTTTCCGCCGGCGGCGCCATGACGTCGGCGATGCTCGCTGTCTATCCGGAAGTGTTCGCGGCCGGCGCGGTCATTGCGGGCCTGCCGTTCGGCATCGCCGGCAACGTGCGCGAGGCGCTGAGCGGCATGATGACGTCCCCCGCGCGGCCTGCGCGCGAGCTCGGCGATCTCGTGCGCAACGCCTCGGACCATCGCGGCCCCTGGCCGAGGCTGTCGGTGTGGCACGGCAGCGCGGACCGCACCGTGCATCCCGGCAATGCCGACGAGATCGTCAAGCAGTGGCTCGACCTGCATGGCCTTCCCGAGACTCCGATGTCGGAGACCGAAGTCGACGGCCATCCGCGCCAGGTATGGTGGAATGCTGAGGGCGAGACCGTGGTGGAATCCTACACCATATCGGGCATGGCGCATGGCACACCGATCGGCCTCACCGACAACGACGAACGCTACGGCACCGAGGGCGCGTTCCTGATCGAGGCCGGCATTTCGTCGTCGTATCACATCGCAAAATTCTTCGGCCTGACCCGGCGCGTGCCCCAGACCAGGGCGCAGGCCGAAGCCACGGCGAAAAACGTGCTGAGCATTGCCGCAAAGGAGCGCGCCAAGCCGTTTCCGGCAGTCGCGCCGGTCACGCTGCAGGGCCCCGATCTCTCCGAAACGCTGTGGCCGCGCACCACGCCGGTGTGCAGCCCCGTGCCGCCGAAGTCGCGCCGCAGC
The DNA here is from genome assembly GCA_036406295.1 of Bradyrhizobium sp. Taxonomy (GTDB): domain Bacteria; phylum Pseudomonadota; class Alphaproteobacteria; order Rhizobiales; family Xanthobacteraceae; genus Bradyrhizobium. Next base: position 15,985 of record DASWVJ010000147.1, read on the forward strand.
TTCGATGTCAGCAGCGTCATCACCCGCGCGCTGAGCGCGGCCGGGTGGAAGAAGTAATTTTCAGTAAAGGATGTGTTGCTGCGAGGGCTCCCTCCCCCGCAAGAGCAGGGCTATCGCATATGACCCGGTGGCTTTTGCACAGATGTTTCCACATCGTCGTGCCCGGGCAAAAGCACGAAGCGCGTCTTCGCGCCAGATGTCCCGGGCATCCACGTTCTTTGTGCCGCGAGAAAGGTCGTGGATGGCCGGGGCAAACCCGGCCATGACGAGTTTGTGGCGGGATAAATATAGTGCAGCAGCGCTGCCCGTGACGTCACGATAGCGCGCTGGTCAGCCCTCGATCTCTCCTGTCAGGAACGGATTCGTCATCCGCTCCTGCCCGAAGCTCGAGCCGGCGCCGTGGCCGCAGACGAAGCCGATGTCGTCGCCGAGCGGCAGCAGCTTTTTCTTGATCGAGTTGATCAGCTCGCGATGGCTGCCGCCGGGCAGGTCGGTGCGGCCGACCGAGCCTGCAAACAGGACGTCGCCGACATGGGCAAAGCGCAGCTCGTCGGAAAAGAACACGACCGAGCCCGGTGAATGGCCGGGGCAGTGCAGGATATCGAAGGTGAGATTGCCGACCGATACCTGCTCACCCTCGTCGAGCCAGCGGTCGGGCCCGAAATCGCGCACGCCCGTTATGCCGAAGCGCGCGCCGGAGGAGACGACATTGTCGAGCAGATGCTTGTCGGCGATATGCGGCCCCTCGATCTTGACGCCGAGCGCGTCGCGCAATTCCGCCGCACCCCCGACGTGGTCGATATGGCCGTGCGTGATCCAGATCTTCTCGACCGTGACGCCGGTCTGCTTGATGGCTTCCTGGATCTTCGGCACGTCCCCGCCGGGGTCGATCACCACGGCCTTTTTGGTGGCCTCGCACCAGATGATGGTGCAGTTCTGCTCGAACAGCGTCACCGGTACGATGATGGCGCCGGCCTTCGCCTTTGTCTGGGTTTGCTCGTTCATGGGGTCACCATAGCCCTCCCGCGGGAGGGGTCAACCGAGGGCGGAGAACGCTAGCTGCCCCGATATGTGATAAGGTCGCGCTCGATTGAACAATGTTGGGGCGCGGCCGGTTTCCGCAAGGGATTTGCTGCGCATTTTCGCATGAACCAGGCCTCCAAATCGCCGCTCTCGGCAACGCGGATCACCGCCCGCGCCTTTTTCGTCGCGGAGCGCATCAATACCGCCGGCCTCGAACGCGGCGACGTGCTCTCCACCGCGCCGCTGGCTTTCCGTGTCGGCGAGGGCGGCGTCGCGGTGTTGTTCCGCTACGGTGTCGTGGTGCTGATCGGGCTCAACGCGCTGGAGGAGGACGAATTCCTGCGCGGTCTCGAGCACCGCATGACCGGTGCATTCGCACGTCGCGAAGAGGAGTTCACGAGCATCGAACTGGCCTCCGAGAAGGACGACCAGGTCCCGCCGGGCGGCCCGATCTGCCTGCAAAGTCTCTCGCCCGAGCGGCTGATCCTGATCGCGGAAGCGCTGGCCAAGAGCGTGGTGCTGGCGCGGCACGAGCGCGAGGTTGCCGCGGTGCTCGACAAGACCGAGCCGTTTGCGCGCGAGCTCGCCAGAAGCGGGCGGATGTTCGGCGGGCGGCGCGCCATCCTGCAACAGATCGGCAACGCCTTGTCGGTGCGGCATCGGGTCAGCGGGGCGGTCGCGGTTTCCGAAAAGCCCGACATCCTCTGGGACAAGCCGTCGCTGGAGCGGCTCTATGCGCGACTCGCGGACGAGTACGAGCTGAAGGAACGCGCCGAGGCGCTCAACCGCAAGCTCGAAGTGATCGCCGAGTCGGCGCAGGTGCTGACCGACATCATCGATACTCGCCGCTCGCTGCGTCTGGAGCTGATCATCGTGTACCTGATTCTGTTCGAGGTGCTGATCACGATCTACCAGCTCGCATCAAAGGCGTACGGCTGAGTCTTATCGCCGATTCTCGCAGGGTGCGCGTTTCCGGACGATGCTTCGCATCGCCGGGCGAACCATGCGGTCCGGCCATCTGGAGGTGATCTCGTTCACATTGTCACACAAGCGTCGCCAAAACCCTGTTGGAGGTGAACCGAACCGGCGTTCCGGCGTTGCCACGCGAAACGGGGATCGATTTCGGCGATGACACAAGACGAACAAGCCTGGTGGCGTCACGGCATCTTCTACCAAGTCTATCCGCGCTCGTTCCAGGATTCAGACGGCGACGGTGTCGGCGACCTCAGGGGCGTCACAGCGCGGCTGCCCTATATCGCCTCGCTCGGCGTAGACGCAGTCTGGCTGTCGCCGATCTTCACCTCGCCGATGGCCGACTTCGGCTATGACATCGCCGACTACAGGGGCATCGATCCCCTGTTCGGAACGATGGCGGATTTCGAGGCTCTGCTGCAAGCCGCACACGGCTGCGGGTTGAAACTCATCCTCGACCTGGTGCCGAACCATTCCTCCGACCGGCATCCCTGGTTCGTCGAAAGCCGCGCCTCGCGCAGCAACCCGAAGCGAGACTGGTACATCTGGCGCGACCCCGCGCCCGATGGCGGGCCGCCCAACAACTGGTTGTCGGAATTCGGCGGCAGTGCGTGGCAGTTCGATGCGCAGACCGGGCAGTATTACTATCACGCCTTCCTGAAGGAGCAGCCGGACCTCAATTGGCGCAACCCGGAGGTTCGTCGTGCGATCTTCGACGTGATGCGCTTCTGGCTCGACAAGGGCGTCGACGGCTTTCGTGTCGATGTGATCTGGCATCTCGTCAAGGACGACGCCTTCCGCGACGATCCGCCCAATCCGGATTTCCACGACGGCCTGCCGCCGAACCGCCGGATCGTGCATTTCTATTCCGCCGACCGGCCGGAGATCCACGACGTCATTGCCGAGATGCGGCGGGTCAGCGACGAATTTCCGGCGCGCCTGCTGATCGGCGAAATCTATCTGCCGGTTGAGCGTCTGGTCGCCTATTACGGCAAGGACCTCACCGGCGCGCACCTGCCATTCAATTTCGCGCTGATCTCGACCGCATGGCACGCGCGCGAGATCGAAGACCTCATCGCGCGCTACGAGTCCCTGCTGCCGCCGGGCGCTTGGCCGAACTGGGTGCTCGGCAATCACGACAAGCCCCGGGTCGCGACTCGCGTGGGACAGGGCCAGGCGCGCGCCGCGATGCTGTTGCTGCTCACCCTGCGTGGAACGCCGACGCTTTACTACGGCGACGAGATAGGCATGCACCAGATGATCATTGCGCCGGAAGACGTGCGCGATCCCTTCGAAAAGAACGTCCCAGGTCTCGGCGTCGGCCGCGACGGCTGTCGTACGCCGATGCAGTGGGATGCGTCGGAATATGCGGGCTTTTCGAACCATAAGCCATGGCTGCCGCTGGCAAGGGATCATGCGAGGGAGAACGTCGCACTGCTCGATGCTGACCCGCAGTCGATCCTCAGCTTCACCCGCGCGCTGATCGCGCTGCGCCGCAAGTTGCCCGCGCTGTCGGCTGGCGACTACGTTCCGATCAAGGCTGAAGGTGATCTTCTCGCCTATGTCAGGCGGAGCGCGGACAGCGCGGTGATCGTCGTGCTCAATCTCGGCGCCAAACCGGCATCGCTTCCGGTACAGGATGGCATGATCCTGCTCTCGACCTTCATGGACCGGCAGGGCGAGAAGATTTCGGGCACGCTCCACCTGCGCGGAAATGAAGGCGTCGTTGTTGAATAGGGGAATCAGGTCGGAGCAGATTTTCTTTCACGGTCCGTATCGATGTCGCTGCGTTTGAGCAGGTAATCGAGACCGCCGACGCGGTACCAGCGATAGCCATAGCCTTCGAGCAGGATCGTATGCCGGTCGTTCTTGCCGGCGCGGCTGTGATCCTCGGTCAGGAGGTTGACCAGCAGCTTGCCCGGTTCACCGGCAAGACCGACGTTGAACGACACTTCGCGCGGCTTTTCGTCGAGGTTGTGCACGAACAGCACGGAATTGTTGCGCCAGTCATAGCGGACGACCAGCACGCAAGGTTCGCGCACCGGGATGACCTGGAAATCGCCCCAGCCGATCTCGGGGACTTCCTTGCGCATGCGGACGATACGCTCGGTCCAGTTCAGCATCGAGTTCGAATCGCGCCGCTGCTTGGCAGCGTTCACATGCTCAAAGCCGTATGGCCCCTTCTCGATCACCGGTACGCACGGCTTGTTGCCTTCCGTAAAGCCGGCGTGCGGTTCAGTTGACCACTGCATGGGCGTGCGGGCGCACTCACGCTCGGGCAAATCCAGATCGTCGCCCATGCCGAGCTCGTCACCGTAACGGATCACCGGCGTACCCGGCAAGGTATACATCAGGCTATAGGCCAGTTCGAGACGGCGGCGATCGCCGCCCAGCATCGGCGCGAGGCGTCGCCTTATGCCGCGATCGTAGAGTTGCATGCCCTTGTCAGGTCCGAACGCCCTGAACACGGTTGCCCGTTGCGCATTGGTCAGTCGGCCGAGATCGAGCTCATCATGATTGCGCAGGAACAGGCCCCATTGCGCGGTAGCCGGCCGCGGCTTCGTTGCCTTCATGGATTTGATCAGCGGCCGCGAGTCGCCGGAGGCCAGCGCATAGAACAGGTGCTGGTTGACATGGAAATTGAACATCATGTGCATGCGGTCGCCGTCGCGGCCGAAATATTCCATGTCGGTCTTGGGCAGCACGTTCGCTTCGGCCAGGATGATCGAATCACCCTTCCGCCATTGCAGGAATTCGCGGAAGGCGCGCAGCATGTCGTACTGCTCGACCGGCTTGCGTACCTTCGGTCCCTTGGTGGCGATGATGAAGGGCACGGCGTCCATGCGGAAGCCGGAGACACCCAGCTGGATCCAGAACCCCATGATCTTGAGGATCTCCGCCTGCACATGCGGATTCGAGGTGTTGAGATCGGGCTGGAAATCGTAGAAGCGATGGAAGTACCAGGCGCCGGCTTCCTTGTCGCGCGTCCATGTCGATTTCTGCACGCCCGGAAACACCATGCCGGTGTGAGCGTTGGCCGGCTTTCGGTCGGACCATACATACCAGTCGCGATAGGGCGAGTCCTTGGACCGCCGCGCTTTGCGAAACCATTGATGCTGGTCGGATGTGTGGTTGACGACGAGATCGATGATCACGCGGATGCCGCGCTGCTTGCAGCCGTGGGTGAATTCGACGAAGTCGCCGATCGTGCCGTAGCGCGGATCGACGTTATAGAAGTCGGAGATATCGTAACCATTGTCCCTGCCGGGCGACGTCTGGAACGGCATTAGCCAGATGGCCGTGATGCCGAGCCCGTTCAGGTAATCGAGCCTGCGTTGCAGTCCCCTGAAATCGCCGATGCCGTCGCCGTTCGAATCCATGAACGTGCTGACGGACAGGCAATAGATCACGCCGTTCTTGTACCAGAGATCGTCGATCACGGTTTGCGTCCCACTCCTGCGCCGTCGCGGCGGCTGTTTGTGGGGATAAGCGATGGGAGGCGGTGGCAGTTCCCCGGCTGAACAGCCCAAACTAAAGGCGAGCGAGGGCGGGATGGTGTTGCAAATTCGGCACGACGGGCAAATCGGTTCGGTTTCGCAGAATCGTGTCAAGCCTCACAATAAAAAATATTCGACTTTACAGAAATGCCAAATCAGTGGCATGACGCACCCAGCCCGCGCCGCCATGAGGGGACGAAACGCGATCGTCACGGAACGTCGGCGCGGGTTGCGATGGACGCAGCTGGCTTAGGCGGGGTTCATTCCCGCCGGACGAAATGCTGGCCGCGGACGGCGAAGTCGTGTGGTCCTGGCGCCGCGACCCTGGCGTCTATCCCTGCCGGCCTGTGCGGGCGGGGCAACGGTGACAATAAAGGCCGCTCACCGGGGAGAGTACGTATAAGCCGTAGCACCATTGCGCAGGGGATGCCG
>DASWVJ010000148.1:0-9707 GCA_036406295.1 Bradyrhizobium sp.
TCGTGTGGTCCTGGCGCCGCGACCCTGGCGTCTATCCCCGCCGGCCTGTGCTGGTGGGGCAACGGTGACAATAAAGGCCGCTCACCGGGGAGAGCCCGTATAAGCCGTAAACCATTGCGCGGGGAAAGCCGGGATGTCCTGGCTGTACCTGTCAAATCCGTGTGCGTTTTCTGTAGCACTTTTGCACACGGTGCTGCGGGCGCAGTCGGCGCTCGGCTTTCCCTGCGCCCTCTGACCAAGAGGGAGCAACGAGATTACAAAACTCAGGCGAAATCGCGCCGTGAGAATGAGAGCGCATGTTTGCCCGTCATTCCGGGGCGCGCGAAGCGCGAACCCGGAATCTCGGGGTTCCGGGTTCGATGCTGCGCATCGCCCCGGAACGACGGTGAATTTTGGTAGCCCCCGGTTCCACCCGCCGCAACCCGCTGCCTGCGGCCACATTTCCCGGCAGCAATTCCCCTTTGGTAACCTCGCATTAACCCAGATTATCGTTTGGTTAGGGCGGAAAAGCCGCGTGGGTCAGCCTTCGTTTTGACATGTTGGCAGGGGAATTCGGACCCGGCTTTGGACGGGCCCCCAAACGACACAATGAAGGCTGTCGCGCTAGGCAAATCGCCACGTCGATGCGTGGCCGTACAGCCGGCAGCTATTTGCTCCCGGAAGTTCTTGCGACGGAGCGTGATCGGAAAAGGTGGGTACCGGTTTTTCGAAATGATCATGTTTCAAGAGAAGGGGTGGGGCGCGATGACGGCTAAAGACGTCATCCCGCTCCGTTGAGAGGATACCGCTGATGGATACCGCCGCCTTGCCGATCATGCCGGCTGCCGACGTATCGCTGATCGCGCTGTTCCTTCAGGCCCATTGGGTCGTGAAGGCGGTCATGCTCGGGTTGCTCGCCTGCTCGGTCTGGGTCTGGGCGATCGCCATCGACAAGATCTTTCTTTACGCGCGCACCCGCCGCTCCATGGATCGTTTCGAGCAGGCCTTCTGGTCGGGACAATCGATCGAGGAGCTTTATCGGGCGCTGTCCGCCAAGCCGACGCAGTCGATGGCGGCCTGCTTTGTCGCGGCCATGCGCGAGTGGAAGCGCTCCTTCGAGAGCCAGTCCCGCTCCATTGCCGGCCTGCAGGCTCGCATCGAAAAGGTGATGAACGTCTCGATCGCGCGGGAGGTCGAGCGGTTGGAGCGGCGCCTCCTGGTGCTGGCGACCGTCGGCTCCGCCGGGCCCTTTGTCGGCCTGTTCGGCACGGTCTGGGGCATCATGTCGAGCTTCCAGTCCATCGCGGCGTCGAAAAACACCTCACTGGCGGTGGTGGCCCCAGGCATCGCGGAGGCCCTGTTCGCCACGGCCATAGGCCTGATCGCCGCAATTCCGGCGACAATTTTCTATAACAAGTTCATCTCGGAAGTGAACCGGCAGGCCCAGCGGCTGGAGGGGTTCGCGGACGAATTTTCGGCGATTCTCTCGCGCCAGATCGACGAGCGCGGGTGATGCGACGGTATCATATGGTGGCAGCGGCGGTGAGCACCATATCATGGGCATGAGCGCAGGGGGTTCTTCGGGCGGCGGCCGCCGCGGGGGCCGCAAATCCGTCATGGCCGAAATCAACGTCACGCCAATGGTGGACGTGATGCTGGTGCTGCTGATCATCTTCATGGTGGCCGCACCATTGATGACCAGCACGATCGATATCGATCTGCCGATCGCCCGCGGCGGCAATGCGGCCTCGTCCAACGCGCCGCCGCTGACCCTTTCGGTCAAGCGCACCGGCGGTAGCTGCAATTCCAACGTCGAGCTCTATCTCGGCGACGCCCAGATTTCGAGTGAGGAGCTTTTACCGAAGATCAAGGCCATCCGCGAGACGCGCACGGAAGCGGACAATGTGGTCTTCCTGCGCGGCGACCGCGATGTCTGCTACACTGACATGATGAAGTTGTTGGGGAACATCAAGGCCGCGGGGTTCAAGGCGAATATTGTGATCATTCCCGAGCAGGGATCCTGAGGTGAAGGTCAAGGTCGACAAGACGGTGCTTGCATCGGTTGCCCTGCACGTGCTCGTGCTGGGGGCGGTTATGCTGTCGTTCTCGACCAGGGCGCTCGAAGTGAGGCCGGAAGAATCCGTCGGCGTCGACATTTCCCTGGAGTCCCAGGTCGCCGCCGGCATGAAGACCGGCAAGCAGGAAGAGAAGAAGCCGCTCGTCGAGAAGGTTGCCGAGGCGAAGCCCGTGGACGATGCCGTCGGCAAGATCAGCGAGAAGCAGCCGGTCGTTACCGACACCGCGCCGGCCCCGCAGCCGAAGGTCGAAGAGAAGCCGGTCGAGAAGAAGCCCGATCCTCCCAAGGTGGTCGAGAAACCGAAGGAAGAGCCGAAGCCGGAGGAGAAAAAACCGGAGCCTGCGGTCGATCCGATCGCGGAAACGATCAAGAAGGAACAGAAGAAGCCGACGCCGCCGAAGCCGCCTGTGCAGGCCGCCAAGCCGGAGCAGCAGAAGCCCAAGGAGCGCGTCTTCGACCAGTCGAAGATCGCTGCCCTGATCGACAAGCGCGATCCTGCACGGCATGCCGTGACCGGCGAAACCCTGAATTCGAATGCCTCGCTCGGCCTGTCCAAGGGACGTGCGTCGGACAATTCCGCCACCTGGGGCTCGATGTTCCGCCGGCAGGTGGAGAACTGCTGGAAGAAGCCCTACGGCGGCATCGAGCAGGAGCGGCCGGAAGTGGCGTTCAACATCCGCCTGAAGAAAGACGGCACGCTGGAGGCGATGCCGGTGCCGGACGGCACGCCGTCTACGCCCTATGCCCGCGCCTATTCGGAGAGCGCCTTGCGCGCAATCATCCAGTGCCAGCCGTACAATTTGCCGGCGCAGTTCTTCGAGGAATGGAAGGCCTTTGTGCCGGTCTTCCAGGAACGCCCAATCTGAACGCAGCTAGTCCCATTTGATCCAAGTTGAAGTGACCGATGACCGACCAAGATAAACTGCACCAGAAGCTTCTTCTCAACCGTCGCCATATCGTTTCCGGTATGGCGGTGCTCGGCGCCGCTGCTGCGATCTCTCCGCGCAGCGCGCTCGCGCAAAAACGCGTCCCCATCACGGAAGGCGACTTCGCGCCGCTGCCGATCGCGATCCCGAATTTCGTGGCAGGAACGCCGGCCGACGGCGAGGTCGGTATCGGCGTGACGCAGGTCATCACCAACAATCTCAAGCGCAGCGGACTGTTTGCGCCGATCGATCAGGCCGCCTTCATCGAGCGGAACATCAACGTCGACATGGCGCCGAACTTCCAGAACTGGAAGACCATCAATGCGCAGGCGCTGGTGACCGGCCGCATGACCCGCCAGGGTGACGGGCGGCTGAAGGCGGAATTCCGCCTCTGGGACGTCAACACGGCGCAGCAACTCGCCGGCCAGCAATATTTCACCTCGCCGGAATCCTGGCGCCGCATCGCCCACATCATCTCCGACCAGATCTACGAGCGCCTGACCGGCGAGAAGGGCTATTTCGACAGCCGCGTCGTGTTCGTGGACGAGACCGGCTCCAAGGAGCGCCGCGTCAAGCGCCTCGCGCTGATGGATCAGGACGGCGCCAATGTGCGCTATCTGACGCGCGGCAGTGACCTCGTGCTGACGCCGCGCTTCTCGCCGTCGAGCCAGGAAATCACTTATATGGAGTTCGGCCAGGGCGACCCGCGCGTCTATCTCTTCAACATCGAGACCGGCCAGCGCGAGATCGTCGGCAATTTCCCTGGCATGTCGTTCGCGCCGCGTTTCTCGCCGGACGGCCAGCGCGTGATCATGAGCCTGCAGCAGGGCGGCAACTCCAACCTGTTCGTGATGGACCTGCGCTCCAAGACCACCACGCGGCTGACCGACACGCCGGCGATCGACACCTCGCCGTCCTATGCGCCCGACGGCGCGCGGCTGTGCTTCGAATCCGACCGTGGCGGCAAGCCGCAGATCTATGTGATGCCGGCAAACGGCGGCCCGGCGCAGCGCATCTCCTTCGGCGAAGGCTCCTACTCGACGCCGGTATGGTCGCCGCGCGGCGATTACATAGCGTTTACCAAGCAGGGCGGCGGGCAGTTCGCGATCGGCATCATGAAGACGGACGGTTCGGGCGAGCGCATCCTCACCTCGGGCTATCACAACGAAGGTCCGACCTTCGCGCCGAACGGGCGCGTCGTGATGTTCTTCCGCGATCCCGGCGGCGCCGGCGGGCCGTCGCTGTTCACGGTCGATGTATCCGGCCGCAACGAGCAGCGCGTACCGACACCGGGCTTTGCCTCCGATCCTGCATGGTCGCCGCTGCTATCGTGATGCCAGCGTGAACGGAAATATATCGTCACATCGCTAACCCGGCAGACATTTGCCTACCTTGTTGATTTGTCGAGAAAATTTCGATTATGCATCGCGAGAACAATAACTCGCTAACCCTCTTCCCTCAGAAAGAGTTCATCTGCTCTCGGTAGAACTACGCCCGAACAGGACGTGCACCGCCGATGCAGCTGGCAAAAGAGACCGGAGAAGTCGATCGAAAGATGTCGCCGTTGATTCACGCGGCGCTGGTCGAATCTCTGTTCACGAATCCGGGACCGTTGTTCGCCGGCGCGCTCTGTGCCGCGATCGCCGCGGTCATGACGGCGATGAAGACCGGCAATGTCTGGCTCTGGCCCAGCGTCGGGCTCCTCGTCATCACCGGCGCGCTGCGCGCGCTCGACATGGGATATTTCAACCGCGTCCGCTCGCAGATGACAGCCGAGCAGGTGGCGCGTTGGGAAGTCCGTTACCAGATCGGCGCGATGGCCTATGCGCTGGCGCTCGGGTTGTGGTGCTTCGTCGCGCTGGTCGGCAGCGACGATGCCGTCGCCCACATGATCGCCACCTCGGTGACGCTTTGCTACGTCGCGGCGGGTGGCGGCAGGACCTACGGACGTCCATGGATATTCCACGTCCAGATGCTGCTGGCTATTGGTCCGCTCACGGCGGCCCTGGTGCTGCATGGCAGTGTCTATTACATGGGAATGGCGCTGCTCAACGTGCTGTTCTTCTTCTCCCTGAAGCAGATTTCGAGCAGCCTGCAGAACATCTTCGTACGCGCTTTGATCGGCAGGGAGCGGGAGTCGGCGCTGGCGTCCCAGTTCGACACGGCGCTCAACAACATGCCGCATGGTCTCTGCATGTTCCGTGCCGACGGCCGTCTGGCCGTGATGAACCACCGTTTCAGCGAAATGATGCATCTGCCCGACGACGTCATCGAACGTGGTGCGCGTGCCGCTGACATCATTGAGGCCTGCGTGCTCGCGGGATCGATCACGGTGGCGAGCGGCAAGATGATCCTGGCCGAGATCGAGAACACCCGCGCCCGCGACATGATCACCACCGATCCGGATCCGGCACGGGGACGCTTCATGTCGTGGACGTTCCAGCCGATGGCCGGCGGCGGTGCCGTCGTGCTGCTCGAGGACATCACCGAGCGGCGCAATGCGGAAGCTCGCATCAGCCATCTGGCGCGCTACGACGAACTCACCGCGCTGCCCAACCGCGTCAATTTCCGCGACGAGATCGGCCGCCTGCTGGCGACCCAGCAGGGCAGCGACCACATGTCCGCGCTGCTGTTCGTTGACCTCGACCAGTTCAAGCAGGTCAACGACACGCTCGGCCATCCCTGCGGCGACCAGTTGCTGTGTGCAGTGGCCGACCGGTTGCGCGAGATGCTGCGGCCGGAGGATTTCGTCGCCCGCTTCGGCGGCGACGAGTTCGTCGTGTTCCAGCAGAACATCCATTCGGCCGAGGACGCCGCCGGGCTCGCCCGGCGCATCGTCGACCGCCTCAGCGAGCGCTACAAGATCGACAACCACCTGGTCGAGATCGGCGCCAGCGTCGGCATCGCCATGACCGCGCCCGGCGTTTCCGCCGACACGCTGCTCAAGAACGCCGACATGGCGCTGTACCGCGCCAAGGCCGACGGCCGCGGCACCTATTGCTTCTTCCGCGACGAGATGGCGCAAACCGTGGAAGCGCGCCGCATCCTCGAACTCGACCTGCGCAAGGCGCTGGCGAACGAGGAGTTCGAGCTCTACTACCAGCCGCTGGTCAACCTGAAGTCCGGCAAGATTTCAACCTGCGAGGCGCTGCTGCGCTGGAACCATCCGGTGCGCGGCACGGTATCGCCGATCGACATCATACCCATCGCCGAGGACATGGGCCTGATTGTCGATCTCGGCCGCTGGATCCTGCGCAAGGCGTGCATGGAATGCATGAAGTGGCCGGCGGGCGTTTCCGTCGCCGTCAACTTCTCGCCGCAGCAATTCCACCAGCGCGATATCCTCAGCGAAGTCCGCTACGCGCTCGAAGTCTCCGGACTGCCGGCCGAGCGGCTGGAGATCGAGATCACGGAATCCTCGCTGTTGCGCAACACCCAGCTCACCCACGACGTGCTGGCGCAGCTGCACGCGCTCGGCGTACGCATCTCGCTGGATGACTTCGGCACCGGCTACTCCAGCCTCAGCTACCTGCACAATTTCCCGCTGCAGAAGGTCAAGATCGATCGCTCCTTCCTGGAGGGAATCGATTCCGACCGGCCGCTTACTCTGCTGCGCGGGGTGGCGCGCTTGTCCGCCGACCTTGGCATGTCCGTGGTGGTGGAGGGCATCGAGACCAATGAGCAACTGGAGCGGATCAGCGCCGATGGCACTGTGAGTGAGGCTCAGGGGTACTTGTTCAGCCGGCCGGTCCCGGCCGTGCGTATCCGTCAGCTCCTCAAGGCCTCGCACGGCCGCCGCTCCTCCGAGGGAGCGCTGCTCCTCGTCAGCTCCATCGCCTGAAGCGCCTTCGCCGAGAAGGCTTCGTACTACGACCGTGGCGGGTGGTTAACCCTAATGTCGCGATAGGTTTGCATCCTTGTTAAGGAACTGTTAATTCTACGAGTACGCGCTGAGGTTGTTGTGTGGGTGAGGGGTATTTGATGAGGTCTGCCGAAGCTATTGCGATCGTCCCCTCACGCAGCAACAACCTCCTTGAACATGTCGACTACCGCCGCATCGAGACGCGGCAAGACAAGGAAGAGATGTATCGCCTGCGCTACCGCGCCTATTTGCGCGAGGGCGCGATCCTTCCCTCCGAAAGCGGAATGGTCACGGACCGGTACGACGACCTCGCGAACAATTTCATATTCGGCATCTACATTCATGGCGAGCTGTGCAGCTCGATCCGGATCAGCGTCCTGACCTCGGAGTGGCGCGGCTCGCCGTCCTCGGAGATGTTTGCCGACCTCCTGCACCCGGAGCTGGAGCGCGGCAAGCTCATCATCGATCCCACGCGTTTCGTCGCCGACCCGGAAAAGGCAAAGCGCTTCCCCGAGCTGCCCTATGTGACGGTGCGGCTCGGTTATGTCGCGTGTGGCTATTTCAACGCCGACATCGGGCTTGCCAATGTGCGCCCCGAGCACCGCGCCTTCTACCGCAAGGTCTTCCTGCAGGAGCCGTGGGGAGAACCGCGGCTTTACCCCGGCCTGATCAAGCCGGTCGGGCTGGTGGCGGCCAACTATGCCGAGATTCGGGAAACCGTGTTCCAGCGCTTCCCCTATATGCGCTCCAGCGCCTATGAGCGGCGGATGTTGTTCGAACGCGCCGCCGGGCCGCAGCCGAAATCGGTTGGCGTCTGCACCTCGCTGGTCCCCGAGTCCTAAAAGTCGCCCGGGCCACGGCTGCGGTTTTCCGCGCCTGCACTGGCCGGTGTTCGCCCGGTTTGCGGGCAAACCGTTGCCGCCTTGCAGCGGTCCACGGAATTCCGACAGAAACGCCGCCGGAACAGGCTGTTCCAGCCGCCTGAGCCACTTGCCTCCACCATCGCGCCATATTTACAAATGATTAACTATCGCAGTCGCTTTTCGCCGTTTGCCGGCATTTGAGCGGTACTGGCAACACCCCATCAAGGTTGACGGAACGTTCGCTTAACCAACGCCCTGTAGACCGGATGACAGTACCGAGAACGTGAGCGTGGAGGCTCCGGAATGAGAAACCAGATGCGTATCCTCCAGGGTTTGAAGCTGGCCGCTGTGTTGGCGGTGGCGCTGACCATGGGCGCCTGCGCCAACAAGAATGTCGGCTCGGATGCGATGGCGAGCGCCGCCAGCCCGGGCAGCCAGCAGGACTTCGTGGTCAATGTTGGCGACCGCGTCTTCTTCGAAAGCGACCAGACCGACCTCAGCCCGCAGGCGATCGCCACCCTGGAAAGGCAGGCGCAGTGGCTGCAGACCTATAACCGCTACTCCTTCACCATCGAGGGCCATGCCGACGAGCGGGGCACCCGCGAATACAACATCGCCCTCGGCGCCCGCCGCGCCCAGGCAGTGCGTTCGTTCCTTTCCTCGCGCGGCATCGATCCGAGCCGCATGCGCACCATCTCCTACGGCAAGGAGCGCCCGGTCGCGGTCTGTAACGACATCTCCTGCTGGTCGCAGAATCGCCGCGCGGTCACTGTCCTGAACGCCAGCTCCTAAACGAGGGTTCGTAGCTTGGGGTGAGTTCGTGGCCGGCGTCCCGCGGGGCGCCGGTTTCGTTTTGTTGACCGGACCGACGCCGAAAACCCCTTTGTCTCAGTCACAATTCCGGCGTACTCCGTCCTCATGTGATTCCCGCTTGTCGCGCCGATTTTCGCCGTCAGGACAATATGTCACCCAAACTGCACACGATTTTCCGCACCGTGGCCGCCGCCGCGGTGCTCGCCATCGCCCCGCAGGCCTTTGTTGTTCCAGCCCTGGTTGCTCCAGCCTTGGCCCAGGATGCCGACCTCGAAATGCGAATCCAGCGACTGGAGAACCAGCTCCGCCAGGTCACCGGCCAGAACGAGGAACTGCAGTACCGCAACCGGCAGCTCGAGGAGCGCCTACGCCAGCTTGGCACCGCTCCCCCGGGCGCGCCGGGTGCACCGCCGGCAGCCCAGCCGAATGTCGCTGCCGCGCCGCCGGCGCAGGCCAATCCCGCCTACCGGCAGCCGGCCTATCCGCAGCAGGGTGGGTATCAGCAGCCGCAGCAGGGCTATCCGGCAACCTATCCGCAGCAGCAGGGCAGCTACGAGCCGCAGATCGCCGCGCCGGCGCCTATCGTTCAGGAACCGGCCACGCCGGCCGTCGGCAACCGCCGACGGGGCGATGCCTTCGACCCCTCGCAGAACCCGAACGCGCCCGGTGCGCCGCGCGCGCTCGGCGGCGGCCAGATGCCGATCAGCAACGAGGCCGCAATCGGCGCTCGCGGCGGCCGCGCCCCCGGCGAGCCGCTTGATCTCGGCAGCGTGAGCCCGCGCCCGACCGGCGGGGCCATGGCCCCGCCGCAGGCGCCTACCGCTTCGCTCACCACGTTGCCGCCGTCGGCGACGCCGCGCGACGAGTTCGATCTCGGCATCGGCTACATGCAGCGCAAGGACTACGCGCTGGCCGAAGAGACCATGAAGAACTTCGCGCAGAAATATCCGAAGGATGCACTGGTTGCGGATTCGAAATACTGGCTCGGCGAAAGCTATTTCCAGCGCCAGCAATATCGTGAAGCCGCGCAGGCCTTCCTCGGCGTGACCAGCGACTACGAGAAGTCCGCGAAAGCTCCCGACGCGATGCTGCGGCTCGGCCAGTCGCTGGCGGCGCTGAAGGAGAAGGAGGCGGCCTGCGCCGCCTTCGGTGCGGTCATGCAGAAATATCCGCGCGCATCCGCCGGC
>DASWVJ010000149.1:0-6419 GCA_036406295.1 Bradyrhizobium sp.
GAGTGTGGCCACGGTCTCTATCTCTACGCCGCCGCCGAGACGCTCGGCTCATCGCGCGAAGAGCTGGTCGATGCGATGCTGGCGGGCAAGGCGAAATACTCCTCGATCTTCAACTATCCGACCCTGACCTGGGCCGACATCGGCACGATAGGCTGGCTCGTCGATGGCGCGGCGATCATGAACCAGATCCCGCTGTGCCGCTGCTCCTACGGTCCTTATGCGCGCGCGATGATCCGCGTCTGCAAGGAGGAGTCCTTCCACCAGCGCCAGGGTTACGAGATCATGCTTACGCTCTGTCGCGGCAGCGAGGAGCAAAAGGCGATGGCGCAGGATGCGCTTGATCGCTGGTGGTGGCCGGTGCTGATGATGTTCGGCCCGCCCGACCAGGCGAGCCAGCACGGCGACACCTCCACCAAATGGAAGATCAAGCGCTTCTCCAATGACGAGCTGCGCCAGAAATTCGTCGATGCCACCGTGCCGCAGGCGCGGTTCCTTGGCCTCACCATTCCCGATCCCGGCATGACGCAGGATGCCGACGGCCACTGGCGTTACAGCGAAATCGACTGGAACGAATTCAAGCAGGTGCTGGCCGGCAACGGTCCCTGCAACCGTGACCGCATGGCGGCGCGGCGCAAGGCACACGAGGAAGGCGCCTGGGTGCGCGAGGCGGCGGCCGCCTATGCCGAGAAGCGGAAAGCGCGTCAGCTCGCGCAGGCCGCCGAATAGCAGGAGGGCGCCATGGCGACGCCGAACACCACGCTCTGGGAAGTCTTCATCCGCAGCCGCAACGGGCTCGCGCACAAGCATTGCGGTTCCCTGCATGCGGCCGACGCCACGATGGCGCTGCAGGCCGCGCGCGACATCTACACCCGCCGCGGCGAGGGCCTGTCGATCTGGGTCGTGCCGTCGAACGCGATCACAGCATCCGATCCGTCGGAAAAGGGCATGATGTTCGAGCCGGCGGAGTCGAAGATCTATCGGCATCCGACGTTCTACGAAGTGCCGGAAGAAGTTGGACATATGTAACTCTCACCCCTCATGATGAGGAGCGCGGAACGCGCGTCTCCGGACGATGCTTCGCATCGCCGGGAGAACCATGAGGCCCGCACGGTAGCCTTCATCCTTCGAGACGCGCGTTCCGCGCTCCTCAGGATGAGGGTCTGACAACGAAGAGACTGAAATGGCTGCGCCCTCGATCAAAGTCTCCGAAACGCCGCTGGTGCTCTACACGCTGCGCCGCGCGGATGACGCGCTGGTCCTCGGCCACCGCCTGTCGGAATGGTGTGGCCACGCGCCCGTCCTGGAAGAAGACATGGCGCTCGCCAACATGGCGCTCGACCTGCTTGGCCAGGCGCGTGAGCTCTACAGCTACGCCGCCAAGGTCGAAGGCAAGGACAACGACGAAGACAAGTTCGCCTACCTGCGCGATGTCCGGCAATACCGCAATCTGCTGCTGGTGGAACAGCCGAACGGCGACTTCGCCCGCACCATGGTGCGGCAGTTCTTCTATGCGACCTTCGCCGATCTCTACTGGCGCGCGATGATGCACTCGAAGGACGCAATACTTGCCGCGATCGCCGCAAAGTCGGAGAAGGAAAGTGCCTATCACCTCCGCCATTGCTCGGAATGGATCGTCCGCCTCGGCGACGGCACCGAGGAAAGCCACGCGCGGGTGCAGGACGCGATCGACCATCTCTGGGCCTATACCGGCGAAATGTTCGACGTCGACGATGCCGAGCGCGGCTTGATCGACGCGGGTATCGCCGTCGATCCGGCGGGCCTGAAGGCGCAGTGGCTCAAGATTGTCAGCGGCGTCGTTGCCGAGGCGACGCTGGCGCTGCCTTCGAACAACTGGATGCAGCAGGGCGGCCGCATCGGGCACCATAGCGAGCATCTCGGCCATCTCCTCAGCGAACTGCAGTCGCTGCAGCGCAGTTTCCCGGGGGCGACATGGTGACGGCCACCTTTAGCGATATTGACCTGCGGCAGCGGGCATGGAGCGCCGCCGCGCAGGTCGTCGATCCCGAAATCCCGGTGCTGACCATCGCCGACCTCGGCGTACTGCGGGACGTCGTCGTCCAGGATGGCCGCGTCGAGGTCGCGATCACGCCGACCTATTCCGGCTGCCCCGCC
This sequence comes from Bradyrhizobium sp., assembly GCA_036406295.1. Classification (GTDB taxonomy): domain Bacteria; phylum Pseudomonadota; class Alphaproteobacteria; order Rhizobiales; family Xanthobacteraceae; genus Bradyrhizobium. Next base: position 2,134 of record DASWVJ010000149.1, read on the forward strand.
ATGAACATGATCGCGCTGGAGATCGAGCTTGCGTTTGAGCGCGAGGGGATCGCCCGGCCGACGATCCGCACCGTGCTCTCGCCGGCCTGGACCACAGACTGGATGAGCGAGGACGGCAGGCGGAAGCTGCGAGAGTACGGCATCGCTCCGCCGGTCGCCGGCTCCGGCCGCCGCGCGCTGTTCGGCGTGCTTGAGGTGGCGTGCCCGCAGTGCGGCTCTGTCGATACCGAACTGATCTCCGAATTCGGATCGACCTCCTGCAAGGCGCTGTGGCGCTGCAACAGCTGCCGTGAACCATTCGATTATTTCAAGTGTCACTGATCATGAACGATACCGAACCGAGAACGCCGTCATTGCGAGCAAAGCAAAGCAAAGCAAAGCAAAGCAATCCATCTGTCCCTGCGGGGAAAGGTGGATGCCTCGTCGCTTCGCTCCTCGCAATGACGGAAGGTGGTGAGCCATGACCACCCCGCGCTTCCACCGCCTTGCCGTCAACGACCTTCGCCGCGAAACGGCGGATGCGATCTCGATGACCTTTGCGATCCCGAGCGAGCTGGCAGGCGACTACAGCTTCCTGCCCGGGCAGTATCTCACGCTGCGCACCACCATGGACGGCGAGGAAGTGCGCCGTTCCTATTCGATCTGCTCCGGCCCCGATGACGGCGAGCTGCGCATCGCCGTCAAGAAGGTTGATGGCGGCGCGTTCTCGAACTGGGCTGCCGAGGAACTGAAGGCCGGCGACGAGCTCGACGTGATGACGCCGACCGGCCGCTTTGGCGTCGCGCATGCGCCGGATCAGGCACGGCTCTATGTCGGCTTCGCCGCCGGCTCCGGCATCACACCGGTCCTGTCCATCATCAAGGGCGTGCTGGCGCGCGAGCCGCAGAGCCGCTTCTTTCTGTTCTACGGCAATCGCACCGCCGACGGTATGCTGTTCCTCGAGGAGCTGGAAGAATTGAAGGACCGCTTCCTGCAACGGCTCTCGCTGTTCCACGTGATTTCCGGTGAGGAGCAGGACATCCCGATCCTGCATGGCCGGCTCGACGGCGACAAGGTGAGGGTGCTCCTGCGCTCGCTGGTGCCGGCCGTACATGTCGATCACGTCTTCATCTGCGGCCCGACTGGCATGAGCGAGGACATCGAGGCGACGTGCCGGGCCATTGGCATTGCCGACGAAAAGATTCATGTCGAGCGCTTCGTCTCGGAATTCGGCGGCAAGCCACGCCCGAAGAATACCGTTGAACCCGGCGCGCCGCCCAAGGCGATGGCCGCGCTGATCATCGACGGCAAGCGGCGCGAGGTGCCGGTTGCCGAGGGCGAGGCCATTCTCGATGCCGCGCTGCGCGCCGGTGTCGACCTGCCGTTCGCCTGCAAAGGCGGGATGTGCTCGACCTGCCGCGCCAAGCTCGTCGAGGGCGAGGCGCAGATGGAGGTGAACTATTCGCTGGAGCCGTGGGAGCTGAAGGCCGGGTTCATCCTGACCTGCCAGGCGCGGCCGTGCTCCGACAAGGTTGTGGTCGATTACGACCATGTCTAGTCCCGTGATTCCGGGGCGATGCACAGCATCGAACTATGGAGCGCACCTTGCGCTCCTGAGAATGACGAGGTTCTCCGGGCGCAATTGCGCCCCATGGCGCACGCTTCGCGCGCCCCGGAACGACGGATGAGAGACAGGTGGGCGCGTTGACACCTTGCGTGCTTCGCGCCCAGACTGACTGAACAAGATCAACGAGGCTCGTGCCGAGCGAGCCCGGTAAGAGCTCTGGAGTGGACAGGTGAACGTCAAGGCCACGCTATCGCCGGACGACCTCGCGCGCGCTTGCGCGGAGACGATGTGGAAGCAAGACGACGCCTCAAAGGGCCTTGGCATGGAGATCGTCGATATCGGCCCCGGCCGCGCGACGCTGACCATGACGGTGTGGCCCGAGATGGTGAACGGCCAGCACATGGCCCATGGCGGCTTTATCTTCACCCTCGCCGATTCCGCCTTCGCTTATGCCTGTAACAGCCACAACGACCGCGTGGTCGCGGCGCAAGGCAACATCACATTCCTGCGATCGGGGAGGCTCGGCGACAGGCTGGTCGCCACCGCGCGCGAAATCTCGCGCAGCGGGCGCTCGGGAATCTATGACGTGCGTGTCACCGCTGACGATGTGGTGATCGCGGAATTTCGCGGCCATTCCCGCACCATTGCCGGGGCCTGGCTGCCGGTGGCCGGTACTGACAAGAAACAAGAATGATAGCTCCAGAGGAAACGCACCATGGCTTCGACAAGCCTGAAATCGAAAGGCGACCAGTATCGTCCTGAACTTGACGCCGCCGAGCGCGCCTCGCGCGACGAGATGACGGCGCTGCAGACCAGGCGCCTGGCCTGGTCGCTAAAGCATGCCTACGACAATGTCGGCCACTACAAGCGCGCCTTCGACAGTGCGGGCGTGCATCCGTCCGACTTCAAAGAGCTTTCCGACCTCGGCAAATTCCCGTTCACCGCGAAGACGGACCTGCGCGACAATTATCCTTTCAACATGTTCGCCGTGCCGCGCGAAAAGCTGGTGCGCGTGCATGCCTCGTCAGGCACGACGGGAAAGCCGATCGTCGTCGGTTATACCCAGGCCGACATCGACTTGTGGTCGGACGTGATGGCCCGCTCGATCCGCGCCGCCGGCGGGCGCACCGGCATGATCATCCACAATGCCTATGGCTATGGCCTGTTCACCGGCGGCCTGGGGGTGCACTACGGCGCCGAGCAACTCGGCTGCACCGTTGTGCCGGTCTCCGGCGGCATGACCGAGCGGCAGGTGCAGCTCATCAACGACTTCCGGCCCGACATCATCACGGTGACGCCGAGCTACATGCTGGCGATCCTTGACGAGTTCAGGCGGCAGGGGCTCGACCCGCGAAAGTCGGCACTGAAGTTCGGCATCTTCGGCGCAGAGCCCTGGACCAATGCGATGCGCGCCGAGATCGAGCAGGCCTTCGACATGGACGCGACCGACATTTACGGTCTCTCCGAGGTCATCGGCCCCGGTGTGGCGCAGGAATGCGTGGAGACCAAGGACGGCCTGCACATCTGGGAGGATCATTTCTACCCCGAGGTGATCGACCCCGAGACCGGCAAGGTGCTGCCGGACGGCGAGAAGGGCGAACTGGTCTTTACCTCGCTCACCAAGCAAGCCTTCCCCGTGATCCGCTATCGCACCCGAGACCTGACGCGGCTTCTGCCCGGCACGGCGCGGCCGGCGATGCGGCGGATGGAGAAGGTCACCGGCCGATCCGACGACATGATCATCCTGCGCGGCGTCAACGTGTTCCCAACCCAGATCGAGGAAGCGCTGCTCGCCACCGACTGGTGCGGCGGCCACTTCATCATCGAACTGACGCGCGAAGGCCGCATGGACGAAATGACGGTGCTGGCCGAGGCCCGGCCCGGGCACTGGGACGGTGCCGGGCTCACCATTCATGCCGAGAAGGTGGCCATTTTCATCAAGAATACGATCGGCATTACCGCCAGCATCCGCGCCGTGGCCCCGGAAACGCTGGAGCGCTCGCTCGGCAAGGCCAAGCGTGTTCACGACAAGCGGCCGAAGTGACCCTCATGGTGAGGAGCCGTAAAGCGCCGTCTCGAACCATGGGGTCCGGGGCCTTCATCCTTCGAGACGCGCGCCATGCGCGCTCTTCGAGATGAGGAGCTAGAGCAGGGGGCTTGTCTGGAACTAACGTCTTGATCTAAGCCGTTAGTCCGACTCTCCCGGAGACTTCATGCAACTCGCCCCTAAAATTCCCGATGGTCCGCCCGTGCCGGTCGAGGCGCGTTGCGTGCGCCTGCAAGTGAAGGCCGAGAACGTGGCCGGCATCGCGCCGGTCGTCGAGCGGCGGAGCCTGACGCGCGCGCCCAATGAACTGCTGATCGAGGTCAAGGCGGCTGCGGTCAACCCGTCCGATGTGAAGGCGGCCACGGGCCTCATGCCCTATGCGGTCTTCCCGCGCACTCCGGGGCGCGACTATGCCGGCATCGTCATCGACGGCCCCGCCGACTGGATCGAGCGCGAGGTGTTCGGCTCCTCCGGCGATCTCGGCATTCGCCGCGACGGCACCCATGCCACGCACCTGGCGGTCGAGACCGAAGCCGTTGTCGAAAAGCCCGGCTCGATTTCCTGGGAAGAAGCCGCCGGCATCGGCGTGCCCTTTGTCACCGCGATGGAAGGCCTGCGGCGCGCCGGCATGCCGAAACCGGGCGAGACCGTGCTGGTGATGGGCGTCAACGGCAAGGTCGGACAGGCGGCGGT
>DASWVJ010000150.1:0-5239 GCA_036406295.1 Bradyrhizobium sp.
AAAAGCGCAGCTGGTCGGTAGGGAGGAGTTAGGTATGGGTGACGGCAAAAGCGGACTTCAATTGCGTTCGCTGGTCAAGAAGAGCGGCGAGCTTGAACTGTCGCTGGTGAATGTCCCGACGCCCGATCCGGCCGAAGACGAAGTGGTGGTGCGGGTCGAGGCGACCCCGATCAACCCTTCCGACCTCGGGCTGTTGATCGGACCGGCCGACATGTCGACCGCGAAAGTTTCCGGCACGAAGGATTCTCCCGTCGTTACCGCCAGGATGCCGGAAGCGGCGATGCGCATGATGGCGGCGCGGCTCGATCAGTCGCTGCCGGTCGGCAACGAAGGCGCCGGCGTCGTGATCAAGACGGGATCGTCGGATGTGGCGAAGGCGCTGATGGGCAAGACCGTCTCGATGATCGGCGGCGCGATGTATTCGCAATATCGCGTGCTGAGGACGCGCGACGTCATGGAATTGCCGCCTGGCACCACGGCCGCAGACGGCGCGTCCTGGTTTGTCAATCCGCTGACCGCGCTCGGCATGACCGAGACCATGCGCCGCGAGAACCACAAGGCGCTGGTGCACACCGCAGCCGCCTCGAACCTCGGCCAGATGCTCAACAAGATCTGCATCAAGGACGGCATTGGCCTCGTCAACATCGTGCGCAGCAAGGAGCAAGCCGACATCCTGCGAAAGATCGGCGCCAAATACGTCGTCGATTCCACCGCGCCAACCTTCATGGACGATCTCACCAATGCGCTGGTGGAGACCGGCGCCACCATTGCGTTCGATGCCATCGGCGGCGGCAAGCTGGCGAGCCAGATTCTGACCGCGATGGAGATCGCCGCCAACAAGACCGCCAAGGAATACAGCCGCTACGGCTCGAACGTTTACAAGCAGGTCTACATCTACGGCAGCCTCGACACCCGTCCGACCGAGCTGGCTCGCAACTTCGGCCTGACCTGGGGCGTCGGCGGCTGGCTCTTGACGCCGTTCCTGCAGAAGATCGGGCCTGCCGAGATCGGCCGCTTGCGCCAGCGCGTGGCGTCCGAACTGAAGACCACCTTCGCCAGTCACTACACCAAGGTGGTGTCTCTGCCGGAGACGCTCGATCCCGCCAACATCGCCGTCTACAACAAGCGCTCGACCGGCGAGAAATTCCTGATCAACCCCAACAAGGGTGCGTGAGGGCGCCGTCCGCCCCATGAATCCGGCTTGCGTTCTCCCGGTAACGGGAGAACATTCCCGCCGCAAAAAGAGGGGCGGGGAAACCGCCAGCCTTACACGGGGAGGAACATCATGAGCGAACTGAACAGGCGTGACCTGTTGGCGGGCGCGGCTGCGTTCGGCGCTGCCGCAGCACTGTCGCCCTTGGCCGTATCGACGGTTCGTGCGGCGGCGCCGGCGTCCGGCGCGCAAGCGCCGGGTTTCTACCGTTACAAGGTCGGCAGCTTCGAATGCACCTCGATCAATGACGGTGCGCGCACCTTTCCGATGCCGGACGCCTTCGTGAAGAACGTGCCGAAGGAGCAGGCGCTGGCCGCGGCCGAAGCTGCCTACATGCCAAAGGGCATGGTGACCGTGCCGTTCAACCCTCAGCTCATCAATACCGGCAGCAAGCTGGTGCTGATCGACTGCGGCAACGGCGTTGCCAATCTCGAGTCGAGCAAGGGCGCGGTCGGCCGCACGCTGCAGAACCTTGCCGCTGCCGGCGTCGACCCCAAGAGCATCGACATTGTGCTGATGTCGCATCTGCATCCCGATCACACCAACGGGATCCGCGCCGCCGACGGCTCGATGGCGTTCCCCAATGCCGAGATCATGGTGCCGGCAAAGGACTGGGAATTCTGGATGAGCGACGACAACGCTGCCAATGCCGAGTCCAACGCGATGATGAAGAACTATTTCGCCAATGTGCGAAAGATCTATGCCGGCATCGAGAACAAGGTGACCAAATATGACTGGGACAAGGAGGTCGTCACCGGCATCACCTCGATCGCAACCCCGGGCCATACGCCCGGGCATACCTCGTTCGCGCTGGTATCGGGCAATTCACGCGCGCTGATCCAGGCGGATGTCACCAACATTCCCGAGTTCTTCCTGCGCAATCCGGACTGGCACGTTGCTTACGATGTCGATCCGATGACGGCGCAGGCGACCCGTCACAAGTTCTACGACATGGCTTCATCCGAAAAGGCGATGGTGATCGGCTTCCACTTCACGTTCCCCTCGATCGGGCATGTAGAAAAGGACGGCAGCAAATACCGTCTGGTGCCGGTGGCGTGGAACCCGGTGATCTGACCGCGCGTCATATGAGCTGACCTTGACATAAGCTGACTTGGCGGGCCGCCGCTTGCGGGGCGGCTTTTTTCGTTTGGCAATCGCAATCTCGAAAACGTTTCGTTTCCAAATGGCGGCTTCCATGCACTTGCATGGTTCCCGCAGGGACGCTAGGTCAGGCACACCGCTCGCACTTCGAAGAAGGGGAATTTTTAATGGCTCATACCATCGTCACGATCGCCGGCAGCCTCCGCAAGGAGAGCTTTTCGCTCAAGGTCGCCAATGCGCTGGCCAAGCTCGCACCTGCATCGCTCAAGCTCGACGTGATGACGCCGCACGGCATTTCCAATTTCAGCCAGGATCTCGAGGCCAACCCGCCGGCGGACTGGCTCGCGTTCCGCGAGAAGCTGCAGAAGTCGAGCGGCGTGCTGTTCGTGACGCCGGAATACAATCGCTCGATCCCCGGCGTGCTGAAGAACGCCATTGACGTCGCCTCGCGGCCCTATGGCAAGAGCTCGTTCCTCGGCAAGCCGATCGGCATCGTTTCCAACTCGCCGGGCCCGCTCGGCGGCGTCAACGCCGCCAAGCATTTGCAGAACATTCTGCCCGGCATTTCGGGTCCGATCCTCGGCCAGCCGGAGACGTACCTCACCATGGTCGGCGATGCCTTCAACGATAAGGGCGAGCTGGTCAAAGAGTCGCTCCAGAAGGTGCTGGAGCAATATCTTGTCGCCTTCGCAGCCTTCATCGAGAAGCAGAACCGCTGAAGTCGGCGGGAAAGGCTAACGCTCCGTTAACCGCATGGCCGCATCTTGGCGGCCATGGTATCGCGTAGCCGACTCAAATCGTTCCTGACGGGGCTCGCCCTCTATACGATGGCGGGGCTGCTGGTCAGCTATTTCGGCGTCAACGCCTATACCGGCAAATACGGCCTCAATGCCCGGCAGGAGCTCGATCAGGAGATCATTGCCCTGACCTCCGAACTGGCGCGGCTCAAGCGCGAGCGCGCCGAAGGCGAGCAACGGGTGGCGCTGCTTCGCTCCGGCCAGATCGATCCCGACATGTTGGACGAGCGTGCACGATTCCAGCTCAACTATGCCAATCCGCGCGATCTGGTTCGGATTGTCCGGCCGGCCGGCGCGAAGTGATTTTCTAATTTCAAAATTGCCGTCGTGCGAACACGAAAATGTCGCTGGTTGCAGTGCGGCATAGCAATATTCCCGCAACTGCGCGCCAATCCTTTCGCGGCGTTTTGAGTTGGGCTAGAGAAGTTTCTCCTAATTCTCTCACCCGGAATTGTTCATGGCCGCACCGAAAAAAGCCGTCACCAAGGATTCAGGTCAGGAAAAGGGAACGAGCTCTCCTCCGGAATTCACCAGAGAACAGGAACTGAAGGCGTTGCGCGACATGCTGCTGATCCGCCGCTTTGAGGAAAAGGCGGGTCAGCTCTACGGCATGGGTGCGATCGGTGGCTTCTGCCATCTCTACATCGGCCAGGAAGCCGTCGTCGTCGGTATGCAGATGGCGCTCAAGCTCGGCGATCAGGTCATAACCGGATACCGCGATCACGGACACATGCTCGCCTGCGGCATGTCTGCCAACGGCGTGATGGCCGAACTGACCGGACGCCGCGGCGGTTATTCCAAGGGCAAGGGCGGCTCCATGCACATGTTCAGCGTGGAGAAGCATTTCTACGGCGGTCACGGTATCGTCGGCGCTCAGGTCTCGCTCGGTACGGGCCTTGCGTTCGCCAACCGCTATCGTGGCAACGACAATGTCGCGCTCGCCTATTTCGGCGACGGCGCCGCCAACCAGGGTCAGGTCTACGAAAGCTTCAACATGGCGGAGCTGTGGAAGCTGCCCGTGGTCTACGTCATCGAGAACAACCGCTACGCCATGGGTACATCGGTATCGCGTGCCTCCGCGCAGGCTGACTTTTCAAAGCGCGGCGCGTCTTTCAACATCCCGGGCAAGCAGGCCGACGGCATGGACGTGCGCGCCGTGAAGGCCGCCGCCGATGAAGCGGTCGCCTGGTGCCGCGCCGGCAACGGCCCCTTTATTCTTGAAATGCAGACCTATCGCTACCGTGGCCACTCGATGTCGGACCCTGCGAAGTATCGCACCCGTGAGGAGGTGGAGAAAGTTCGCCACGACTCCGATCCGATCGAGCAGGTGCGCAACCGCCTGCTTGCCGCCAAGGTCAGCGAGGATGAATTGAAGAAGATCGACGCCGAGGTCCGCGAGGTCGTCAACGCCGCGGCCGATTTTGCCCAGAAAGATCCCGAGCCCGATCCGTCGGAGCTGTGGACCGACGTCTACCGCTAAGCGCAAGCAGAGCATGATCCCGAAAAGTGGAAACCGGTTTTCGGACAAGATCATGCTCAAACAAAAGGCCTAAGTTTCCGGAGCACCCATGCCGATTCAAGTTCTGATGCCTGCGCTGTCGCCCACGATGGAGAAGGGCAACCTCGCCAAATGGCTGAAAAAGGAAGGCGAGCCGATCAAGTCCGGCGACGTCATCGCCGAGATCGAGACCGACAAGGCGACCATGGAGGTCGAGGCCACCGATGAGGGCACGCTCGGCAAGATTTTGATTCCCGAAGGCACTGCCGACGTCGCGGTGAACACGCCGATCGCGATGATCCTCGCCGACGGCGAGAACGCCGCCGATCTCGCCAAGGCACCGGCGCCCACCGCCAAGGCCGCCGAGTCCGCCGCGCCAACTGAAGCCAAGGCGGAAGCGCCGCAGCCCAAGGCCGCAGCCCATCCGACCGCCCCGGCTGCCGTCAGCGAGCCCGAGCCGGAAGTGCCTGAGGGTACCGAGTTCGTCACGCAGACCATCCGCGACGCGTTGCGCGATGCGATGGCCGAGGAAATGCGCCGCGACCCCGACGTGTTCATCATGGGCGAGGAGGTCGCCGAATATCAGGGCGCCTACAAGGTCACGCAGGGCCTGCTGCAGGAATTCGGCGC
>DASWVJ010000151.1:0-2414 GCA_036406295.1 Bradyrhizobium sp.
GGCGTCCCGCGCGACAAGCGCATTCCTGAAAACGTCACCAACATGAGTGCGGGGTATACGCCCGGGATTCCACGACTCGGAATTCCCGCGCTGCAAGCGAGTGACGCGAGCATGGGCGTCACCAACCCCGGCTATCGACCCGACGACAAGGGTGCCACGGCGTTCCCAGCTTCCATTCTCATCGGCGCGAGCTTCAATCCGCAGCTGGCGCGCGAGGGCGGCGCTGCCATCGCCAGGGAGGCTCGCATCCGGGGCTTCAACGTCATGCTGGCCGGCGGAATCAATCTCGCCCGCGATCTGCGCAATGGCCGCAACTACGAATATTACTCGGAGGATCCGTGGGTGAGCGCCGTCCTCGGAGCGGAAGCCGTCAACGGCATTCAGGGCGAGGGCGTCATCTCGACGCTCAAGCACTTCACGCTCAACTGCAACGAGACCAACCGACATTGGCTGGACGCCATCATCGATCCGGCGGCGCATCGGGAGTCCGATCTGCTCGCGTTTCAGATCGCAATCGAGCGCTCGCAACCCGGCTCGATCATGAGCGGCTACAACAAGGTCAACGGCGAGTATGTCAGCGGCAATCAGCACCTTCTGAACGAGGTGCTCAAGGATGCCTGGGGCTACAAGGGCTACGTGATGTCCGATTGGGGCGCGGTGCCCGAGTGGGACTACGCGCTGAAGGGGCTCGATCAGGAATCCGGTCTGCAGATGGATGTGCGGCAATGGGGCGCAGAGGCATTCACCGACCGGCTGCGAAAGGGCCCATGGCGAAGGCAAACTGCCGAAGGAACGGCTTTCCGACATGGTTCGTCGCATCCTGCGTTCCGCATACGCAGTCGGCGTCGACAGGTGGGAATCGGCACCCGCGGTCGACATGGCGAGGCACAACGAGATAGCGCTTCAGACTGCACGGCAGGGCATCGTGCTCCTGAAGAACGACGACGGCGCGTTGCCGCTTGCGACGGGCCGGCCGTTGAAGGTCGCGGTGATCGGTGGCCATGCCCAGGAAGGGGTCATCAGCGGCACGGGTTCGGGCGCCGTGCTTCCTGTGGGCGGTTTCGCCGGTCTTATCAAGATCGGCGGTCCGGGCATCATGGGGGCGGGGCGCAATCTCCTCCTGTTCGCACCGTCGCCGCTGGCGGAATTGAAGAAGCTGCGTCCCGATGCGCAGTTTGAATTCGATCCCGGCTATACGCCTGCGGAGGCTGTGTTGATCGCGAAGCGGTCGGACGTCGTGATCGCTTTCGGCATCCGGGTGGAAGGCGAGGGATTCGACGCTGCCGACCTCTCACTGCCGTGGGGCCAGGACGCGGTGATCGACGCAGTCGCCTCCGCCAACCCGAACACGATCGTGGTGCTGGAGACCGGCAATCCGGTTTCCATGCCCTGGCGCGACAAGGTCAAGGCGATCGTCCAGGCGTGGTATCCGGGTCAGGCCGGTGGCCAGGCGATCGCCGAGGTGCTCACGGGCGAAGTGAATCCGTCGGGCCGATTGCCGGTGACGTTCCCGGAAAATCTTGCACAGACGCCGCGGCCGGAATTGCCTGGACTTGGCACGCCATGGGGCACACCAGTGACGATCCGCTACGACGAGGGAGCGGAAGTCGGCTATCGCTGGTATGCGCACAAGAACCGCAAGCCGATGTACGCCTTCGGTCACGGCCTGAGCTATACGAGCTTCCGGTACAGCGACCTGAAGGTCGTCGGGGGCAAGACAATCGTCGCAACTTTCACGGTCGCCAATACCGGCGAACGCGAAGGCGCCGATGTGCCGCAGCTTTACCTCACGGATGCTCCGGACGGACCACGATTGCGACTGCTCGGATTCGAGCGGATCCAGCTGAAGCCCGGCGAGAGCCGCATGGTGACGCTAAGTGCCGATCCCCGGCTCGTCGCCCGTTTCGATGGTGCCGCCCGTCAATGGCACATTGTAGGCGGAATCCACCGCGTGATGCTGGGCAAATCGGCCGGGGATGAGATGGTCTCGGCAGAGACCACCCTTGACGGACAGCTCTGGGGGCCCTGAGACAGGACGGCCGCGCGGCAGAAGGCAGGAGCGAGCCGGTCAGAGCCGTCCCACCGAGACGACGCGGAACGGATGCATGCGGCCTTCCTCGTTCACCGAGACATATTCGCCGGGCACAAAACGTTCCTCGTTGAAGTGATAGCCGCCCTCGTCGGGAATGCCGGTGCCGTATTCGAAGGCCCAGGAACCGCCACGGCGGTGCACGAGATGGCCATGCACCGTCGCCTGTCCCGGCCGCAGCCGCGCGACACGGCAGGCCTCGCGGTGCTGCCGCCACGCTTCGGCGTCGATTTGGCCGTCGTTATTGAGCGGCGCGATGAGGATGTAGGCGATGTCGTGCGCGCCCTCGGGATGTCCCTGCTCGCGCGCGAGTTCGATGCGGATC